>JAZQRY010000036.1:0-8579 GCA_045629825.1 Candidatus Nanosyncoccus sp. | reverse complement strand
ACCGGCTGAACTGTAGGAACGGGAGCTGCCGGTTGAGCTGCAGGTGCAGAAGCCGATGGCTGAGCAGGATTATTCATCTGTACGCTGCGGACAGCAATCATGCGCTTCTCATATTCATCATCAGTGAGTCGTGGCAATGAGACGTAGAAGGTCGAGCCTCCGCCAAAAGCTGATTCGGCCCAGACTTTGCCACCCATCGCTTCAACGCGTTGCTTAACCAAGTAAAGCCCAAGCCCGGTACCGCCAATGGTACGAGTGTCAGAATTGTCTGCTCGGTAGAATTTCTGGAAAATATGCCCAATATCTTCGGGTGAGATACCGATGCCGGTATCCGTCACATTTATTAATATACGGTCACCATCGCCACGCACATTGACATATACCGACCCACCTTCGGGAGTGTATTTGAGTGCATTGTCGATTAGGTTACCTAGAATTTCACGCAAGAAATCCACGTCAATAAAGCCATAGGCGACTTGCTTCAGACGATTTTCGCCAAAAGCGGCCGGAGAATCAGAGCCGAAGCTAAGATTAATCTTAAGCCCTTTAGCTTGCGACTGGTAATCATTGGTGATTTGTTCGACGAGATTTACCATTTCTACTGGCTGCATATTGGGGCGGATACGATTATCGTCTAATTTGGTGACGTCGAGCAAGTCCTGGAATAGCTTGCCTAGATGCTTCGAAGCCGCCTGAGCAGCAGTAAGATAATTATTGGCACGTGCATCAATAGTGGCGGTCTGTGGGTTAAGACAGAGCGAAAGATAACCGTCGATAGTCGCCACGGGAGTGCGCATTTCGTGCGAGGCAGTAGAAATAAATTCGGTCTGCTCACCTTCTTCGGCGAGTTCTTTCGCGATGTCGCGCAGAGTAATAATGCGCTCTTTAGATGCATCGTCGCTCACAGTCAGAGAAATAGATACCGGGATACGGTCATTAGATGCAGCCACGATGAGCGTAGCCTGGAACGATTCGACTGGCTGACCTGATTTCATAGCGGCAGCTAGTTGGTCTTCGGCGGGCAAGAGTTCGCGCCCTTCTTTTGATTCGAGCTTCACTACTAGACCATAATCGAGATCGATAGCTTTACTACCATAGCCGGTCATCGTAGCAGCGGCGGGATTAATAAACTTAATTACGCCGTCTTTATCCGTAATAATTACGCCATCTCGAATGGAGCGCAAAGCTAGTTCCGCCAAATTCGCCTGGCTAACTTCTTTTTTGGGTTTATTAACGCGTTTAAATAGACTCATTTATATATATTTTAGCACAAGCTTAACAAAATGTGATAAAATTGTATTATGAATAAGGATGTAATATACATTGAGCCGGAAGATGATATTACTGATATCATCACCAAAATAGAAAAAGCCAAGTCTAAAATCGTGGCCTTGGTGCCGCCTAAGAAGGCTGGGGTTTTTCGAAGCATCGTTAATATTAAGTTAATTGCGAAGTCGGGCGCTTCGGCTGAGAAGACTATCGTACTAGTGACAGCCGATCCATCGATCGTGAAGCTAGCAGCCGCTACGAAGTTGCCGGTGGCGAAAAATTTACAGAGTGCACCAGTAGTTCCCAAAGTTGAAGCCGATATTGCCAAGGGGGAGCCAGTAGAAGTCGAAGATGTCATGGAAGAAGACGAGCCTGAAGAAGAAATTGCGGAGTCCAAAAAGGCAGTCGCGCCTGCCAAGCCTGTTAAGGAGCAAAAGCCCGAAGCTACCGAGTCAGAAGATGATGAAGAAGATGAGGACCCATTCAAAAAAGACGACAAAAAATCCAAAAAGAAAGACGACAAGCCAAAGTCTTCCAATAAGATCATTGCCTGGATTACCGACCACAAGAAAATCGCGATTTTTGGTGGAATTGGTTGCGTAGCGTTAATTATTTTCCTGGTATGGGCACTAGTGATCGCCCCGAAGGCTACTTTAACCGTAGGCATCAAGACTGATCAGAATAATTTCTCCGAGAATGTGAGTTTCGTGACCAAATTAACTGACGAAAATGCAGAGTCGGGCAAATTTTACCTAGAAGAGAAGAAAATTGAGACTCCGCAGGAAGTGTCGTTTGAGGCTACTGGGTCTAAGAATGTTGGAGAGAAGGCGACTGGGGAGATTACCGTAATTGCTACCGTTTCTTCCGATGGTGGTACGGTGCAAGTCAAGGCTGGCGATACATTTACTAATTCTGGTCTTACTTTCGTGGCCGATAATTCTGTAACTATGTCCTATGATGGAGGCAAGGATAGAAGTGTTTGTCGAAATGTAACTAAAACTACTACGGTGGAGCAATTCGATGAAGAAGGTTGCGTGATGTATGCAACAGTAAAGGTAACCGCTGCCGAGCCAGGCGCAAAATACAATATCTCGCCACGCGAAAACTGGGATTCAGTTGCACCGGTAGCAGGTCGTTCCGCTAATGCCATGAGTGGCGGTACTGATGATATAAAGACCATTGTCCAGCAGTCCGATATCGACAAGGCTAAATCCGAGCTAGCTTCTTCTAACGAGAGCGCTAATAAGGAGAAATTATACGAAGATTTAGGTGATAATGTAATCGTAATTGACGCGAGCTTCTCGCAAAAGACTAGCGAAGCTACGTCTACTCCTGCCGTAGGCGAGGAAGTAGGCGAGGGCACCAAGCCGACGCTCAAAGCTACCACCACTACTTCGGTATATGTGATTGACAAGACCAAGGTAGAAGAATTCATCACCAAGAAGGCAGATCTCGGTGAGAGCAAGAAGATTTACGCCATGAAAGATCCATTCGTAGAGAATTTCGTCCAGACCGACGGAGGTTACACCGGTAAATTGAAGACTTCTTACTCATCTGGTCCGAAAATCACCGAAAACGATATCGTAGAGAAGGTGAAGGGTAAGGGACTCGGTGAGGCACAGCATGACCTGAAGGATATCGAAGGCGTAGCGTCAGTAAATATCAATACTTCTTTCCCGTGGGTGACTTCCATTCCTGGTGACCCCAATAAAATTACTGTAATTCTCGAAGTACAGGAGTAAAAATGCGTATTCTAGCGCTAGATGTGGGCGAAAAACGCATTGGTGTGGCTCGAGCTGATTCTGAGACCAGAATTGCGGTACCAGTCGGGTATATCGAAGCAAATGGCTCAGAATGGCAGGAAATTGCCAAAATGGCCAGTTTGAATGGTACTACTTTCTTCGTAATAGGGCTACCTAGGAGTAATGACGGCAACGAGACCGTCCAGTCCACCTATGTTCGCAATTTCGCAAATACCTTGATACAAATGATTCCTGGGGCGAAGGTGAGATTTCAAGACGAATCGCTAACTTCGGTAATGGCCGAAGAGAGGTTAAAGTCTAGGGGTAAAGCTTACGAAAAAGGCGAAATAGACGCCGAGGCTGCCGCGATTATATTGCAAGATTTTCTGGAAAGCATAGGCAATAAGGCAAGCGCACCAGAGAATAGTCCTTCAAAAAAGCCAAAAACAAAGCATAAAATGGGGATGGTGAGCAAAGTGCTAATAGGGGTGATTCTTTTGGCGTTAATTGCTGGCGGGGTTGTATGTGGAGTGATATGGTATAAGAATAAGGTAGCCGCCGAGCGCGAAGCCTACTTCGCACAGCTCGAAGCCGAAATGGAACCAGAGGTGTTTACTTTTACTATTGTACCAGGGGAGACGATTTTCGACATTAAGGCGAGCCTAGAAAAGGCTGGCTACTCGAAAACAGAGATAGATGAGGCTTTTGCGGCAGATTATGATTTTAGCTTCTTACAGGGGCGACCAGAAGGAGCGACGCTCGAAGGTTATCTCTTTGGCGAAACGCACGAGTTTTATAAATCGGACAGAGTAAAGGATATTTTGATCCAATATCTCGAAGGCACAGAGCAAGTCATAAAAGATAATGATCTAGTAAATAAGTACGCCGCGCAGGGGTTATCCCTGTACGAGGGTATAACCTTAGCTTCGGTAGTGCAAAAAGAGTCTCCTGGCCCAGAGATGGCGACAGTGGCCCAAGTTTTCCTAAGCCGTTTGGCCTACGGAATGCCCCTTGGAAGCGACGTAACAGTATCTTACGCGCTAGACACCATCGATCCTAATAGAGAGACGTATACCGATAATCAAGCCGCTCTGGCGGTCGATTCGTGCTATAATACCAGGCTTTATGCGGGGTTGCCCTGTGGTCCGATCTCTAATCCGGGCCTGAATGCACTACTGGCGGTGGCGTATCCTACGGACACTTCTTATCTTTACTTCTTGACAGGAGACGATGGAATGATGTATTATAGTTATACAGAGGCTGAGCATAATCAAAATGCTTATGACCATTGTCAAAGTCTCTGCAATGTATCACTATGACAAGAAAACGAAAGAGATTCGATCTAAATAAATTCAAAAAAGCGTTACCCTACGTGATTGTGGGGGGTGCTACGCTAGTGCTAGTATCCGTAGGGTCAATTGATAAGCAGAGTTCCGAAGTAAACTTGAGCCTGAGTTCTTTTGCGGCTGACGATTATAGTAATGTATCAATCGACCAGCTGTCCGAGCTCTATACGGTAGCTGATTTATCAGATGCTCTTAGACTAGCTAGCGCTGGAGATGTGGCGTCGAACTATGTAATTACGAACACTATGCGCGATTCGGGCCAGACTGCTTCGGGCAAGCTCGAAAAGCCAAATATTACCGATGTAGCGGCTTCTAGGGGTATTGTTGAATACGAAGTAGGTGAAGGCGAAGACGCCAATACGATTGCTGCCAAATTTGGCTTAGATGCCAACCAAGTACGTTGGTCTAACGGGCTTAAGACAGCCGAGATACCAGTTGGTACCATTTTGAAGCTACCTAGCACGCCAGGTATTGTATATACTGTAAAGGCTGATGACTCCCTAGAATCTATCGCCGAGAAGTACGGCTCTTCGGTGGCTGAGATTGTCGCTCTTAACGATCTCGAGGTATCAGGACTGTCAGATGGCATGCAGATCGTGATTAAAGACGGTACTCTCCCTGAGACAGAGCGACCGGAATATGTTGCACCAGTAGTGGTCCGGCCGACCAACACTTATACCTACACTTATCTTGGTAGTACATCGGAGCGGCAGAATATTGAAGTGATTGGTTGGTTCTATAATCTTGGTGGTCCATACGGTGCTGGGCAGTGTACGCAGTGGGCATGGTATAAGCGAGGTGGTAGCGTTCCATCTACCTGGGGTAATGCAAATTCCTGGGCCTATAGCGCAGCAGCAGACGGATACGTCGTTAACCGTACACCATCCGCAGGTGCCATCTTCCAGACGAGCTCCGGTTGGGCTGGCCACGTAGGCTATGTAGAAGCCGTAAACCCCGACGGTTCCATCGTGGTATCAGAAATGAACTATGGCATCCCATATCGTGCCATCCGTTCCACTATTCCGGCTAGTGCAGTAGGGAACTTTAACTACATCCACTAATAGTCTTCGACTAAAGTAAATTCTTTGCCTGCAATCTCGATAATAGAATCTGGCTCTGCGCCCTGATTGGTAAGCTCAGCGCGGATGCCCATTTTCTTCATGATATCTCTCAAACGATTGACAGAGGCATAATTATCCAGATCGGTACGACGAGCGAATTTCTCGATCTTCTCACCCTTCACGATGAATTTATCTTCATCTGCGACTTTCTCGACCGTCCAAGTGTCTTTCATTTGGCTTGGGTCCAAACTAATGACTGGCACATCATCATGCGAGTCAGAAGCAATGCTTGCATCTTGGCGAAGGGGGATCCGGAGCCTGGCAAGGCGAGGAGTAGCGCCAGCCACCCGTGGCGACGGGCTGGCTGGACGCGCCCCCGAGCGAGATGAAAGCGTTGCTTCTTGATTTGCTATTATGATCTGTGCGAGTTCGCGAAGGAGTTGTTTGATTCCTAAGTGGGCGGAAGACGAGATAGGGAAGATTCGGGCGTCGGGATTTTTCTCGAGAATGGATGACATTTGCATTTTAATGATATCGTCGTCTACGCCTTCGCATTTGGTTAGCGCGACGATCTCGGGGCGGGAAGCGAGATCGGAATATTTTTCGAGCTCTTCTCTAATAGTTTCGTAAGCTGTGCCGGCGTCGTCATTATATACGTCGACAAGGTGAAGCAATACCGCCGTGCGGTCGACATGGCGCAAGAACTCATGCCCCAAGCCTTTGCCTTCAGATGCGCCTTCAATTAGTCCTGGAATATCGGAGATTAACAAATCTTGTCCATCAATGGTGGCTACGCCAAGATTCGGAGTAAGCGTAGTAAAGGGATAATCGGCGATTTCGGGCTTGGCGTTACTCACTACCGAGAGAAAGGTTGATTTACCGGCATTGGGGAGCCCTACTAGGCCCACATCGGCCATAGTCCTAAGCTCTAGCTCGGCTTCGAATTCTTCGCCTGGCTCGCCCACTTCAGCGATGATTGGGGCTTGGCGAGTGCTGGACTTAAAATGCGCATTCCCGAATCCCCCGGCACCACCTTTGGCGATGATGGCTTCTTGACCATCCGCTACCAAATCAGCGATCAGCTCTTTTTGTTCGCCGATTTTGTACACCACGGTTCCAACTGGAACGTCTATGATGAGGTCTTTACCGCTCCGGCCGGCGGAGCGTTGTCCTGAGCCGTTTTTGCCATTTTCGGTGGTTAAGATTGGCGTAAAGCGGAAGTCAATCAACGTATTAGTATTCTTATCAGCGCGAAAAACAATATTCCCTCCGCGACCGCCATCACCACCATCCGGACCGCCCTTAGGGATGTAAATCTCGCGGCGAAAAGACACGGCACCATCGCCGCCTTTACCAGCCTTTAAACTCACTTTCGCTTTATCTACAAACATATTAATATTATACCAGAAAATGCTTACTTTTGCACATGTATATGACTTTTTGTCAAAAAAGTGCAAAAAATGCTTGACAGCCATGTGCTTATGCTTTATTATTAAAGTAAGCTGGTACGCTTCACAGGGGTTCCACTGAGTGATTAGTGGAGTGTGGAGACTTACATTAAAAACAAAAACAGCGGATTAAAACAAACCAATGTGCCCCGCGGGTGGGCGCGTAACAGCGGGGAAAGGCCACCACAAGGTGGTCTTTTTCGTGGTATAATAGGGGTATGATTAAATTTACGATTATTACGCTGTTTCGGGAGGCTATTGAGCCATATCTCAAGACTTCAATGATGTGGAAAGCTACGGAGAAGGGCTTGGCGGAGTTCGATTTTGTGGATTTACGTGATTTTGGCATTGGCCCACATAAGTCAGTAGATGATACTCCTTACGGGGGTGGAGACGGCATGTTACTTCGCTGCGAACCTGTTTTCGCTGCGATAGAATCCGTAAAAGAGAAGGATCCGACAGCGAAGGTCATCTTGCCAACGCCCGTAGGTGAGACATGGAATCAAGATTTTGCAAGAGCGCTCGCACCCCATTCGGGGTCGAGTCCAGCCAATTCTCCAGAAGCCAGCGCTCATTACATAATTCTGTGCCCACACTATGAGGGGTATGACGAAAGGATTTTATCGTTAGTAGACTATAAGATTTCGCTAGGCAAATATGTCTTAACAGGTGGGGAATTGCCGGCGCTAATTATTATCGATTCGGTAGTGAGATTAATTCCAGGGGTGCTTGGAGGCGAGAAATCGGCCGAGATTGAATCGTTTTCGGATGGAGACAATTTAGAATATCCGCAATACACGCGCCCAGAAGATTTCCGTGGAATGAAGGTGCCGGAAGTGCTCCTTTCTGGCAATCACGGCGAAATCGCCAAATGGCGCGAATTTCATTCAAAGCGAGCGAAGTAGGTAATGGAAAACGGCGCCTGGTGGGCGCCGTTTTTGGTTCTGGGGCTAGTCGTTGTTACTAATGACGGTGGAGTCGAAGATCCAGGCTTCGCCGTAGACACGGATACTACCGTGAACTTTGGCGCAGCCGAGAATGCGGACCATGTCACCGACGCTAGCATGCCCAAATACTTCGGCTTGGCCATAGACCCAGGCCTCGTCGCAGACGATGGCGTGACCGTAGACTTTGGCCTGGTCAAAGATGCGAGCGTCGCCCAAGATATGGGCGTCGTCGTAGACCATAGCGCCGTCGTAAACCCAGCAGTCGCTCTTATGTGACAGATTGCTCTCCGACTCGATATAGCCACCCAACTGTCCGGCTTTAACATTGCCGAAATCGGCTATGGCTCGAATTCGATAGAGCGTCTTGCCTTCGGGCGTGACGATAGTATCGTTTAGGATCAACTCATACTTCGCCCAACCACGATGGTCAATAGTTCGCTGTGTCTTCCTAGCTACCGGCTCGTAATCTCGCGTACTCATTTTTCGCCCCCCTCCGTGAGCTCTAGAACCAATCTAAACTACTTAATCCCGACTTGGCCGATGATTATAGTTTTATGATAGCACGGGGAAGTGGAGTGGTCAAGGCATGACGCATCTGATACTGTATCCGCCGTCGCGGTCACGGTAGCTGGCTATGTAGATATTACTTTTATTCTATCTGTCCCGCACAGCCCTGTCAAGAGCATTCTATCCGCGTGTGCTATAATTAGGTTATGGATTTATACGCACCAGTGGAGACTTTGAAGGGAGTGGGGGCGAAGACGGC
>JAZQRY010000035.1:0-3047 GCA_045629825.1 Candidatus Nanosyncoccus sp. | reverse complement strand
GATAATTTTGTCGTATCTTAAGCCGTCTAGATTGAATTGTTCGCCAATACCCACACCGAGCCCTTTAATAAGGGAGACTAGCTCTTGGTTGGCAAGCATCTTGTCCAGTCTGGCACGCTCGATATTTAGAACTTTACCCCTTAGTGGCAGAATGGCCTGAATCTGCGGGTTGCGGCCTTCCTTGGCGGTGCCAGCAGCGGAGTTACCCTCTACAATGAACAATTCGCAATCTTCGCGGTGGCGACTAGAGCAATCGGATAGATTAGATGGGAGATTTAGCCCTTCAAAAGCACCTTTACGAATGATGTTATCTCTGGCGGCGCGAGCAGCTTTGCGAGCGCGAGCAGCTAGAGTGGCTTTGTTAACAATCTTCTTGGCGATGGCGGGATTCTCTTCGAGATAATAGGCAAAGTATTCGTTCATAACCTGAGCTACATAGCCACGGACTTCGGGGTTGCCAAGCTTATTCTTGGTCTGACCTTCAAATTGGGGATCAGGGAGCTTAACCAGAACAACAGCGGTAAGCCCTTCCTTGATATCGTCGCCGGAAAGATTGTCTTCCTTCTCTTTTAAGAGCCCATTTTTGCGAGCATAGTCATTAATGACGCGGTTAAGCCCCATGCGAAAGCCCACGACATGCATACCGCCATCAGGGGTTAAAACGTTGTTAGCAAAGGGCTTCATAATCTCTGTAAACGTATCATTGTACTGGAGAGCGATCTCGATCTCGGCTTCCTTAACTTGCTTTTCAACATAGAAGATATCATCAGAGAGAACTTCCTTACCGCTGTTTAGGCGCTTGACGTAGCTCTTGATGCCACCTTCGAAGTAGAAGGATTCGTGCTTCCCTGTGCGTTCATCAATAACAGAGATAAGGATGCCTTTAGTAAGATAGGCTTGATGACGAGCGTAATTCGAAACCCAATTGTAGTCAAAGGTGGTAGTCTCTTTAAAAATGGAGGCGTCTGGATAAAAAGTAATAGATGTACCAGATGAACGGGGGCCGCCTTTGGTAACTTTGAGCTCCATAGTGGGTTTGCCGGTGTCAAATTCGATGTGGTGAGTTTTGCCATCTCGGTAGACTTCGGCAATCATATGCTCAGATAAAGCATTCACCACGGATGAGCCGACCCCGTGGAGACCAGATGATACTTTATAACCGCCGTCACCGAATTTACCACCAGCGTGAAGTACGGTAAGGACCGTCTCAAGAGTAGACTTCTTGGTCTTGGGGTGGATATCTACAGGGATACCACGGCCGTTATCATCAATTCGGACGCCGCCATCTTTTAAGATAGTGATCTCAATCTTATTGGCATAACCCGCTATTGCTTCGTCGATAGAGTTATCAGCGATCTCTTTGATCAGATGATGCAAGCCGTCATAGCCGGTGGAACCGATATACATGCCTGGACGAAGCCTGACTGGCTCCAATCCTTCGAGCACCCTAATTTCGGACGAATCATAATCGCCTGCTTTATTAGCCATTTATAATACCTCTTCTTAAATATACTTCCCTATTATACACCTAAGATTAGGAAAAATCAAGCAAGTTAAGCTATTTGATATTATTTATTTTGATTTAACCAGCCGTCTAAAAAGCCGCTATTTGATGCCTGAGAGGCCGCAGGAGGCGTGTTGGGTGCCTGAGACGGTGCAATAGGCGGGTTTGGAGCTTGCGTGGCTGGTAGGTCGTCTGGTGAGCCCATTTCACCGCCTTTGGCTTTTTCAGCAGCAGACCAACGAGCTTCAATTTCTTGCTCCACTTCGGCACGAGTGCGACCATACTTAGTGGCGGAGTAAGCTTTAAGGCTATCCATAAGCTGTTCATTAGGCTCGCCCATTGGGGCTGGGAGGCTCATAGTAAATGGAGCGGACGGCATGTCAAACATCATCACTTTGGCGACAGCGGCGAAATTCGGGGTCTTAGTGAGATCTTCAGCGGTGAAGGTAGGTGTAAATGCCTTAACCATTAGTTCTGCATCAGTCACACCAATACGGCCACAAATAATAGTACCAACGTTACCGAGAAGTGCTTCCCTAATTTTTTCGGTGAGCTGAGTCATAAACTGGTTAGCCACAATGAGATTGAGGCGATATTTACGGGCTTCGCTTAGGATAGATTCGAAGCTATCGGTGGCAAAGTTCTGGAACTCATCGACGTAAAGACAGAAATCCTGGCGCTCGTTCTCTGGGATATCCTGGCGGCTCATAGCGGCTTGCTGGAATTTCATTACGAAAATCATACCCAGTAGATTTGCATTAATATCGCCTAGACGACCCTTGGAAAGGTTAACTAGGAAGATCTTCTTACTATCCATGATTTCGCGAATATTGAAGCCGGATTTAACCTGACCCAAGGTATTACGCATAATGGTATTAGCTAGGAATGGACCCCATTTACTGGCAAACCAAGTAATAACTTCGCCGGCATCGTTTGATTTTTGAGATTGCGGGAATTCTTTAGTCCAGTAATCGTAGACAGCTTTATCGGTGACGTACTTTAATTTAGATTTGACAAATTCAGGGTCGGTGAAACACTGAGGGATATCGATAAAGGTGGCACCAGCAGGGTCGGCCATCAAGAGAAGGGCAGCGTTTCGGAACATGTGCTGACCGCGTGGACCGAAGAAGCCTTGATTTTGAGGGTCAAACAGAGATTGTAACATACTGATTCCTTCCTGGACGATGAAGTCTTTTTGATCTTCAGAAGCGTATTCAAACATATTCATGCCGACAGGGTGTTCGATATCGGCAGGATCAAAATAGATAACATCGTCGATACGCTCTTCGGGGACTCTTTGAAGAAGAGCTTCGACGGCATCACCGTGGGGGTCGATAAAGGCGAAGCCACGACCATCACACATGTCTTGGAAAGCGAGATTTTCGAGAAATACAGATTTACCCATACCGGTCTGCCCGATTACATACATGTGACGGCGTCGGTCTTTCTCTTGTAGATAGATAGGCTTCTTGTTGCCTCTATATTCATTAGTGCCCAGGAAAAGTCCCTCAGTGGCTAGCTTGGCTGGACCGTGTACTTGCTT
>JAZQRY010000034.1:0-5398 GCA_045629825.1 Candidatus Nanosyncoccus sp. | reverse complement strand
AAAGTAACTACTACCTATGCAGCTTACGCTACTAGTACTCAAGTAGCAGATACCTACGTTGGACAAGTTAAATACATTATGGTGCATCCTAATACCTTTGCAGCTGGTACCTACAGCATTACATATAATGCCAATGGTGGTTCTGGTACTATGGAAGGCGAAACAAGCATACCTAACTACGAAGACCATACACTAGCTACTAGTACCTTTACTCCACCAACAAACAAAGTCCTTAAAGGTTGGTGCACTACTAATACAAGCCAAACTGAGTGTAGTGATGGGGAGTTCTACAGTCCAACCGATACAATAGCTCCTAGTACTGTAGCGAGTAATACTACGCTGAATCTTTATGCGATTTGGGGAGATCCACCGACGATGCAACAATTCGCAGCCAACCAGCTTTCTACTACTTGTAGCAATATGTCTGCAGGTGACACTATCGCATTAGCAGACAGTCGTGATTGGCAAGAATATACCGTGAGTAAACTTGCTGATGGTAGATGTTGGATGCTAGACAACCTAGCCCTAGATGTAGTAGCCAAAATAGATGATATGAATGAAGGTAACACCAACGCAAGTAACATTACTCTCGGCTATCTCAAAAACGGTGGAGGTTCTACTACTGATGGTGATCCAACCTACAAATATGCTTCAGATGGCGTAACTAACTGGACTAGCTCTTACTCCTACTCCGCACCACTAGTAAACATATCTAATAAAGACATTGTCCCAAGTAATGCTCCTACTAATGGGCAAGGCAATAATAAAGTAGGTGGCTATTATAACTACTGCGCCGCTACGGCAGGCTCTTATTGCTACGGCAGTGGTACTAGTGCAGGTACATCAACCGGCAATGCCACCGAAGATATCTGCCCGAAAGGCTGGAGACTACCTACAGGCAGTATTAGTGGCGAATTCAGTGCTTTAGCTAATCAAATCTATGGCTCTACTAGTTCAACTTCAGATACTACAGCTGTAGCTAACTACCGCAACGCTCTCTCCTTGCCCCTCTCTGGCTACTTCGACAGTGGCTCGCCCGACAATCAGGGCTCCAACGGCGGCTGGTGGTCTTCTACGCGGATCAGTAACGGCGACATGTACAGCATGTACGTGTATGCGAGCAGTATCTACCCAGCCGGCAGTGGCAGTCGCGACTACGGAAACAGTATTAGATGTATAGCAGTATTATAAATTTCCCTTACCTACAAGACCTTGAATTTGGGAACCTTAAGCAAATCCTACACCTTGAATTTCTCTTCGGCAGGTGGTATACTTTCCCTAGTGGGATTGCATTTTGGAAGTCTGCGCGGAGAGAAAGGAGGTTGGAGTGAGAAAAGAAACCGAAATTCCAATCCTCTTTGGTCTATTTAAGATCAAAAAAATTTCTTCTGGAATAACCAGAAGAAATAACTAACCTACATTAATTCTACCGCGTCACACTCATAAAGTCAAGACTTCTATCGGTCTTCGCGCCGTAAAAGTCTGCAATCCCACTATTATTAATGAATAAAGAAATATGCTAGTATCAGATTATAATTATGATTTACCAGACGAGCGTATCGCCAAGTTTCCGCCTAAGGAACGGGGCACTACTCGGCTACTCGTACTCGACCGCAATACTGGCGCCATCCAAGATTCTCACTATCGCGACCTGGCCGACTATCTGAACCCTGGCGACGTCATAGTATTAAACGACACTCGCGTGATGCGATCCCGTCTTTTCTGCACCCTCCCGGACGGCCGTAAACGCGAACTCGTCGTTCTCGAGAAACACGGCGACGAGCCGCAGCGCGTCATGTACCGCGGCAAACCCCATGAAGGCGACAGGCTAAGAATCATGACGAAGAATATGCTTTCCGCTGAATCTGAGGGGGTTCGGAGCGCGGCAGCGCGAGAAGTAGCGCCGGTCACCCGTGGCGACGGGCTGACCGGACGCGCCCTGAAGATTAGCGAAAAGCATATTCTCATCGTCACTCGCATTCTAGGCAACGGCATCGCGGAGATTGAATCGGAAACCCCGCTGGCGGCTCTCGCCGAAAAATACGGCACCGTTCCCCTTCCGCCGTACCTCCATCGCGACGCTACCGAAAGCGACAAAAAACGCTATCAGACCGTCTGGGCTAAGCATATGGGCTCCGCCGCTGCTCCTACCGCTAGTCTCAACATGACCGAAGACTTGCTAGATCGCTTAAAGCGGAAAGGCGTCATTGTCAAATACCTTACCCTGCACGTCGGTCTCGGCACCTTCCTCCCTATCAGAAGCGACAAAATCGAAGATCATAAAATGCATTCCGAGTGGTTCAATATTCCGCAAGATACAATCGACGCGATAAAAAACGCGAAAAGGGTTGTCGCGCTCGGCACTACGGTAGCTCGCACGCTCGAATACTATGCCAAGACCGGCAAGATAAGTGGTGAAGATGATATCTTTATTTATCCTGGCTTTGAGTTTAAGATTGTCGACGCGCTTCTGACTAATTTCCACGCACCCAAATCCACTGTCTTGATGCTCGCCAGCGCTTTCGCGGGCTGGGATCATCTCAAGCACGCTTATGAGCACGCCATCGAGCAGAAGTATAATTTTCTAAGTTATGGAGATTCAATGCTGATATGTTAAAATTCGATATCGAAAAACGTGACGGCCTAGCGCGCGTAGGCGTAATCCATACGCCCCATGGCGATATTAAGACACCGGCCTTCGTCGGCGCTGCTACTCGAGCTGCCGTCAAAGCACTTACTATGAAAGAAATGAAAGAGCTCGGCTCTCAAGCTATTCTCGCCAACACTTATCATCTAATTCTCCGCCCTGGATCGGATTTGATCGAAGAAGCGGGTGGACTAGCAGAATTTAGTAGCTGGCACGGTCCAACCTTTACTGACTCGGGTGGTTTCCAGATCTTTTCCCTGCCCAATGTAAAAATCAGCGAACATGGAGTAAAATTTAAATCCCATATCGACGGGCGTAATTTCGAAATGACCCCCGAATCCAGCATGCGCGACCAATGGAAGATTGGCGCCGACATCCACATGGCTTTCGACCATCTCGCCAAATCTGAATCCTACGATGACATGAAAGAAGCCATGCTCCGCACGCACGCCTGGCTCGACCGTTGTGTATCCGAACACGAGAAATTGTCGAAAAGCGCGGCGAATGAGCAATATCTCTATGCCGTAGTTCAGGGCGGCACGTTTAATGACCTGCGTGCTGAGTCAGCCGAGTATTGTAAGAGTAAGAATCCCGACGGCTTCGGTATTGGCGGAGTATTTACGGCGGAAGGTATGGACGAAATGCTAAAGACCGTCAATTCCATCTTGCCTGAAGATAAACCTCGTCATCTCCTTGGTATGGGTCAAGAGCCGATTGACTTATTTGTCGGCGCTGAATTCGGCTGTGATACTTTTGACTGCGTCGGTCCTACTCGAATGGCTCGCAACGGCTCCCTATATACGCTGGATGGCCGTATTAATATTAAGAACGCTAAATATACCCACGATTTTACTCCGCTCATGCCAGAATGCGATTGTGAATGTTGTAAATATTACAATAGAGCTTATCTTCATCATTTATTCAAGACCGACGAAATCACCGCCAAAGTCTTAGCCAGTATTCATAATGAACATTTCGTAGTGAAGACTGTCGACCAAATTCGCGAATCGCTCATGGGCGGCACCTTCCAAGAGTACAAGGCTACTTTTCTCTCTCGCTACTACGGCAAATAAAAGTTCAACAAAAAAGCATAAAAGTCTTGCATAATTCATATTGCTTGTGATAACATAATAAGTATGGATGGAGAAGGTGTGAAACGAAATAACACTCCACTAATGGCGATACTAGCCATTCTGTGTGTGATTGCAGTTGGCCTTGGAACTGCAAATATTTTTGTATTAAATAATAATCGCAACAATCAAGGCGACGACCCAAATAATAGTCAAAACAATAATCAAAGCGATGATACTTCGCAAGGCGACACGCAATCGCTTGATGGGCGCAAATTTCAGGAAGGCGAAGTAGTACAAACCATCCAAATGCCAGACTTCGAGAATATGAGTGAAGAAGAAATAAAAGCGGCACTTTATCATGACGGGATGAATGAAGCTCAAATAGAAGACGCGCGCGGCACGGAAGAATTCTACAAGATCAAGAAAGAAATCAAACAGATGTTAGAAGCAGGCAATGTCGACACAAATGCAATTAATCAAAAATATCGTAGTGCCGTAGAAGAATGGATGCAGAAAAAGAACGAAACTCGGGTCAGTATGTACATATTGGACTGGCTTGACACGCTGAGCTCAAAAGGATACGGAAAAGAAGCCATAAATGAAATTGTAAAAATTGACTTCAGTAGCTTAGGTGACACTAACCGTCAGAAGGTTTATACGCTAATAGCTAATACTGCGGGGAAACTAGGCGAGTCCGAAATCCAGCAAAGGTACAACAATTTAGCCAACGAAGCACAAGAAGCATTTGAGCGAAAAAGAGCAGAAGCTCAAGCAAAGGAGAATAAATAATGAGAAAAAAGATTGCATTTACCCTTCTAGGTTGCCTATGCCTAGGATTTTTGCTATTTGGCGGCGTTGGGCTACATAATGCTTCGGCCGTAAGCATGTCATCAAACAATACGAGTTTAGTAACTGGCATTTACTGGGTGGGAGTTTGGTGGGATTGTTATTACGGCACGGCAGGTATGGAAGGCGTTCCGCAGAATCCGTACGATACCGCCCAATTCGAATTAGGCATTTCGTGGGGTAGTGATTGCTACCGAAATGGTAGAGAAATCTGCGAAAATGTCGGGATGCATTACTACGACGGAGTTCCACTATTTGAGTGTCAGCAGACTCCGCTGTTGTGTCCATATCTTGAGAGACTGGAAGGGTCATCAATCTCGGTATCTTACGCAGGGTTTAGCGACCCGTATGAATACTATGATTTATATTTAACAGCCCCTAGTGACGTTCAGGACATTAAAGGCCAGTTCAGAAGATTGAAGGCAGTCACCCTTACGGCCGTACCGGTAACCACAGATGGATCATCAATGCCAGACCTTTCGTCTAAGTCCTCGACGGTTAGTTACGGTGAAAACGCCACAGTATGGAGCGATAGCAAAGCGGGCTATACATTTAAGGGCTGGAGAAGCGATCGCTATAGCGGTACTCCTTCGGGCGGCAACAGCTATACTGCCTACGGCATGGGATATGACTCTACGATTTATGCGGTCTATGAAAGACAGCAACGCACTTTGTCTGGAGTAGCAATTAATACAGCGGGAGCCTCCGTGGCTGGCGTAGTAGGTAATCCTAATAGTAGTACTGTCTGGTATGGCGATTCGGCTTCAATTACGCGGAAGGCTCACAGCTGCTATGACTTTAAGGGGTGGAAAAATAATGTTAGCGACACATC
>JAZQRY010000033.1:0-23831 GCA_045629825.1 Candidatus Nanosyncoccus sp. | reverse complement strand
CAGTAGGATTATTAGATGCTGCAGTAATAGTAATAACATTACTATCAGCATAGGTATTAGGCGTAAGCTCGGAAATCACTAAGTCGGATGAAGACAAAGTGATTGCAATAGATGAGTTGAAGGTGAAGGAAGTGTCTAGGGTATCTTGGTAAGTTAATGCGTTTGCAAGAGAAGAATTATTGATAATAAATACAGTAATAAATAATATTATTCCTAAATAATACTTGGTTGATAGATATTTATTTATTGTCATAACTATTTCGTTTATGCTTGCGAGATAATTATAACACACTTTTTGGCTGGTTTTCGGAAATTGCTTTGGCGATTTGTTTTTGATATCTTTCTTCTTCTGAAAAAATGCAACCGCAATACTTTTGCATATACATACCGAGCTCGCGTGCTTTTTTCTGACCTTCGCGGAAGCCGACACGAAAATCACGATAAAGGAATTTGACGCCGGAGAGACGGGATAATTCTTCACATACTGCTTTTAATTCTTCGTGTTTTTGGTAAGGCGAGACGAGTAGGGTAGTAGTGAAAGCGTCGTAGCCATGTTCGGCAGCGTAGCGCACGGTCTCACCCAGGCGCTTGGGATAGCAATAATTGACGCAGCGATTCGGAATGTCGTTTACTACGTTGCGACAAAATTCATCTAGCCCGTATTCTTCACGGATGATCAGCTCGGCGTCAACCTGCTTGGCATAATCCTTGAGACAATCACGGCGGGTCTTGTATTCGATAAAAGGATGAATATTGGGGTTATACCAAAAAAGCGTAGGCTCGATACCTTCCTGTCTCAGGCTATCGATACAATATACGCTGCAGGGGGCGCAGCAAGTATGCATAAGTATTTTCACAAATATGTCTCCAAAATGTTTACATTATTATACCATTTGTGCTACAATAAGTCTATAAAAGGAGGTTTATGACCAAGCAAATTGAGACAAATACACGGACATTCGTTAAGTTCTGGATGATACCGGTAATAATTGCTGTATTTTTTCTTTTTATAGAGAAGGCCGCGACTGGATTGGTCATAATTGGAATTTCCATCTTCTTAGCGCTAGCATTGAAGCCTTTGGTGCGGGCGGTCAATAATTTCTTTACAAAGCATTTTGGTAAGGACAAGAAGCATCAGACGCTATCGGCTGTAATGGCGTACTTGATTGTAGTGATAATAGTAGGTGGGATTATTGCGGTGATTGGTCCTGTAGTGGTAAATGAGACGTCGAAATTCATCAATAATTTCCCGGAAATGTTTGAGCATACTTTTGGCGGCTGGGATGGCGTAAATTCGCTTGGTAAGAATTTCGGGATTTCGGATCTACATTCGGAGATTCAGAATGCATTAACTAATTTGTCTAACACGATAATGGGGGCGGTAGGACCAAATCTGATTTCTAGCGTAGGCGGAGTGGCGAGTATTATAATGAATATTGTATTAGTCTTAATACTGACACTGCTGATTTTACTCGAAGGTCCGAAGATTCTAGACGAAATGTGGAATTGGTTAGGCGGGCGTGACAAGAATAATGAGTCGGTAAAGGAAGGTAGAAGAGTAGTGATGCGGATGGCAGATGTGGTGTCTACATATGTCTCCCGTCAGATTATGATTGCAATCCTAGATGGCTGTGCGACGATTGTGATTGTATTTATCTTGTCGCTGATACTTGGGATTTCGCCAAGTCTCGCGATACCGATGGGGATGATTACAATGCTATTCTATATGATCCCAATGTTTGGGCAGTTTATCGGTGGTACATTAGTAACGCTCCTGCTATTCTTCTCTAACCCGGTTGCGGGTGGTGTGTTTGCTATTATATATATATTATATACGCAGGTGGAGAACAATGTTATTTCACCAAAGATCCAGGGTAGTGCACTGAACCTAAGCCCGCTAATCATCTTATGCGCAGTGACGATTGGTATGGATATGTTTGGCCTACTTGGCGCAATTATCGCGATACCGATAGCTGGGTGCATTAGAGTACTAATTGAGGAATACCCACGTATGCGCGCTTCTAAGGAGCAGTAGTGATAAATATAAAAAAGTTGCTAGGAAAGGGGCCTAAGATGCCTATAATAATAGCATCGGTAGTGATAGTGGTAGGTTTTTTGACCTGGCTCACGATTAGAGTGCTAACGATGGACGCTCGGCTGGAGCAGGAAGTCTCATTGAAATTGCCGGAATTTAATAGCCTAGAGAATCTGCGCGCCGTAACGAGCGAGAGTTATGCAGTGGCGGTAGATGGAGCGGTAGCTACTGAAGCGAATGCCGACACAGCGCGACCGACAGCTAGTACAGCGAAGATGATACTGGGGCTTGCCATTATGCGGCAGAAGCCTTTTGAGCTAGGTACTCCGGGTGAGACAATTACGATTGACGAAGAAATGTATAACCGTTATATATATTATGTACAAAATGGTGGCTCTTATACTGCGGTGCAAACAGGCGAAGAAATAAGCGAGTACGATGCATTAATTTCGGTGTTTTTAGTGTCGTCTAATAATATGGCAGACACTTTGGCGATTTGGGCTTTTGGGTCGCTAGAAAATTATCGAACATATGCGAGTCAGATGCTAAGTGAGTTGGGACTAACGCAGACGACTATCGGTTCGGATGCGAGCGGGTTCGACCCGGCTACTACTAGTACGGCTTCAGAACTAGCGCGTATCGGGTATTTAGTGATGCAAAATCCAGTACTGGCAGAAATCGTCAATACAAAAAGTCATAACGTGCCGGTAGCGGGGACGCTCAATAATACAAATGCTCTGCTAGGGCAGAGTGGAATCGTAGGTGTGAAGACTGGATGGATTGGTGACGCATCAGGATATTGCCTGATTACGAGCTATCTGATGGGAGAGCATGTGGTCGATACGGCGCTACTTGGCGCAGCGACTAGGGAAGAATCGTTTAACACGAGCCTGGATCTAGTGAATAAAATGCAGAGCCTAGTGACTGAGACGGAAGTAGCGCGAGCGGGCGCAATAGTAGGATATTATGAGAGCTGGTGGACGGGTAAGGTGCCGATTCGGGCGCAGGAGAATTTGTCCGTAATTGGCTGGAATGGGGCTGAGCAGCGGATGGGGCTAGAAATGAATGGGTCAAATGGTGCATTCAAAGTAAAGATCGGCAATTATGATTATAGTCTACCGGTGAAGGCAGATGATTACGATCCAGAGCCTAGCCTGTGGGATAAAATCCGGCATGCATTTGGGTGGAGTAATGACAATGATAGTAATACGGATGACGACGCTGAAGATTTAGGCTCCAATACGGAGACTGGTTCTGATTCGCAAGATGGTTCAGAATCGGATCCTGAGCCGGAGCAAAGCCAGGCGCCTACTACAGAATTTGCCCCTGTCACTAATGTACCGTCTGATAACTGCACAGTGAAATATGGCTATCTTATGCTAATCAATCCGAATTTCACGGTGGCTACGGATTTTATCGACGCGCGGCGTAGCGAGCTAGTAAGTATTTCTTCGCTTTATGGGATAGTGGAAGGCAATCCGTATAATGGCGATAATTTGCTAGATGCGGAAGCGGCGTCGCATCTCAATGATATGGTAAAAGCCTACACGGCGGATTATCCAGGACATAGCTTTGAGACACGTTCGTGCTACCGCGCACGAGGTACGACTTGTGGGAGACTATGTGCGGCGACTGGCACTTCGGACCACCATACGGGACTGACTTGCGACTTGGTAGATCCGGTCTATGGGGATTCACTTGATACCAGCACTTATGATAATCATCCAGATTGGCAATGGCTTTATGCGAATTCATATAAATATGGCTTTATTGATAGATTTCCTGAGGAATGGGCGGGTGGCTCGATGGCAGAGCCACTGAATGTAGACGAGAATGGCTCGACCGGTCTATTTGAGACATGGCATTACCGCTACGTAGGTGTAGATGCGGCGACGGAAATTGCTACCGGAAAATATAATAATGGTCAATATGATTCACTAGAGCATTATTTGAAAGCACGGGGTCTGGTGACAGATTTGAAAGCTGGAAGGTGCAATTAAATTGTAGTATAATGGAGATATATGTTTAAATTACTCAGGTTCTTGAAGCCATATTGGTGGCAAGTAATATTATTAATGCTGACGATAGCAGTGCAAGTGTATACCACTCTGCAGTTGCCGGCGTTGATGGCGGATATCATTAATAAAGGTATCGTGCCAGGCGATACAGATTTTATCTGGCAGACTGGACTCTTGATGCTGGGAGTGACGTTAATTTCTGCGGTAGCATCGTTTGTGTCTAGCTATTTCTCGGCACGGGTAGGGGCGAATTTCTCGCGCGATATTAGAGCGGCAGTGTTTGTAAAAGTGGTGAATTTCGGCGTGCTAGATATGAAGGATTTTAGCACGGCATCACTACTCACGCGAACGACGAACGATGTAAACCAAGTGCAGACAGTGGTAATCATGATGTTATCAATGATGCTAAGGGCGCCACTCTTCTGCATCCTGGCTCTCGTGATGGCGATCCAGACGGCACCAGATATGACTTGGATCATCGCGGTGGGTGCAGGGGCAGTAATAATGGCGATCGTAGTGATTTTGTCGATTGTAGGGCCAAGATTTAAGGTGTTCCAGGATCTGATAGATAGGATTACGCTACTAACCCGGGAGAATCTAACGGGGCTCAGAGTGGTCAGGGCGTTTAATAACGAGAAATTGGAGCGCAAGAAATTCGACAAGACCAATGATAAATTGACGCGACTGCTGATCTTTATTGACCGAATGATCGAACTGATGAACCCGCTGGTGAATATTATATTTAATGGTACTACGCTGCTATGCTCGTGGATTGGGATTTCTTTGTTATCAAAGGATTTTGCATATCTCGGGAATATGTCGGCTTTTGCACAGTATGTATCTTTCGTGATGATGTCTTTCTTGATGATGTCGATGCTATTTGTGATGTGGCCGCGGGCGAATGTGTCGGCGCACAGGATTAATGATGTGCTAAATCGAAAATCGAAAATCGTCTGGCCAGAAAAGACTAAAGGTCACCCAGAGAAACAGCCATCGGTGGAATTTAAGAATGTCGACTTTTCTTACCCGGGAGCCGAAGAAAAGGTATTAGACAATGTGTCGTTTAAAGCTACGGCGGGGGAAACGACGGCATTTATCGGCTCGACTGGTTCGGGTAAATCTACGCTGATTAATCTGGTGCCGAGATTTTACGAAGCTACGAATGGCGAAGTGCTGATAGATGGAGTGCCGATTCAGAATTATGCAAAGGACGATCTAATGCGCAGGATTGGACTGGTGCCGCAGAAGGGAGTGCTTTTCTCGGGCACGGTAAGGTCCAATATTAAATTCGGTGCGCCGAATGCGAGCGATGCACAGATGCGAAAGGCAGCGCGGATAGCCCAGGCGGAGAATTTCATTGAGAAGTTGCCAAAGAAATATGGTGCGCCTATATCACAAGGTGGCACAAACGTATCGGGTGGACAAAAGCAGCGCCTATCTATTGCCCGGGCGATTTGCAAGGATCCAGATATTTTCATCTTTGACGACGCCTTTTCGGCACTAGACATGAAGACCGACGCTCGGCTACGTGCGGCGCTGACCGAAGTGACTGGCTCGGCGGTAGTGATGATTGTGGCGCAGCGAGTGTCTACAATTAAGGATGCAGACCAGATTGTGGTGCTAAATAACGGTAAAGTAGTAGGCAAGGGTAAGCATCTGGAGCTCCTAAATTCATGTAAGGTGTATCAGGAAATCGTGAAGTCGCAGCTGTCAGATAAGGAATATACTGCGGAACTGAAGCGGGCGGAGAAATTAGCAGAGAAATCGGTTCAAGACAATGATGACGCTACTGAAGTAGCCGGAAAGGGGGCGCGCTATGCCGAAGCCTAATGGCAAGCATGATAAGCCAAAGAATATGAAGGCTACTTTGAAGCTGTTTTTGCAATCGATCAAACATTATCGATTCGCGATTATCATCTCAGTACTTCTAACTGTTGCTTCGGCGATTCTGGGGCTATTTATCCCGAAAATCTTGGGCGATATGACTACGATAGCCGTAAATACTTATCCGAATCTAGACTGGGGAGCACTGGGTGGCAAAGCTATACTGATTATTATACTATTCTGTAGTTCGGCGGTATTAAATTATGGGCAAGCGTTCATTCTTGCAGTGGTGTCGGCTAAGTATACTAAGGAGCTACGCCAGCAAATTTTGGATAAAATATTCCGGATGCCGATTTCGTATTTTGATAAGCATAAGTATGGCGATACTTTGTCGCGAATGTCGAATGACGTAGACGTGCTGACTACTTCGATGTCTCAGGAGATTGCGGATGTATCGATGTCGGTCACGACTTTGGTTGGCGTGATGATATTGATGTTAACGATTAGCGTGCCACTTTCACTAATTTCGTTCGTAGTGGTGCCGATTTCAGTACTGGCAGTGGGGCAAATTATGAAATTTGCGCAAAAATATTTCCGCAGCCAGCAGAACACACTGGGGGTACTCAATAGCAGAATTGAAGAAGATTATGCGGGCGAGATTGTAATCAAATCCAACTCATACGAGGCGGAAGCGATTGCAGATTTTCAGCAAACAAATGATAAGCTAGCCACAGTAACACGCAAAGCCCAGGTATTTTCATCGCTATCGTTCCCGGTAACACATATTTTCACGAATCTAGGATATGTGGCAGTGTGTGTGTTGGGCGGGATATTTGTAGTAGAAGGACGAATTAATATTGGTAGTATTCAGGCGTTCGTGCAGTATGTATCCCGCTTCAACAGACCGATTACCGAAGTAGCTTCGTCTACCTCCACTATTCAGCAGTTACTAGCAGCAGCGGAGCGGATATTCGAATTCTTAGGCGAAGCAGAAGAAACGCCAGACGCTTCACCGGCTCGTGAAATAGAGAAGGTGAAGGGCGAAGTAGAATTTTGTGATGTGTGCTTTGAGTATCTGCCGGGGCAGCCGGTAATCCGAGATTTCTCGGTAAAGGTAACGCCAGGAATGAATGTAGCAATTGTGGGACCGACAGGGGCAGGAAAGACGACGATTATCAATCTTTTGATGCGCTTTTATGAGCCGTCGTCAGGAGAGATTTTGATTGATGGGGTGCCAATTCGCGAAATGAAGCGTAGTGACGTGCGACAGCTATTCGGGATGGTATTGCAAGATACTTGGCTATTTAGTGGTACAGTGGAAGAGAATTTAAGGTACGGTAGGCTGTCGGCGAGTCTGAGTGAGATTAAGCAAGCAGCGCGAGCAGCCAATGTGAATCACATTATCGAAGCATTGCCTAAGGCTTACAAGTCAGAAATTAGCGAAGATTCGGATAATATCTCAGCAGGAGAAAAGCAGCTCATTACTATCGCGCGAGCAATGGTAGCAAATCCACCGATGATGATATTAGACGAAGCGACTTCGAATGTAGATACGCGTACGGAGCAATTGATTCAGGATTCGTTTGAGAGGCTAACTTCAGGGCGAACTTCATTTGTAATCGCGCACCGACTTTCTACGATTCGGAATGCGGATTTGATTCTGGTGATGCGTGACGGCAGAATAGTAGAATCCGGGAATCATGACCAGCTTCTAAAGGCGGGCGGATTCTATGCGGAGTTATACAATTCGCAGTTTGCGGAAGGATAAACTATTATTTAATCTTGTCGAGAATAAGCGCAAATACTTCGTCGATAGTGCCGGAAGCATCGATAGGGATAAGATGGAAGTCTTTGGCAATATATGGGTAGGCAGCGTTGACTTTTTGCTGAAATATGTCGGGCTTTTTTTCGAAAGTTTCTTTGGCTTTGCCGCGACCAGCTTGGCGGGCTAGACGAACCGCATCGGATACGGTCAGAATGAAGCCATAGTCAGGAGTAAAATATTTCTCTGGTAAGGTATCCTTGGTTAGGCGAATAATCTTGCTACGAGATACTCCTTCGCCATAGCCTTGGTAGGCGAGAGTAGACCAGTAGTTACGAGCAGAAATCACGATACCGCCACGCTTCAAGACCGGCTCGGCGATTTTTCGCCATAATTCTACGCGGGCAGCAGTAAATAATAATACGTTGGTGAGTGGTTCTAGGTCATATCCGCGAATCAATATCATATCATGTAGGTCATGTGCCTGTGGCAAATCGCCGTCTGGCTCTTCTAGTAGGACTACTTCTTTGCCGGCCGCTTCGTAGTGCTTCTTGAGTAATTCAGCTTGAGTAGATTTTCCAGTACCGTCTTGGCCTTCGATTACTATATACATACTAGACCCACTTTGTAAGTTGTTTATATTCGGCGGAATCTTTGGGGTAGGAAGAGAGAATATCTTCGATGTAGGTTTTACCATTCGTGATATTAAGAGTTTCGACATCCGGCATAGAAGTAAGCAAACGAACGACGGCTTCGTCGGTCTCGATATTGGTCATGGATTTATTCGGGTCGGACGAATGAGAATGGACCCGTAACTCCTTATATACGAAGCGCTTGATGCCAGCCTGGAGGCAGTATTTGAGGCAATTCTCACAAGTAGCTACGCGATTATATAGTGTACACCCGGTAAGGTCGCGCTTGGCAAAAATCATAGCATTCATTTCGGAATGAATAGCGAAATAATATTTCATAGGGCGCTCGCTTAGCGTCATCTTTGACTCGTCGGCGTTCTGAATCATGCCGTTGTAACCAACCGAAACTACACGCTTGTTTTTATCCACAATCACACAACCCATTTTCGATGAAGGATCTTTGGACCTTAGCGCGACCGCTTCGGCAATCTTCATGAAGTATTCATCCCAGCTAATCTGTTTGCTCATAGTTACATTATAGCACGCTTTGAGTTTTTATGCATTTGCGCCCACAATAATATATAATATATATTATGCACGAAAGTTGGAAAACATTTCTTAATTCTGAATTTAATAAGCCGTATTTTAAGGAGCTATCGAATTTCTTACACCAAGAATATGAGACGAAGACGATTTTTCCGCCGAAGACTTTGGTGTTTCGGGCGTTCGTGACAGATCTAAACGATGTAAAGGTGGTAATACTCGGGCAAGACCCATATCATACGCCGGGGGCAGCGGAAGGTTTAGCCTTCTCGGTGCCAAATTCTCAGCCGATACCGCCATCGCTCGTGAATATCTATAAAGAGATTGATAGCGACATTGGTTCGCATCAGAATCCGCGAGGAAGCCTAGCGAATTGGCAAAAGCAAGGCGTACTACTTCTCAATACCGTACTAACTGTAGAAGCCCATAAGCCAAAGTCGCACGCAGGTAAGGGCTGGGAGACTTTTACGACTGCTACGATTGAATATTTGAATCGCGAGCGACCGCATCTAGTATTTATACTTTGGGGTAGAGATGCAAGAAATAAAAAATCGCTGATTGATACGTCGAAACATTTAGTGCTAGAGTCGCCCCACCCATCGCCTTTATCAGCGCATGCGGGGTTCTTTGGTAGTAAGCCGTTTTCGAAATGCAATGAATTCTTGGTGAAAAATGGCATGGAACCAATCAGCTGGTAATCAATAATTCGTAATCGCGTACCAGTGTAGTTATACAATAATTTTGCATTTTTGCAAGCATAAACAGTAAGGAATTAAGCCTAGGCGTTTTATGATTAAACCATAGACGTTTTAAAGGGGTTGCATTTTCGTTTGGGCTGTGCATATAATTTCGCATCATTAATATAAGGAGTAAGATGCGAGGAAAAATCCCAACGAAAAAATTAGGTGGGCGAAAAGCAAAAATCAAAATTCGATACTTGGCGCCGATAGTGGGCTTGGCGCTGGGTATCTGCGCGCCACAAAGAATTACTAGCGCAGCGAGTTGCCCGGAGCTTAGAGTAGTATTTGCGCGGGGGTCGGGTGGTGAGCTGTATACCGATCAGAATTTTGTTAGTTTCAAGGATACAATTGAGACGAAGCTAAAAACTACGGACCTTAGCTATGAGTTTATTGACCTGGATTATCCGGCAGTTAGTATCGGGATAGATAATCTGTCAACTACGGCGGGTGCGTTTTTCGGAGCGGGGGATGCTTATGAATTTGGCGCTAGCGTAGATACTGGAGTAAGGATGCTATATCAGATGATAAACGGCGCCGAGTGCCCCAATACGAAATATGTCATTGGCGGGTACTCGCAAGGCGCGATGGTGGTGTCGAAATCGATTGGAAGCCTAAATGCCGATCGGCTAATCTATGCGGCGACTTTTGGTGACCCTAAAATATATCTGCCCGAAGGCCAAGGCATCATGCCGGCTGCTTGCATGGGCGGAAAGCTGTCAGACTACCGGATGTATGTGCCGGATTGCCAGGCTTATAAGGGAATGCTGGGGGCGTACATCCCGTACGAACCGGACGCATTCATCGGCAAGGTTGGAACTTGGTGCAATAAGCGCGATATTTTCTGTAGTTCGCATCTTAGTATTAGCGACCACGTAGCTTATGTATCGGATAATTTGTACGAAGATGCTTCAAGAGTTATTTTTAATAAAATCACAGAGAAATTCGGGAAAGAAAACAAAGTCACTTCGCCACACGATACGGCAATTTTGATTGATTCGACTGGGTCGATGAGCAGCATGATAAGCGCCTACAAGGAAGAAGCGCTGAGGCTAGCGCACGAGACTTTGGAGTCGGGCGGACGAGTGGCGCTATACGATTACCGCGATTTGGGCGACCCATATACGCCGGTACAGCATTGCGATTTTAATACCTGTACGATGGAAATAATTGAGAGCGAATTAGATAATCTGGCGGTCAACAATGGTGGAGATACGCCAGAGTCGCTACTGTCGGGATCATTTAAAGTAATGACGGACCTGGAGTGGCATTATGGCTCGACTAAATCTTTGGTAGTACTGACGGATGCCAATTTCTTGTCGCCGGATCGGGATGGCATGACTTTTGATGAAGTGGTAGCAATGAGCAAGTCGATTGACCCGGTGAATTTTTATATCATCACTAACCCAATCTATGCCGATGCTTACGCAGAGTTAGCGGCGGCGACGGATGGTAAAGTGGTAACGGATTTCAATGAGCTAAACCTGCTCACGGACTACATCATGGAGCGGTATGATTCGTTGCCAAGAGTAGAAGAAACTCCCGTGGCAGAATTGCCGACCATCACGGTTAATAATGTGCGCCAGGATGGCAAGGGTGAGAAGATTATTGACTTCACACTGGGAAACGGCGGCATTAAGGTACTGGTAGCACTTAATGATGCAGTACTTGGTATTACAGATGTTCCGGATGGGACTGGCACTGTCTATCTATCTGGGCTTAATAAGGACGCGGAAAATGTACTGACGCTGGTGCCACTAGGAGACGATGTGCGCGGTGAAGGAGCGGAAATAGATCTCACTGTGAGTAGTATTAGCCACGGAAAAGGAAGTGCTAATAAAACCGCTACAACGAGCAGTAGCGGAGTAGTAATTAATCTGCCGAAGGCGCCAAATACCGGCAAGCGTTAACGCTTGGCCGTGAGATGCCAATGGTCGCCATATTCACATTTATATACATCGAGAGAGATGGAATCATGATCGTATGCGGCGACTTGGGCGGCCATTTCGGCTTCTTCGCGGGTGTCATAAATAATCTTCTGCTGGTCACCCACCCAGCATCGCTTGGGCTCGTAAGCCTGGTTTTGATTCAAGTGTTTGTGTCGATTTGCCATATGTATATATTATAGCACAGATTGGCTAATTTTGCAAGATTTACCCCTGTTAATTTTATGCAAAAAATGTGCTTGTGTTAATGCAAAATGTGCTATAATGGTGGAAAATGATAATATGTAGGAGAATCATACATGCCTAAATTCGTAAAACGTGTCGCTGCAATGGGGGTTAGCATAGCATTGCTCGCGGCTGCAATTTTACCACTATCAAAAATAAATGCTTTTGCTACGTCGCGTGGCGAGGGTGACTATAAGTTGACTCTTAGCGTGGACAGCAATGCAGATTGGCTAGCGGCGTTAACTATTAATGCCACTGACTGGAATCCAGACGACGAGTATCTGACGGGAAATGGGCAGTACTATTTAACTGCAGAGCTTCATGTACCGAATGACCAAGTAAGGGACGTGACCAGCATTCGTCCCGGTGGCGGCTCGGGACCATTCGCAATTCAGCAGGCTGGAGTACCTGAGGCTTGGGATGAGACTCATACTAAGTTCACCTACACGATGAATTATGATTTGCCTGATGGCGTGATGATTAATCATTTGTCGTTGAACCCTTATTCCGAAAACAATGGTGGTCAGCCAGAGCCAGAAGGCAATACCGTAGCTCAGGTACATATTAGTAGCGTTGAAGGTGAGTATACCGATACTTGCCTTGATCGAGAGACACAGGCTGAAGTAGATTGTGATATTCCATATGTAGGTCAGATGCAAGAGATGTCTTTCTCGATTAATGGCGGACGCATGGAAGAGATGCCGTGGGGTCAAGATCCTGCAGACGGCTACGACATAGAATATCATTATGATTCTGACGAGCAGGACCAGTCCGTAATTCTGACTCTCGGCACTCGGTGGCACATGATGTTTGAAACAGAAGTAATAATCAATAATCAGCCGTACGAAATCCCAATTGATTATGCCGACCAATCCAACTGGCTACACCATTACGCCGGGCAGATCGTATCGTTCGATCTGGAAGTACCCAAGAGCGACAACTATGATATCGTGGTCAAAATACGTCGCAATCCTGTGATGCATATTGGTAACTTTCTATGGACGGCCGATCCAGACCATGAATGGGAGATCGAGAAAGATCCTTACGGTGGTGATGCCGTAGACGAAGATGGTCATTATATCTATGTCGAAGACGAAGATGGCAACCGCATTCCCAATCATGCTTATATCGGTCATTCCACATTGGCTCTAGTGACCGTAGCTTACGAGCTAGATGGGGTTTCGTATTCTTGTAATTCAGACGAAGAGACCTGCACAATAATAGACGGAGAGAATGAAGAAGTTTGTAGCTTAGCCGAGGATGAGCATTGCGGTATCCCGTATGTAGAATTTAGCTCCGAGGGTGAAGGCTACGATGACGGGTCGCTAGTAGTACCGGCCGGTGCAAGAGTGACGATGCGAGTGATTCCGGATTATGGCTACCAGGTGATGGATATCAATGTCGCGGAGCTTACCACTACTGACGAAGGGATTGGTGAATTCTCCTTTACGATTCCAGCTGGGGCAGCATACTTTACGGCGAATGTAGTGAAGATTGACGATACGGTAAATTCAGAAAGCGACAAGGTGACCGGTGGCGTAATTGACCTAGGTGACGAACAGAGCACCTTGGCGTACGGTACAGCTAGATTAGATGTCAAGGATGTTGATTTGTCCGAAGAAGACATTGCTGGATTCGAGAATGCCGCAGAAGGTTACAACGTCAAGAACTACCTAGATATTTCATTATTTAATGTGATTTACAAGGGCGACGCTGACGATGCTTGGGAGAATCAAGTACGCGATTTGAATGAGCCAGCGACAATCACCTTGCAGCTAGAAGAAGGCGTAGATGGCAACGAGGTCGTAATCGTACACCAAAAGCATGACGGGACCTACGAAGTAATTCCTACTATCTATGACCCAGTAGCTAATACACTAACATTCACCACTACGAGCTTCTCAAACTACGCGATTGCATCTAGGACGACTAGTGCGCCGAATACAGGTGGCCTGATGGGTATACTCGACGGCGCTGAGAGTAGCGCAGCGATAGCACTAACTTCCGTATTGATTGCCGTTGCGCTGAGTATTGGCTATGTGGCTATCAAGCGATCAAAAGCCGAAGACTAAGATTCTAGGTGAAATAGTCTCATGGAACAACCGGGAAACCGGTTGTTTTTATCTGAGATTTATGGTATAATTTTTATCATGACTTTACATAAAGACTTAATTCGGAATGTAGCAATCATCGCGCACGTAGACCACGGCAAGACTACCTTGGTGGACGGGCTTTTGAAGCAGTCGAATACTTTTCGCGATAACCAAGCCGAGATGAGTCAGACACTAATCATGGACTCAATGGACCAGGAGCACGAGCGCGGGATTACAATCACCGCGAAGCAGACTTGCGTGCATTACAATGGATACAAGATCAATATCATTGATACGCCGGGACACGCGGACTTTTCGGGTGAAGTCGAGCGGACTCTGAATATGGCAGATGGGGTGCTGCTAATTGTAGATGCGCAGGAGGGGCCGATGCCACAGACGAAGTTTGTATTGCAGAAGGCTCTAGAGCTAAACTTAAAGCCGGTGGTGGTAATCAATAAAATTGACAAGCCTGCCGCGAGAATTGATGAAGTGCTGTCAGAGATCGAGAGTCTGTTTCTGGAGCTTGCTACCGACGAATCGCAGCTTTTCTACCCAGTATATTATGCCATCGCGCGCGAAGGGCGAGCCGGCAAGACTACTGAGCTCAACGATGATTTGCATGTTATTTTTGAATCAATCATTAATGACATTCCAGCGCCTTCTGTGAATTCGGACTCCACCGATGCACAGCTGCTTGTCGCGGCGCTCGCTTCGGATAATTATTTAGGGAAATATTGCATTGGTAAGATTTTCTCTGGGAAGCTTAAGAAAGGGCAGAGTGTAAAAATATTGCGAAGCAGATCCGGAGAAGACTCTTTGACGGTTCGTTCAGCTAAGATTGATAATTTATTCGTTTATAAAGGTCTCGGTAAGGAAGAGGTGTCCGAAGCGATTGCTGGGGATATTGTGGCGATTACGGGAGTCTCGGAAGCAAATATTGGCGATACGATTGCGACGGGGGATGACCCGCAACCTTTGCCAACTATTGAGCTCGAAGCGCCGACTCTTTCGATTTATATTGGGCCAAATACTTCACCGCTCAAGGGTCGCGAAGGAGAATTTACGACCTCACGTCAAATCGCAGAGCGACTAGAGCGAGAGCTCGAGACGAATATTGCACTCAAATTGCAGCCAGATGGTCTAGGATACAAAGTCTCGGGGCGAGGCGAGCTACACCTTTCGGTGCTAATCGAGACGATGCGACGCGAAGGCTACGAACTAGAAGCGGGGCGACCGGAAGTGGTCTACCGCGAGATCGACGGTAAGAAGTGCGAGCCGATGGAAGATTTGACCATCGAAGTAGCGCCAGAATTTGTAGGCGCAGTCAGCCAAGAGCTAGGCATTCGCAAAGCTGAGCTTAAGACTCAGGAGATTACGACATCAGGTACGACGCGATTTGTCTACGAGATTTCTACCGCTGCGCTAATTGGGCTACGCAATAATCTATTGACCGAGACAAAGGGTACGGTAATTATGTCCAGTATTCCTTCGGGCTATCGACCGGCAGAAGGTCGGTATCGCCCTGAGCGTAACGGCGCATTGATTGCCTTCGAAAATGGCACATCAACCGCTTACGCCTTAGACGCGGCGCAGGCGCGGGGTACGTTATTCATCCCGCCACAAGTTGAAGTGTACCAAGGGATGATTGTGGGAATTTCCAATAAAAAAGAAGATATCGATATTAACGTCTGTCGCGAAAAGCAGCTAACCAACATGCGGACGCATGCTTCGGACGGCGCAATTCAGCTCACGCCATATACTCAATTATCACTAGAGCAGTGCTTAGATTTTCTACTCGACGATGAACTACTCGAAGTCACACCGAAGTCACTCAGGCTACGCAAGCGTCAGCTCGACCCAGTCAAAAGAAAGCGCGAAAGCCGTGCTAATTGATTCGCACTGCCACCTGCACGACCGAGAATTTTTCTCGGCAGAGCAAGCCGAGAAGGCTCTAGCTCGAGCGCATAAAGCAGGGGTGGAGAAGATCATCTGTATCGGGACTTCGCACGAAGATTCGTTGGCTGCACGCGATTTCGCAGCTCAGCACGAGAATGTGTACTGGACCTATGGGATACATCCGGAGAGAGCTTCGGAATCAACGGCGACGTTTAGCCCGGAGGAGCGTCCTGTGGCTATTGGCGAAGTTGGTCTGGATTATCATTATGAAGGATATGACCGCGAAGCGCAGATTCGGCTTTTCGAAAAAATGCTACAGCTGGCGGTAGATAATGATTTGCCGGTGAGCTTCCATGTGCGGGAAGCGTTTGCGGATTTTTTCCCGGTGGTAGCGAATTTCCCGCAGGTACGCGGAGTGGTGCATTCTTTTACGGATAGTAAGAAGGTACTGAAGCGGACTCTAAATGAGACGGATTTCTATGTAGGCGTAAATGGTCTTGCGACTTATTCTACTTTACCAACGCCACCTATCGAAAGAATCTTGCTCGAGACGGATGCGCCATTCCTGGCACCTGTGCCACATCGGGGCGAGACGAATGAGCCGAGCTATGTAGCAGATGTAGCCAGATGGCTCGGAGAAAAGCTAGGCGCTAGCTACAATGAAATTTGCGATGCTACCACGCAGAATGCCGAAAAACTATTTGGGGTACTTGCAAATTCATGACGCTATTGCTAAAATAAAAGTATGGAAAAGAAGAAAAAAATTTCTATTGCAGCATTAGTTATTGGATTAATCGCGCTAGTGGCTGGCGTGATATTTTTGATTGTAAAACTGGTGGCAACGCCGGCGATGCAGGATGGTGAATATCTCACTTCGGCGGAGAATTGGACGCTTGACGGTCAGGATGGGGTGATTTGGGCTTTTACCGAAATTGGCAAGGGCACTCTGACGACAAATAATCATACTAACGACTACGATTTTATCTGGTCGCTCGAAGACGAGAAGTTAAAAATCGAGACAGACTGGCTATATACGCTCGAGAATGAATATGAATACACCCTGGATCAAGGGAGCGGGACATTGATTTTGAAGGACGGCGAGACAGAGTATAAGCTCCAGGCTCACTTTCCAAGTGAATAAAAATATGTTATAATTTTGCTATGATTTATCTAGACCACGCGGCGGCGACGCCGGTTGATAAGAGAGTTCTTGAAGCGATGGAGCCGTATTTTACGGAAGATTTTTTTAATCCTAGCGCGGCATACCTGCCGGCGAAGAAAGTCGCGGCGGATTATGAAGCAGCGAAGGCGACAATTGCGCATGCGATTGGCGCGAAGGCGTCAGATCTTGTCATCACTGCTGGAGCGACCGAGGCGAATAATCTAGCGTTTACAAGTATCAGGAATAAAGGGCGCGCCTTATATCTCGTAACTGAGCACGATTCGGTAAGACGGGTCGCGGAGGCGTATGGTGGACAGGAGATCAAAGTACTGCCAAGCGGATTGATCGATCTGGCGGATTTGAAGAGTAAGATTACGGATGACACAGAGCTGATCTCGATATCCCTAGCCAATAATGAGCTAGGCACCATTCAGCCTATGGCAGAAATCTCATCAATAATCCGAGATGTTAAGCTAGATCGGATGAAACGGGGAATTAAGACTCAGCTGCTCTTACATTCCGATGCATCACAGGCTTTGAATCTACTCGACATCAACGTGGCGAGATTAGGCGTGGATCTTTTGACTCTTAATGCGGCTAAAGTTTACGGTCCGAAGGGCGTGGGAGCTTTATACGTATCGCATGATGCCAAGCTAGCTCCACTTACGCTGGGTGGGGGACAGGAGCAGGGGCTACGTAGTGGCACAGAGAATGTGCCGGGTGTAATAGGCTTCGCTAAGGCGGTAGAGCTAGCCAAGAAGCACCTAAATGGGAATCGAAAGAAATATATTGCTTGGCGCCAAATTCTACTGTCGGAGTTACGGGGTTACGAATTAATTAACAAGAAGCACTCTCTTGACAATTTCGTTGTTTTATGCTATAATGGGATAGATGCTGAAAGATTAATCTTTCTACTTGAAGAACGGGGAATATATGTAGCGACCGGTGCGGCTTGCGCGGCTTCTAAGGGTATGAAGTCGCACGTGCTTAGAGCGATTGGGCTTTCTAGCGAGCAGATAGCTGGATCGCTCAGGCTAACTATGGGGGAGACAAATACCGAAGAGCAGATTCACGAAGCAGTGGCGATTATTAATGAGATTGTCGCACAAGAGAGTCAACGTATTTTGAAATGAAAAACGCCGCCCCTAGAATAGGACGGCGTTTTTGCTGGTTCTGCCCGTAGAGGGCTACTTGGACGGACGAGCGTGCCGTAAATCACACTTGTGACGACGCTGACTACCGTAGGTGACCCTGTGACCGTCAATGACGTCGTCGCCGCTGAGCACAGCGTTGCCAAAGACGTGCGAGTAATCGCAAGCCTTGGCGTGGCCCGACAGACGAGCCGCACCATAGATACAGGTCTGATCGCAGGCTACCGCAGAGTCAGCCAGGACGGCAAGGCCGAAGAGCTCGGCTGCATCCATAGCTATCGACTGGTTGCGAAGCTGCGCATCGCCGTGAATCCAGGCCAGGTCGATCGCCATGGCATCGTCGTAGATCCAGCAGTCGCCGTCATGCGACAAATTCTCTTCGTTTTCGACGAAGCCGCCAAGATCACCAACCTTAACATCATTGAAGTATCGGATGGCACGGATGCGGTAGAGCGTTCTCCCTTCATGCTCGATCGTCTCGTTTGTGAGCTCGTACTTTTCTTCAAACATTCAAGCCTCCATACTCCCGACAGACCAAAACCAACAATTATAATCTGCTCACTCACATAAATGAGTGCATTATATAATGTTAACATAATAGTTAAGTTTAGTCAAGGGGGATTTGTGACAATATTTTAATTGGGGCGAGCATTGCTTTTTGTTGTGAAATATTGCATAATTATAGTAGATTATGTCGTAATGTGATATAATAGGCTTATGAAAACAGTAGTGGTTGGCATGAGCGGGGGAGTAGATTCGAGCGTATCAGCTCTGCTTCTGAAAGAACAGGGATACAATGTGGTGGGGGTATATATGAAGAATTGGTCGCAGGATCTCCCCGGAATGAAATGCCCATGGGCAGAAGATTTGGCAGATGCGAAACGCGTAGCGGTGCGGCTCGGGATCGATTTTGAAGTGTGGGATTTTGAAGATGCTTACCGCGAAAAGGTGGTGGAATATATGCTGCGCGAATTTCGCGCTGGCAACACGCCGAATCCGGATATAATGTGTAACCAAGAGATCAAATTCAAACTATTTTACGAAAAAGCGATGGAATATGGCGCCGACTTTATTGCGACGGGGCATTATGCGAGAATAATTGACGGAAAATTGGCACGCGCTATTGACGAAAATAAAGATCAGACATATTTTCTTTACCGAATATCGGATGAGGCGTTAGCGCATACTATTTTCCCGCTAGGGGAGATGCTAAAGCCTGACGTGAAGAAGTTGGCAGCAGAGCGAGGCTTACATAATGCCTACAAAAAAGAATCGATGGGGGTATGTTTCGTAGGGGAAGTAGGGATGAAGGTTTTCTTAAAGGAATATATCGACATTGAGCCTGGCGAAATCCGCGAGCTTGAGTCTGATCGGGTGCTAGGATACCACGAAGGAGCAGTATTCTACACTATTGGCCAGCGGCATGGCTTGTATCTTGATGGCGAAAAAGGGCGGGTTAATGATGGGTTGCCGTACTATGTTGTCAAAAAAGATACCGAGAATAATATCGTGTATGTATCGAAAAATATAAATCATGATTTGCTCTGGGCAAAAGAGCTAAACTTGCGTGAAATATTTACTAGGGCGCGAGTCCTGACCGACTCGTCGGCCACCCGCGCTCGGCATGAAATATTTGTCCGCTTGCGCCACAGGGCGCCCCTGATTCCGGCTAGGCTAGATGGGGAAGTGATAAAGTTTGAGAAGGCAGTAAAGCGGCCGGCGAGTGGGCAGAGTGCCGTACTCTATGACGGAGAGATTTGCCTTGGTGGTGGTATTATTGTTTAGACATAAAACAAGTAATACTTCTTGACTGTGGGCGGCCTGATGCTATGCTGAATTTAAATCGGCAAAATACGAGGTAGCAACGAATAGTGCCGATAAAACGTTAAGCAGGATGATGTTAATGATGTGGCGTTTTTTCTCGCTCATAAGCTCGGCAAAGAATTCGCGTACAGTGGCGTTGAGATAAAAATACCATTTGACCTTAGAGCCGATGCCTTCAGCAGATAAGCCAACCGAGTTGGCGATTACACCGCTCCGAAACACGTGGTAACCGGTTGTGGCGAATACTACTTTGGCCGTGCGATTCGGAATAAGTTTTTTAGAAAACTTAAAGTTTTCATAAGTGCTGATGGCACGGTCTTCTATCAGGATTTGGGATTTGGTTACCCCTTGATGACGAAGGTATTTGGCGATGGTGGCGGCTTCGGACATTTTTTCGTCTGAGCCTTTGCCTCCGGATGGGATGAAAATAGGGAATTTTTGGTGTAATTTCTGCTCGTCGGTGGCGTATTCGTAAGCACGATCGACACGGGCTTTGAGAATCGACGGCAACTCGTCACCATTACCAGCATAACAGCCCAAGATAATAATATAGTCAGCATCAGGCTTGGGGACATGGCGGGCCGCCCTGACAGTACATATAAACGAGCTGAGCAGCATGCACTCCAAATAGACCACTACGACGTGGACGATATTTTCTAGAAAATAAGAAAAATGATAGCCGAAATAAGAATGTACATCCATGAGCGAGTCTAGAATATCGTAGAAGTTCATGCCCAGAAATGTAAGTCCGATTAGAAAAAATCCGGTCAAAATACCGACAACATTGACGATGGATTTGCCATTACGGGCTAATAATATCGTATTGCTGACTAGTAAAGTCGCAGAAAAAATTAGCAAAAATGGCAAGGCCGCCATATCAAACGATGCAAAAATACTCATCAATCTCTCAAAATAGAAGAAAGTGCCCATTTCGTCAAACGAAGAGATAGTGAGTCCCGTCACGCTATACAATGTCAAGACAAACACTACCAGTAAAAAAATGACTAGCCCCAAGAGCGACATCAGACGATAAGAATACATGGTTTTAAGAGATAACTTTTGCAGCCGCCAAATACAAAGTAGCGTAATGCAGACAAGCAGTAAATCTGATACTATAAATGCGGGAAGCATAATAATATTATAGCACAGCAAAATACCCTTCACCGTTTGGCCAGGAAGGGTATTTAGGATTTAGATCATCATCATAGCAGCGTTTGCGCAAAGCAAGATGCCGGCGATCATCGCCATCGCAGTGACGATATATACGTGCATCCGCTCTTGATTACTGATGCCTTGTTGCTTCCTAGTGCGACTACAAGATTTCTTGCGGCACTGGGTCTTACGCGCAGCCGGTTTCTTGGCAGTGCGGGTCGCAGTTTTTCGTTTGGCTTGGGCCATGTTAACTCCTTTTTTGTTTTAGTTAATATGCTTAAGTTAATTTTAGCACATTATTTTGAAAAAACAAGTATAAAATCTGGTATAATTATCTCTATGGATGCGAATGAAATACGAAAAAAGTTTTTAGTTTTTCAAGAAAAGAAGGGACATAAAATTATTCAACCGGCGCCGCTGGTGCTAGAGGGTGACCCTACTACTTTGTTTACTGGATCCGGCATGCAGCCGCTACTACCATATTTGCTTGGCAAGGACCATCCGCTTGGTGCTCGGCTTTGCGATTCGCAACCATCGATGCGTTTGCAGGATATCGACGACGTGGGCGATCCGCGGCACACTACTGTATTTGAGATGCTGGGGAACTGGTCGCTAGGCGATTATTTCAAGGAAGAACAAATTCGGAATTTCTTCGAATTCTTGACCCAGGTAGTCGGATTAGATCCAGAGCGAATATATGTGACATGTTTCATTGGTAATGAAGAATTTGGCATCCCGCGCGACACGGAGGCGGCGGAGATTTGGCAGAAAGTGTTTAAGGAGGCTGGGATTGAAGCCGAGATTGCCGAGATTGGGTCAGCAGAGAATGGCGACAAGCGCGGCATCAAGCCAGGTGAGCGTATTTTCTTCTATGACGATCACGAGAACTGGTGGAGCCGGGGTGGTGGCTGTGATTCAACCCCGATTGGCGACCCATGCGGGCCAGATTCAGAAGTATTTTATGATTTTGGAGAAGAGCTGCAAGACGAGGCGAAATACGGTCTAGCTCATCCAGCCTCGGATGGTGCGAGATTTATGGAAATCGGCAATCAAGTATTCATGCAATACCGACGAAAAGAAGATGGTTCATTCGAAGAATTAGAGAAGAAAAATGTCGACTTTGGCGCAGGACTGGAGCGCATCACGGCCGCTTCGATTGATTCTTTTGACGTATTTAAGATTTCATTAATGAAGCCTATCATTGAGAAGCTAGAAGAGATTTCGGGCAAATCGTACGATAACAATACCGATGAGATGCGCGTGATTGCTGACCATATTCGCGGAGCATATCTACTGGCGGCGCAAGGGCTGATTCCGTCCAACAAGACGCAAGGCTATGCGATGCGGCGCTTGCTCCGACGGGCGATTTTGCGTGCACTGGATCTCGGGATTTCGGCGAATTTCTTAGCTGAGATCGTGCCGATTGTGGCCGACAATTACAAAGATTTGCCGGATAGCATCTTGACACACCGAGAGGTGGCGCTCGAAGTGATGTTGCGCGAAGAAAGCGCATTCCGAAAGACCCTAAATAAAGGGCTACGAGAGCTGAGAAAGCTAGCGAATAATAGTAAAATTTTAGATGGTAGAGACATCTTTAAATTACAGGATACTTACGGTTTTCCGTTTGAACTGTCGGTGGAAGAGTGCTACCGGGAGGGGATTGAGCTGACGCCAGATTATCGGAAGGAATTTGAAGCCGCTCTAAAAGAGCAAAGGGAACGGTCGCAAACGGCTTCGAAGGGCATGTTTAAGGGCGGACTCGAAGATCACGGCGAGCAGACTATTAAATATCATACCGCTACGCATCTACTTCTCGCAGCTCTGCAGAAGTTAATTTCACCCGATATCGTACAGAAAGGCTCGAATACCACTTCTGAGCGCTTGAGGTTTGATTTTAACCTGGATCATAAGATGACACCGGAAGAAAAGCAGGCGGTAGAATCGCAAGTAAATGAATGGATTGAAGCGGATTTACCGGTAGTTTTTGATGAATATGACAAAGAATATGCACGAAACGAGCTGAAGGCGCACGGGCAATTCTGGGACAAATACCCCGAGAAGCTTAAAGTCTACACGATTGGTGATTTTGACAATCCAATCTCGCGCGAAGTTTGTGGTGGTCCGCACGTAGAGCATACTGGCGCAATTGGCAAGTTCAAGATTAAGAAGGAAGAGTCATCTTCGGCTGGCGTGCGCAGAATCAAAGCAGTAATAGAATAATAAATCGTATACGTAAGCACCGATACGACGAATGCAAAGATGGACCAAATCACAAAATCACGCAACCATAGGCTATCGCAACATTTTCTCCGCAACCCTCGCATAGCATTGATGTTGATTGGTCATTCTAATCTTAAAAAGCGCGACACGGTGGTGGAAATTGGGGCTGGTTCCGGCGTAATTACTAATGCTCTGGCTAAGCGTGTGAATAAGGTAATTGCTGTCGAGCTTGATCCTATTGCAGCCACTAAGCTACGAACTAATCTAGATAGGCGAAATATCACAAATGTGGAGGTGCTCGAGATGGATTTTATGGATTACCAATTGCCCGATGGTCCTTACAAGGCCTTTTCTAATCCGCCGTTTCATCTCAGCTCCGCGATTATCCATAAACTAATTGAAGCCGACAATCCGCCCGACGCAATCTATTTAATATTGCAAATGCAATTAGCTTTAAAACTTCTCAATACTGAGCGACACTACACTTCACAGCTGGGCTATCAATTAATCAAAGATTATCAAACTAAGATTCGACTACCATTGAAGCCGACGGATTTCACGCCGCCACCTGCCGTCCCGACCGTTTTATTCGAAGCGAAGCGCAAAAGCAC
>JAZQRY010000032.1:0-8812 GCA_045629825.1 Candidatus Nanosyncoccus sp. | reverse complement strand
ACGATTGAAGAAATGCGCAAAGTAATCATGTATACGCAGAATCATTCGAGAGTAGCGACGATTTCGCGGATTCCGGAAGGGGGCAAATCGGGAGTGTATGATGCTATTTCATATTCGGCAGCTAGGCTAGCTGAGCAGATTGAGGCGGATGTGATTGTGTGTCAGACGGCTTCGGGTGTGACGGCGATTACGATGGCGGCGAGTAGGCCGAACGTATCGATTGTGACGGCGGCGTCTAATCAGAGAGTGGCCAATCAGTTGGCGCTTATTTATGGTAATTCGGCTTTTTGTCGACCGTATGCACAGAATTATGGATTGAAGCTTCTTAAAGAATTGAAGCACGATCATAGAATATCGGGCGTGAAAAAGGATGGGGATTTGTTGACAGTACTAGTATCGGGCGATAGAGATAAAGCCGGTACTGATACAATTAAAGTGAGATACGTCTAAGATTATTCTAGAGCCCTCAGTCCGGGTAATTCTTTGCCGAGCAAGAATTCGAGCGCAGCGCCACCGCCGGTGGAAATGAGAGAGTATTTGAGGTCTGGGTGGGTTTTGATAAGATTTTCGACAAACCCAGTAGTGTCGCCGCCACAAATGATGGTAGTGGCGTCGTTTTTTTCGCCTAGCAGGGTCGCGACAATGGTGGATGAAGTGGCATAGGCGGGATCTTCGGCGTAGCCTAGGAGACCGTTCCAGATGATGGTCTTGGCGTCTTTAATCATATCGGCAATTTCGGCAGTAGAAAGGGGACCGATGTCTAGTTTGCGACCGGCAGAGTCTTCGTCGAAGTCGGTAGCGACGCAAATTTTGGAATCTTTTGCTTCGTAGCCGTCGGCTGCGATTTTGCCACCAATGGCGATATGGTCGAACTGGGGGGATAATTTGGCAATTAATGGAGCCTTATCGTCTACTTTGGCGCCGCCGATGATGAGCAACGCCGGATGGGTGGGGTTGTCGAGAGCTTTTTTAAGACTTGTGACTTCTTTCTCAACCAATAATCCAAGGTAGGATGGGAGAAGCTTGGCGATAGCATCGGTAGAAGCGTGAGCGCGGTGGAGCACTGCGAAGCCGTCTTGGACGAAAACGTCGGCTCCTGTAGTCTCAACAATAGATTTAGCGAAATCGGCGGAATTTGTTTCTTCGCCGGGGTAGAAACGAAGGTTTTCAAGTAATAATATGCCACCTTCAGGAAGACTGGCACAAGCTTTTTCGACTTCTGAGCCGGAGACGTCGCTTACGAATTCTACATTCTTTTTGAAAGATGATAATGCCTTAGCGACTGGAGCTAAGGAAAGGGATTCGTCTTTGCCTTCGGGGCGACCGAGATGGGAAATCAGGATAATCTTTTTCGCGCCATGGTCGCGCAAATAGTCAATAGTCGGCAGACTAGCACGGATGCGCAAATCATCAGTTATTTTGCCATCACTCATTGGCACATTGTAATCTACTCTTACAATTATGGTTTTATCTTTTGGATTTAAGTCTTGCAATGTTTTCATAGGGCAATTATAACATATTTACTAAATATTCGTACTGTGATATAATCCATTTTATGAAGACTAATGATAATTACCAGAAAGTAATAGGGGAGACAGTGGAGCGAATGCGGCTAGAGAAGGACTGGACGCAAGAAGATTTGGCGAAAGCAGTGGGGTCGAGTCAGTCGGCGATTCACCGGATTGAGAAAGGCGGGCAGAATATTTCGCTAGAGATGATTAAGAAGCTCTCAGAAGCTCTAGGGAGCCAAATTCTCTCTATAAATGACTCTGCTTCGCAAAGTTTTCGAATTGTCGGTGGGAAGGAATTATCAGGTGAGATTACGGTAAATACGTCGAAAAATGCAGCTGTTGGGCTGCTCTGCGCGGCACTCCTTAATAGTGGTAGGACGGTACTGCACCGTGTAGCGAGGATCGAAGAAGTCTTTAGAATTATTGAAGTATTAGAGTCAATTGGGGTGAAATGCTATTGGCGAAACCGTCGTCGTGACCTAGAAATTATATCACCACGCGAATTAAAATTAGATGAAATGGATCTTGAGGCGGCACGAAAGACGCGCTCAATTATCATGTTCTTAGGACCACTGCTTCATCGGACGAATCATTTTAGGATACCTTATGCTGGAGGATGCTCGCTAGGAGTACGTACGATTGAGCCGCATTTGAAGGCGCTAGAAAGCTTTGGGATGCGGGTAGACGCGGAGTCGAACAGTGGATTCTACGAAGTGGAAGTAGAGCAAGATATTTTGCACGATGGCGCTGGGAGGTATATTGTGCTGACGGAGCGGGGGGATACGGTGACAGAAAATGCTTTGATGGCTGCGGCGCTAACCCCCGGTAAGACGGTAATTGTAGGCGCTTCGCCGAATTATATGGTGCAAGATATGTGCTATTTCCTAGAAGCAATGGGAATAAAGATTACAGGAATTGGTACGACTAGACTGGAAGTGCAGGGGCGACCACAAATTGATATGGACGTAGACTATACGATTTCGGAGGATCCGATCGAGGCGATGAGCTTCATCGCGGCGGCGCTAGTGACGAATTCGGAAATTACGCTAAGAAGAGCACCGATTGAATTCTTGGAGATTGAATTAGAAATATTAAAGAATATGAATGCAAAGTTTAAGCTGACTGAGGAGTATTATTCTAATAATGGCAAGACGAGATTAGTAGACTTAACGGTGAAAAAGGCACATCTCGTCGCGCCGGTAGATAAGATCCATCCGATGCCGTTTCCGGGGTTAAATATCGATAATCTGCCTTTCTTCTCGGTGATTGCGGCGGTGAGCAAAGGTCGGACTTTGATCCACGACTGGGTGTTTGAGAATCGGGCGATATATATTACGGAGCTCGTGAATTTGAATGTAAAGGTAGAACTACTGGATGCGCATAGAGTGTATATCGAAGGGCCGACGAATTGGCGGCCAGCGGAGCTAGTGGCGCCACAAGCGCTAAGGCCGGCGGTGGTGATATTGATTGGCATGCTGGCAGCGCCTGGACGGTCGCTACTTAGGAATATTTATCCGATTAATCGGGGATATCAAAATTTCGCAGCGAGACTAAGGCATCTCGGGGCGGATATTGAGCCACTTACTGGGATATAGCTTCTGGAGTAATATCGAGAACAGTGCCAGGAGTAGCGGCGCCAGATAGAATGGCAGTGGCTACGAGATTTTCGATAGTCTTCTGGACGATACGACGCATAGGGCGGGCGCCCATTTTGGGGTCGTAGCCGCGTTCGATCAAGATTTGCTTGGCTTCGGGTGTGACATTGACGGAAATCTTTTGCGGTTCGAGAGTGCGATTGACGGAAGCAATGATGAGATCGAGAATTTGCAAGAGATCTTCCTTGGACAGAGGCTTAAATAGGCAGATTTCGTCGAAACGGTTAAGGAATTCGGGTTTGAATTCATTCTTGGAGATGAGTTCTTCTAGGAGTGATTCCTTAATGGTATCAATAGGGGTACCGTCAGAGACTTGCTGGCGGATTTCGTTGGCGCCGGCATTACTGGTAGCAATGATGATGGAGTCGCGGAAGCTGACTTCGCGGTTGTTCTCATCGCGTAGGATACCTTCGTCTAAGACTTGGAGCAAAGTAGTGAGTACGGATGAGTGGGCTTTTTCGATCTCGTCTAAAAGAATGACCGAGAAAGGCTTCTTCATGACTTGGGCGGTAAGGCTGAGCTCGTCGGAAGCCCCGTCGCGGATAAGGCGCGAGACGTCGGAGGCGGAGACGAATTCGTTCATATCGAGACGGATGATGTTGTCTTCGCCGCCAAAGTAGGCGCGGGCGAGAGATTTGGCGAGCTCGGTCTTGCCGACGCCGGTGGGGCCAAGAAAGAGAAAAGTACCGATGGGTCGGCCTTGATTTTTGACGCCAGCTCCAGCGCGACGCAAAGCATTGGCGACGGCAGAGACGGCTTCTTTTTGGTCGATCATGTTTTCGTGGATTAATTGCTCGAGATTTAGTAATTTGTCGCGGTCGTCGGTATCGGTGGCAACTTTGACTTTGACGCCGTAGGATTGCTCAATAGCAGTCTCGACGGATATGTCGGTGACGGCGCCGTGGTCGGCGTAGTCGGCGGCTGATTCGAGTAATAATTTGGCTTTGCCCGGCATTTCGACGTCATGAATGTAGCGCTTGCTCAGGCGATAAGCGGTAGTGAGAGATTGGTAAGTGTAGATAACTTTCTTCTGGTATTCGAAATAAGGAACTTGATCCATGAGAATACGCATAGTCTCGGTGCGATTGGTGGGTTGGACGTTGATTTTGTTGAGTGCATTGGCGAGAGCAGGATTCTTGGCGGAGATTTCGAGGAAACGCTGACTATCCATGACGAGAATAAGACGAACTCTGCCGGCTTCGAGGATTGGTACTAAGAGATTGGAGATATCGACAGAGCCAGGACCTTCTTCGAAGAATAAGTGTGCATCATCAAGGCAGAGAATAGTGTTTTTGGCGGAATAGATTTCGTTGAAAATATTAATCATAATGTATTGGAGCTCGCTATCGTCTTTGGCGGCAGAGATGAGGCTAGGGGCACTTAGTGAGTAGACTTGGTGATAGCGGAGTGAGCTGGGGATGTCGGAATCGGCAGAGATGAGCTTGGCGGCAAATGATTCGACTAGCGTAGAGCGGCCAGAGCCGAAACTGCCAATGAGTGCGACATTTTGACGCCCGCCATGAGTGAAAGTATGGACCATTTGGGAGATGACTTCGGAATTGTGGGCCTGCTGGATTTGATGGGCAAAGCTAGAGTGGCGCTCGGAAAGATTGGTCGCGAAGCGTTGCAAGGTAGGAGTGAAGCCAAAGGCAAAGTCTCGACCGATACCACCGGGGCGAAATGGCTTTTTGTCGCCCTGAACTATGCCGTGGAGATGGTTGTACCATTCGATGCCCTGGTAAAGGTCGTCGAGCGAGAGCTTGAGCTGGTTTAAGAGTTTTTCATGCTTAGGGAAGGATTGGAGAATAGCTACGACTAAGACGGCGCCGGTGATTTCGGCGGAATTGGTCTTAGTGCGAAGGTCGAGAGCGGCCTTATAAATTGGCTCGGTGGATTCGGGCAGGAAGGGAGCGATATAGTCAAATAGGGAATTAGCCATACCAAAGCGCGCCATGATAAAGAGAGCGCCTGGGGATTTCGATAAGATTTTGACGAGATCGGCGCTTGACATATCGGGCTTAATTAATAATAGTAAATCTTCGGAAAGTAGGTCGGTGAAATTGTCGGTGTCTTTGACAGGGATGTATTTAAGGGCGTTTTTAATCCAATAGATAAACATGAAGAACCAGGCAGTAAAGCTGATAAATAGCCAGCCAATTGGATTCGGCATCATTAATAGTGCGATGCCGGCGAGTAGGAGAGAGATAATGATAAAGACATTCAAAACGATGACTGATGGGCGATTTAGGGATTTTTTGCGCTGGGCGAGTCGCACGCGGGGGTTCTTGGGGTCAAAAGTGGCACTCATATGGTGACCTCTATGACGGTAAGTATGATGCCTGCGATTGGGGCTAAGGGAATGATGGGCCAGAGAATGATGAAGAGTAGGCTAAATATGCCGCCGATGACGATTAGGATGCAGCCGACGATAAGCAGTACTAATCTAGCGACGAAACCGACGGCGCGAGAGACTAGGCGGTCGATAAACATGTGGAATCTCAAATCGAGTGAGGCGTTGGAGCCGGCGGAGCCAGCGGAGATTTGGCGGAAGGGCTTAAAAAGTGTACGGATCAATGAATCCATAGAGAAAAAGTTGACGATACTCATAAAGAAATCGCGAACTTTCTCGATAAAGATATGCCAGCCCTTGGTATACCACCAAGATACAATTTCTGCAATTACCATAAGTTGATTATAACACAGATGAGAGGGTTGGGGAAAAGATTATTTGATGTGAAAAATGAAGAAAAAGTCTTGCAGGCAGTGGTTATGATTTGCTATAATTGAAAGTGTTAAAGGTTATATTTTGTTTATGAGAGAGGTAATAAAAAGGAAGGATTGTGTAGGGCGTAAACTTGCAGAGTTGGTTGTGGTCTTTATTTGCATGTTAGCAAGCTTACTAGGTATTGGGCTATTTAGTAATAATAACGCTTATGCCGATGATTCTATTTCGCTTAACGTAAGTACTAGTAATATAGCATTAGATTTGTATTCCAATAGTGCATCAGGCACTTTTGCTGAATCCTCATCGGCTACTATTACGGCATCCACTACTAGCTCTTCTGGATACACGCTAAGTATTGCTTCGTCTACTGGCTCTACGGATCTCACTAATACCACGGATAATACCAGTAAGATTACTTCTATTTCATCTAATCTTACTGCATCAGATTTCTCCAATTCATCAAATACTCAGTATAATAACAAATGGGGTTATAAACCCAGTCAATACGTAACAACAAGTGGAGATATTCATACTACTCACACTAATACTGGAGCAAATGCCGTATTTAAACCACTACCTAATGGAGCAGGAGAGATATTAGCTATTACCGATTCAGCTAATGCTACTGGTGCTTCTGACACCTATACTATGTCAATTGGAGCTAGAGTGACTAGTGATACTACACAAGGAAGCTACATCAGTGGGACTTTTGTTATAATGGCGGTTGCTAACATTAATCAAATAAAATGCGATAATACTAAGCTTTGTGTGAAGTATGATGGGAATGGCTTGACTTTCTCTCAGACTGCAACGCAAGATGCTAGGATGATAAATAACGTGAATTATAATTCAAGTACTGCTCAGCAGCAAATAACTAAATATTCCCATACGCCAAACATTAATGATGCAGGTGTACAAAACGGCAACTACCCAGATGATGCGAATATAAATGATGTTGTTACTATACCTGGAGCATCTTCACTTCATATAACGTTAACTTATGGTGGCGAAAGTGGATATGATTGGATGAGCATGTGGCAGGGTAATCATTCGGATTATACTGCAGAGAATGATTATTCTAGTGGTATTCAGAGTTGCGGTACGGCTACTAGTAACAATGGTATGTTCGATAGCGATAATATAGTTAGCAATGTAGAATGTGATATTTCAGGAGATGCAGTTACATTTGGATTTCATTCTGATTCTGGCTACGCTACAAATGGTTATGGTTACTATGCCGTAGTAACTGGTACTGGTATCGTACAAGATCGCACCCTTACATCTGGTGAATATGCTACCCCTACTGGCACTAATGCCGTATTTAATGGTTGGAGCAGCACTGCTACTACTCCAGGTGCAGGACACCCTAGTAGTGTAGAATACGCCGATGAAGCAGATGTAAAATCTAATATGCCAGGCAATAATACCGAAACCAAAACCCTCTATGCTGTATGGCAACAAGGATATTCTATCACCTTCACTAAGGATAGTAATGTATCTAGCATTGCAGTAGTAGATGAAAGCGGAACTACAGTAGGTACCATTACGAGTAGTGGGCAAAGTTTGAACCTACTTGGCGGTAATACCTATACTTTTAAACCTACTTATACTACTGGCTATACTATGAACACTACTACCAAGACTACTGGCGCAGGGACCGTTACGCCAAAACTACCCAACGCAAATTTCATAGTAGGTGCAGGTTCAGCTACTATCAGCGTTACTAGTAGACAAATGCTTTCCATACAAAACTATAGTTGCTCTAATCTAGCTAATGTAGGTGATACTGATATGGTATATGATACGAGAGACAATACTTCATATAAGATAGGAAAGCTAGCGGATAATAAATGCTGGATGCTAGATAATCTAGCTATAGACCTTACCAATGACACCATATTAAATGGTCTTACTGCGGATAATACTGATATAGATACTACTAATGATCCAGGCGCTTTGGCAGCTCTTAAAGGCACTACTTTGGGTACTATTTCCGATAAATACGCTACGGCTAAGGTAGCTAACTGGACTAGCTCTTACTCCTACTCCGCACCGCTGGTGAATCTTGTTGATAAAGATGTTATGCCGACTTCGTACGATGGCGCTGACGATCCATTAAAAGACCAAATACTGGCTGGTAACTGGAAAGTAGGTGGATACTATAACTACTGTGCCGCTACGGCAGGATCTTACTGTTATGGTGATGGTACTGATTATGGTACATCAAGAGGAGATGCTACCAGTAGTATTTGTCCAAAAGGTTGGAGATTACCTACTGGAAGTACTAATGGGGAATTTAGTGCTCTAGCTAACGCTGTTTATGGTTCTTTTGGCAACACCCATGATGCCACAGCTGTAGCTAACTACCGCAATGTTCTTTCCTTACCTCTCTCTGGCTTCTTTTACAATGGCTCGCCCTACTATCAGGGTGGCAGCGGTAACTTCTGGTCTTCTAAGCGAGCCAATAACTACCGCATGTACCACGCGTACGTGACCGCAAGTGAAATTAACCCAGCCTACGACAGTTATACTAGCAATGGCCGTGACTACGGATCGAGCGTTAGATGCGTGATGAGTTCTTCATAGATATTTCTTGTTGCCTTTCGTCTGTAAATACGGAAAATCTAATCAGTTTTACGTTGAAAGCTAAATTTGGGGAATAGTTGGGGTGGGGTGAACGTGTTTCGTGGGCGGATTTTGGGTGGTTTTCTGGTATAATGATTTGTATGGATGATATTACTGGAGGTTTGAATAAAAGGCAGAAGGAGGCGGTGGAAGCCTTAAGTGGGCCGATATTGGTGCTGGCTGGGGCGGGGAGTGGGAAGACGAAAACTCTTACGCATAGAATCGCGAATCTGATCTTGCACGGAGTAAGACCGCCGCATATACTAGCGGTGACTTTTACCAATAAAGCGGCGAAT
>JAZQRY010000031.1:0-5313 GCA_045629825.1 Candidatus Nanosyncoccus sp. | reverse complement strand
CGGGAAAGGGAGCTAAAAAAATCAATAAAAGATAAAGTGCTAGAATAAAATACGACAATGCATGGAAAGAAAAGGCAGAGTAAGCTACTGGAACAGAACTCGCTGTTTGATGGTGAGAAATTGGAAAAATCGGTATCGTCGGAGCTGATGAAGGTGGTGGCGGAAAAGACACTGAGATACCAGCGGAGAATTTAGTGCCTTGGCTAATACTATTTATGGTTTTACTGATTCAACTTCTGACCCAACGGCTGTCGCCAACTATCGTGCCGCTCTCCACTTGCCTCTCTCTGGCTACTTCTACAATGGCTCGCCCAGCAGTCAGGGTACGGGCAGCCACTGGTGGTCTTCTACGCGGAGCTTTAACAGTAGTATGTACCGCCTGTTCGCGAATACTAGCGGTATCTACCCAATCGACAACTCCTCTCGCCACGACGGGTATAGTCTTAGATGTATTATCAGCTCCTAGCCTAGCTGGATACAAGTTAAACTTGGCAAGATTTTAAGGTTGAATTACCTAAACTGAAATCTAAGTTGGGACACTTAACTTTTTAGCAGCCCAATCGTCATTTTGATGATGGCGCCGCAGCACTTATTGAAGATGAGCCTAAGGTTCTGGAGATAATCACAGAGAACCCTTCTGCTAATTACGCAGAAATTAGTTCTAAACTAGGCAAGACCGAGAAAACCGTCGGCCGCATCATTGCGAGTCTCAAAGAACGCGAAATAATTAGCCGTGTAGGCTCCAATAAGGCTGGCGCATGGGTTATCAATCGTCTTGGTAGTTAATCAATCTACTTTAATTTTTTGCGTAAGATCTCTTGCACGCTAGATGGGTTGGCTTTGCCTTTGGACTCTTTCATCACCTGCCCCACCAGGAAGCCGAGTACCTTCTCCGACCCAGCTTTGAAATCTTCCTGGGCCTTGAGCGTCTCAGGCTTGGCCAATACCGCATCTACTATTGCTTCGAGCGCCCCTAGGTCATTCTCTTGAATTAGCCCTAGCTCCTTGGCGATATTCTTCGCTCCCCGCCCTTTCATCTGCGGGTCGAATAGGCGTAGGAATACTTCCTTCGTGGCAGTAGACGACAATTCTTTCTTCTCATTCATCTCAGCAAGCTCGCTCAAATCCTTCGCACTTGGAAGATCATTTAGATATTCAGCAGACTTCTCTTCAGCTAGTAGTACTGATGTAAATAAATTAGAGATATTCTTAACATATTTACTATCAAGTTTATTTAATTTTTTCATAAGTTCGGGATAGTCTAGTAGGATTTCTAATACATCTCCAGCAATTACCTTGGCAAATTTCTGGCGGTAGTCGCTCGGCATCAACGGGAATTCCGCTAGCTGCTCGTCGATAAACTCGGTCGTCAAATGAATCGGCGGAATGTCTGGCTCTGGCATGTAGCGGTAGTCCTTGGCTTCTTCCTTTGAGCGCTGGCCAGTGGTCTTGCCCGTGGCATCGCTCCAGCCGCGCGTCTCCTGCACGACCTTCTCCCCCGCATCAAGCAGCTTCTCCTGCCGCGCAATCTCATATTCAGCTGCCCGCTCTACGCTCCTAAATGAATTAAGATTCTTCACTTCGGCGCGCGTACCTAGCGCCTCGGAATCTTCCGGCGCCAGCGAGATATTGACATCAAATCGCATATTGCCATTGTATAAGTCGCCATAAGTCACTCCCGCGTAGCACATTAGGCGCCACAGCTCCTTGCAATAGTCGTGCGCCTCTTTGGCTGAATGAATGTCCGGCATTGAGACAATCTCAATTAGCGGCGTATCCACGCGGTTCAAATCCACCAGTGAGTAGGTATCAAAATGCGTGAGTTTGCCCGCATCGCCTTCGAGATGCGCATGCTCAATCCTGACTCGCCCACCCGAAGGTAGCTCCACGTATCCTGCGCCGATAATCGGGTGATAGAACTGCGTAATCTGATATCCCTTCGGTGAGTCGGGATAGAAATAATGCTTGCGGTCAAAGCGCGACTCGGCATTAATCTCGCAGTTCATCGCCCGCCCCGCGCGAATGGCGTATTTAATCGCTTCCCCGTTGAGCCGCGGCAGCATCCCCGGCAGCGCATAATCCACCGGCGATACGCAGGAATTCGGCTCTTTCCCTCGTGCATCGTTGTCTACTTCGGAAAACAGCTTCGTCTTGGTGCTTAGCTGTACATGACATTCAATTCCAATGGTTGGTGCGTATTTCTTCATATTGCTCCTAAGTCCTTTAATGCTTGTTTGTAGATGACTAACGCATTTGATGCTTGCTTGTAGCTCACCTCTAATTCTGATTCGTGCGCGATAGCATTTCGCAACTTGTGTGCCCGCCATACAGCATTAACATTAGTGAATCTATTGCCGTATTTCTTGAGCCGATCCCCCATCGTCTTACCTGGCGCTCCCATCTCCATCATGGCCTTATCCAGTAACTTGTCTGCTTCAATCACTGTAGTCATGAAAGTAGCCGAGTTATTCTTATCCAACTTATTTTCAATCGCTAAGAATCTAGACTGATAAAATTCCACATTGAAATGATATCCGCGCTTACCTGTTAGAAGAATCGCCACGAAAATAAACACCGCTACGATTAGAATTGCGAATATAAATGCTACTACTCCACCATCCATTAGTTTAGCTCCTTACTAAATTCAATTAAAGCTTTGTCGCTACGTCGCGGTCCGATGAGCTGCAATCCTACCGGTAGCCCCGCCTTGGTCTTGCCTGCTGGTACGGTTAGTCCTGGCACTCCGGCGAGATTTAGCGACACGCTCATCACGTCTTCGAGATACATCGCCACTGGGTCATTTACTTTCTCGCCCAGCTTAAAGGCTGGATTTGGCGCCACGGGCGACAAGATGAAATCTACCCTCTCAAACGCCTTGTTATATTCTTCGATAATCAAAGTCCGCGCCTTGGCCGCTTTCAAGAAATATGCATCATAGAAGCCGCTAGATAGTACAAAATTCCCAATCATAATCCGTCGCTTGTTCTCTGGCATGAAGCCCTCGGAGCGGGTATTGTCATATAGTGCGTTTAGATCCGCTGAATCATCCGACCGAAAGCCATATCTGACTCCGTCATGGCGCGACAAATTCGACGCAATCTCTGCTGGCACGATAATATAATACGCTGCCAAGGCATATTTTAGCGCTGGCATATCGAGCTCTACTATTTCATAACCTTTAGACTTTAGCAACTCGCATTTATCTTTCAATGCCTTTCGAATCTCCGAATCTACCGAATCGTTGTCGAATTCTTTAACGATACCAATCTTAATAGGAGATGACGAATCGGTCTGGCTATTATAATAATCCGGCAATGTCGTCATATCTTTAGAATCCTGCCCGGACGCGATGGACATTAGAAGATCCATGTCTTCCGGAGTCTTAGTGAAAAATCCGATACAATCCGTCGACGACGCCATCGCTACTACTCCGTAGCGCGACACGCACCCGTAGGTCGGCTTCAGTCCATAAATACCATTAAATGATGCTGGCTGCCGAATTGAACCGCCTGTGTCTGATCCGGTCGCAAACTCTACGATATCTAGCGCTACCGCTACTGCAGAGCCGCCTGATGAGCCACCAGCCACTCGCTCTTGATCGCAAGAATTAAGCGTCGGTCCAAAATATGAATTCTCTGTCGACGAGCCATGTGCAAAGGCATCCATGTTGGTCCGACCAATCACGACTGCTCCTTCGGCTTCTAACTTCGCTACCGAAGTAGCCGTCACGGGCGAATTAAATCCTTCTAGAATATGCGCCGAAGCCGTAGTTTCGCCAGTCGGATGCAGGAAATTATCTTTAATCGCAAACGGCACTCCAGCTAGCCGCCCCACCTTCTCCCCCTTGGCTATTTTCGCGTCAATCTCACGCGCTCGCGCGAGAGCCCCTTCTTCGTCGAGAGAAGTAAAAATATTATAATCCGCAAAATGCTTTGCCTTAGTAAGAGCATCCTTTACTAGTCTCTCAGCGGTTACTTTTTTGTTAGCTATCTTCATAATACTTTTGGCACCTTTATCTGATTATCTTTTGCTTCTTTGGTTAGCGCCAGTAGAGCTTCTCGGTCCGCCTCCTGTGGCAAGATTTCATCGTCGCGCCAGACGTTTTTCATCTCAAACACTTGGTAAGTCGGCTCCACTTTGTCTGTATCCAGCCCATCTAGCTGGGAAATGTATTTTATAATATCCTGCAGGTCTTTGCCGAGACTGTCAATTTCTTTCTCTGAAACCGTCATTTTAGACAAGCTCGCCAAATGCAAAATATCCTCGCGTTTTATTTCCATGGTATCTATTATAACATCTATTTGACGTTTCTAAACAGGATTTTCTTGAAATATCTAAATACTGGCCCCGCTTCTTTGAGATTTAAGAAATAACTAGCTAGTAGATAAGCCGCTACTGATATAGTAGAGATCAACAGAAACTTCGGTACGGTAATCACTAGAGAATTATCCGTCACCATCAGCGGTACGAACTTGGTCATCGAGAAAGCCACGCATCCAGCTACAATTGTAGCCAATATCATCCGGCACATCGCTCGCCAGAACGCCCTATCTAGCAGCTCTCTTCTCGATCGTCTCTGCAATATATATAGTAAGATAATAATCTCTACAATCGCCCCAATTGACTGCGCCCAGCCCAGCCCGTCCACGCCCCAGCCTATCGAATAAAACCATACCGATAATATAATCGTCAGTCCAATCGCAATAATCGAGACCAGGAATGGTGTCTTGGTGTCTTGGTAGGCATAGAATCCTCGCGACGCAATATGAAATACTGACCGCGCAAAAATCGCTACACACAAAGTACCGAGAATCGAAGCGATGGTGCCGTTGCTGTCGCTACTACCAATATTTGAGATAAAGCTCGTTACATACCCCCGTCCAAAGTAGGCAATTACTGCCACTGGTAGTGAAATCCAAATAATCGTCCGAAGTGCTGTACGGAATGTTTCATAAAATTCTTTCTGATCGCCACTTCCTAATTCCTCGGTCAATTTCGGGAAGAATGCCGTAGAAATAGCTACCCCAATTAGATTAATCGGCATCTGATGTAAAGACGAAGCCTGATTAAATGACCTTACCGCTCCAGCCCCCATGCGTGATGAGAGATTAGTATTTACGATACCATTTACATAGTCAATTCCTTGGTCAAGCGAGCGTGCCGGCAAAAGTCTCAGAATTGAGCGAAAGCCTTGATTGCGCCATTTTATCTTGAAATCATAGTCCATCCCCAGCCCAAACAGCCCAATTAGCGACACAATCAGCTGCATTACAGCGCCTAAGATTACTCCGAGCGCCACCCCCATAATTCCCC
>JAZQRY010000030.1:0-5912 GCA_045629825.1 Candidatus Nanosyncoccus sp. | reverse complement strand
CCGCTGAAAGTCTCCCAGCTCGGGCTTAATTTCCGTGGCGAACGCGCTCAGAAGGGCCGCTTCCGCGAATTCTACCAATGCGACATTGACGTCATCGGTCGTGGTACTTTGCCACTCGCTTACGACGCCGACGTTATTTCTACGCTCCTATCAACCTTCTCAACTTTTGAGCTCAAGACTCCCGTCCTTGCCCGTATCAATAACCGCAAGATTCTCACCGGTCTACTTGAAGCTCTCGATATCAAAGATAAATCTCAAGAAATCTTCGGCATTATTGACCACGCCGAGAAAGTCACCCCAGAACAGACCAAAGTTTCATTCGAAGAATTATCCCTATCTCAAGATATCATCAAAAAGCTTCTCGCCTTTATCGAGCTTCACGGCGAACGCTCCTTCGTAATCAAGAATCTCGGCAATCTTGAAATCACTAATCCTACCTTTACTAAAGGCATAGAAGAGCTCGACCAAGTCCTATACCTACTCGAAGCCGCCGGATATAAAGACCAAATCGTCGCCGACATGCAAATCGTTCGCGGCCTTGATTATTACACTGGTACTGTCTTTGAATTTGTCCTGCCCGAGCACAAGAATATCGGCTCAGTCTGTGGTGGCGGTCGCTACGATAATCTCACTAAGCATTTTTCCGACCAATCCTTCCCTGGCGTCGGCGGCTCTATCGGGCTGACTCGCCTATTCTACGTCTTAAACGAGCACGACCTAATTGATAACCCGTCCAGCTTACTCGATTACGCCATCATACCGGTATCCGAATCGGAGTTCGACGAAGCCATACGTATCGCTAATCGGCTCCGTTGTAAAAATTACAACACAACTATTGTCTTCGCCGGCAAAAATCTCGGCACCAAATTAACCCACGCTGCCAAAATTGCCGAAAACGGCATCGTAATCGGTGAATCCGAAATCGCCACCAAGACTCTAAAATCCAAAAACTTCACCACCGGCGAAACTACCGAAATCAATCTCGCCTCCACGGCTAACCCTGAAGATTTCTGGAGCGATTAATCACGACCACCAAGTCCGCTTTCAAAAATACTGTACTCGGATATGATATAATAGACACATGGAAGATATAGTTAGCCTTTGCAAGCGCCGCGGATTTGTTTTTCCCGGCTCTGATATTTATGGTGGTATGGCCGGCACTTGGGACTTCGGCCCCTTAGGTGTCATGCTCAAGAAAAACTTAATGGATGCCTGGTGGGAATTCTTCGTCGAAAATCGTGACGACATTTACGGCGTAGATGCCGCTATTCTAATGAATCCCCGCACCTGGGAAGCTTCGGGCCACACTGCTACTTTTGCCGACCCATTGGTCGAATGCAAAGAGTGCAAATCCCGTTTCCGCGCCGACAAAATCGCCGACGGCATCAACGAATCTGTCACTACCGAAGAGTTCCTAGCTACCCATACCAAATGCCCCGTCTGCGGCAAAGAAAACTGGGGTCCGATTCGCAAATTCAACATGATGTTCACTACTCATGTTGGCGCCGTCCTACCAGATGACGATCAAGAATTAAGCCAGAAGAATATCGCCTACCTTCGCCCTGAGACCGCCCAAGGCATCTTCACTAATTACAAGAATGTAGTCGATACTTTCTATCCCAACATGCCTTTCGGTATCGCTCAGCAAGGCAAGGCCTTTCGTAACGAAATCAGCCCCCGTGACTTCATCCTACGCGATCGCGAATGTAGCCAAATGGAGATTGAATATTTCGTCAAACCCGACACCTGGGAAGAGAATTTCGAAAAAATGCGCCTTCTATCTGAAGAATTCTTCCAAGAAGTCGCTCATCTACCTAAGGACAAAATTCATGAAATTGAAATCGTGGCAAAGGATCGCGCTCACTACAGTAAACGTACTGTCGATTTCATGTTTGAATATCCTGGTGGCGAAGAAGAACTGATGGGTCTAGCCTACCGCACCGATTTCGACTTACAGAACATCCAAAGAGAATCCGGCAAGTCCATGGAATATCGCGACAAAATCACCGGCGAGACTTTCGTTCCCCATATTATCGAGCCATCTATTGGCGTAGAGCGACTATTCCTAGCCGTACTAACTACCGCCTACACCGAAGACGAAGTTAACGGCGAAAAACGCACCTATCTCAAACTACCAGAAAATCTCGCCCCATATAAATTCTGCGTCTCACCATTACTCAAGAATAAGCCCGAATTAGTCGAAAAAGCCAAAGCCGTCTACACCGAGCTCAAGCTGAAATACCGCCACGTCACCTGGGACGATTCTGGCAATATCGGCAAGCGTTATCGCAAGCAAGACGAAATCGGCACCCCTAAATGTATCGTTATTGATTTCGACACATTAGAAGACGACACCGTTACTGTCCGCGACCGCGACACTACCGAGCAGACTCGTGTCAAAATCTCCGATTTATAAAATCCCAAAATAAGCATAAAAATTATCCAAAATATGCTATAATTGTTCATATAATAAGGAGAAATTATGGCTAATAAAAAATCTAATACCAACAAAATGCCCATCATTATCGGGGCTTGCGTAGCAGTAGTTGCAGTGGTAGCCATCGTCGTAGGTATCATTTTTGCTGTTCGCAACAGTGGCAATGCGCTCGGTGACGGCTACTTCGTCTCTGACGGCAGCAAATATGTACTCACTCTAGAGAACGACGAAGACGATCTCAATGAAGACGAAACCGACACTCCAGCTCCAGCCAAGACTCACATGGTCTACTACTATTCCGGCGATGAGATCACGGGCTTTAAGCAATTCTACGAATTCGCAGATAGCGCCACCGCTCAGAAGGCCTACGAGACTTACAAGGAAATCGAAGATGACACCTACGAAAGTATTGAGCTTAACGGCAAATACATCGTCATTACCGGTACTCCATCTTCTTATGAAGGCCTAACCACCACCGACGTCAAGCAGCAAATCGAATTCATTAAGTCACTCGAAAACCTAGGCACTGACGACAATGGCTTCGTCGAAGATGCTGAGACCGTCGAAGAAGGTGAAGTCGTCGAAGATACTACCGAACCCGCAGAGTCGACCGAAGAATCCACCGAAAATCAATAACAAGGCACAAAAATACGGTATATATAATATATACCGTATTTTTTTATGAATTATTTCTTTGCGTAACGCTCAATCGAAGCTGCAATTACTTCCTTCGCTATGTCGATACCTTCAAAAGCCTTCACCTCAGTAGTACCAGCCTCTTTCAAATCCTTGTAGTGATTGAAATGGAATTCAATCTGCTTAATTAGCTGCTTTGGCAAATCTTCCAATTTATTATAAGCGTTGCCATTGTTGCGATCGTCTGCCGGTACGCAGATAATCTTATCGTCCACTTCACCACCATCCACGAACTTCATCACACCCAATATCTTTGCTTTCATCCAAATACCGGTAGTCAGTGGCTGATCCGTAATCATCAATACGTCGAGCTCATCACCATCCTCGTCCAAAGTCTGTGGGATAAATCCATAATTGCAAGGCTTCGCAAAAGCCATCGGCTCTACTCGATCTAGCATAAAGCAAGCATGCTCACGATCCCACTCAATCTTATGATTCGAGCCAGTAGGAATCTCAATTACTACATTGAGCTCACCTTTCTCATAATCCCCTGGGGTCAAAACTTTGTTAAAATCTGCCATTTTTACTCCTTATTTAACTAATCCTATTATATCACATCTCTACCACATCCATCAGGCGAATAAAATCCATCACTCTCCCCATTGATTCTTCCGACACTCGCACCCGTTTCAAAATCGCAAGCTCCGTATTCGTCATAAGTCTTAGCATCTTTATTTCATTCGCCGCATACTGACCATGTTGACTCAGCACAAAAACCATCTGACCTACATCCCAATCATATCGCCCGTCTTCACGCAGCTTCCCCCCATCCCCATCACGATACAAATTTACTTCCTCGCCACTCGCTTTTAGAAAATTAAGCACAAACCACCCTTTAATCAAATCAAAGTCAGTCCCATCATCCAGTCCCTTAAGGCAATCATCCACTATCCTAAAAAAATCCGGACTATCCGAGTGCTCCGCCGCCACATTCACTCGCTTCAAAATCACACTCATGAGCTCCATCCGTGCATAATCTTTCAAAATATTGCCATAATATTTCTTCATCTTCGCACCCGTCACTATCGCAAAATCTCCCTTTCCTCTATGAAGATTCAGCTCTACCAGAGACAGCATCTCTATCCCGCCCGCAAGCTTAGATTTTTCTTTTCGCGCCCCCTTCGCCATCGCTGCAATCTTACCCTGTGGTGTAATTAAATTCAAAATCCTGTCCGCTTCCCCGTAATTCGTCCGCCGAAGTACATAGGCTAAAGTCTTTAAATCTTTATCAATCATATTCATCCGCATATCTCCGTATCTCATCTGGCGTCATCGTATCTTTATTGAGCGCCCCCACTACGCCATAAGCCTTCAAGTCTTTTTCTTTGAACATTAGCGACGATACCACCACGATTGGTATCTGCTCCGTATCTGGATACGAAACCAATTCATTAATCAAAGTAAATCCATCCGGCCCGTCAAGTAATATATCTAGAAAAATTAAACTCGGTATCCGCCCCTGCGAAATAGCATCCATCGCCTTGATTCCATCGCCAAAAATCTCTACTTCCTTCCCTGGGCAGGCTTTCGCAATGCATTTCGCCATCACTTTATCATCATCTATCACAAAAATCATTCGAGCAAACTCATCTGTTTAGAAATTGGCAATTCCACGAAAAAGCTTGTACCGTCCCTATGTCGCACCGCCCCCACTTCCGCATGCATATACCGCGAGAATTTCGACGCAATATATAGCCCTAGTCCCGACGACCCAGGCCGCATCGCAATCGAAGTCGGCGTCGCGATCCGCCCCTTTTTAATATTCCGCCAAATATCTGTCGGCAAAGCCGGTCCAAAATCCCGCACCATCACCCTTACCCGATCCTTCGTATCGCGCACCATAAGCTGAGTCCTCGCGCCATCATCCGAATAATGCATCGCATTTAATACGAAATTATATATTACACTATACAATAATTCCCGATTAGCCGTCACTAGACGCGAACGATTGATATATTTGACCGATAGCCTCTTTTGCTCGCCATCAAATAAACGTTTCAATTCTCTCGTCACATCGTCGCATACCGCCCTTACCGCTACCGGCTCCATCTCAAACAATCCGTCTTCCAGCCGCCTGATTCTAGCCAAGTCATTCACCTGCCTAATCGCTCGCTCCGACACTCGTATCATCTCCGCACGGATTCGCTCATTTTCCGGTCCCATCCCATCAAGAGCAAAGGCTAACTGCCGCATCACCGCTAGTGGCGCTTTTAGCTCATGCGCCGCCACCAAAATACCGTCTACCTCACTCTCCATGCCCCCTATTATACACTAATTATGCGTTAAATGTAATAGTTTCGAGCAATGCATTATAATCATTTTCAAATAGCACCGAATCGGTTTGCAGAATCGCAGTCTTGTCCCGAATCTTAAATATAACAATAAAACCATTCAAATCGGTATTTGGAATTTTGCCAGTATAACGATTCATTGGAATGCCATTAACAGTCGTCGCTTGCACCGTCAAGCCAGAATCTGGACGATCCATTACTCTCTGATATTCCTTAGCTACGTCATCAAAGCTCTTTTCTACGATAGAAGCCCTAAGCGCATTAATTGTATCTTCCGACACTTCGTCTACCTGATTAGGATTAAAGTATGCATGAAAATCTCCACCGTTCGACGCATCTGACTCTACATACACACTCCAAGTCTTAGGGTAATTAAAAGTCAGCTGCCCATAATCTACTGGACCCGAAAATGTCTTGTAGGGCAATTTCTCCCGTTCTGCAAATTCCTTCTCGAGCTGCCCTGTCAACTCGTCCTTCGCTTCGGCTAC
>JAZQRY010000029.1:0-10096 GCA_045629825.1 Candidatus Nanosyncoccus sp. | reverse complement strand
GATATATCTCTGCGGAGTAATAATACAACTCGCCGCGTTAGACAAGGGAGAATTTTACTCATTATATACATCATACGTAACTACTATTACACACCAGGTTAAATCTACGGGCTACGCTAGTATGTTATCTCCTGGGCTGAAAGAAAATCGGCAAGAGCAGTTTTCATTCGTACGAAGCCTTCTTGGTTCATATTGCTAACAACGAAATTATCGTGTTTCCCGTTTTTATGGTTCTCGCCATAATCCCATATGGCGTATTTTTCTTTAAAAGCGTCAAATGATTCACAAGTTTTAGCCACTCGCATAAAATCTCGTGCTGCCGCTATAAAGGAGCCTCCGTTCTGAAGAATCCAGTTTTCTACACCGACTCCACCTAGACCACCTTGGGGCGTAGCAGCATGGAAAGATTTGTAGGCTTCAATACCTTTAAGAAATTCTTTAGCAAAAACAATATTTGCTTTTAGCTGGGCGATTTTTTCTGGGTCGGCGGATTCGGCGGCGGCGTATTGCTGAGTGAGCGCAACATCGGTAGAGTATCTAACCTTATTAGTCCTTTGACTGAAGGTAATATCGATATCTACTGGCGCTTCTAAACCATCTAACTGCACGTCTTTGGCTCGGACGTTGCTACCCAAGAACTGATTGCCTAGACGGTCAGCGAATAACTGGCGAAGCCGATTCATCCTTTCGCTAGATTCAAAAATGTCGCGGTCGAGTTTCATCATGAAATCAAAATCACCATCACCTGGAATGTTGGAGAGACGACCAGTAGAGCCGGTATCAATAAACTCAGCAATGCCTGGAGTTAAGTCGCCATCAAGATGTTCTTTGTAACTCAGGCCCATTTCGGTTAAAACCGGAGCAATTACTTGCTCAATAATAGCCGTTCGTTTTCTACCGACTGCTTCGCGATTGGCTGCGTATTGCGAAGCTAGCTCCCTTACGCCAGGAATTGTACTGCCATCCGGAAGGATATAAGATGGAATATCGAGAGAATCAACTAGCGTTTCATTGTTAGACCGCCAAGCGGCTTCGTCCGCAAATCGGAATGGTTCATCGCCGTATTCGGAGAGACCACGCATTTTTTCTCGGGAAGTATCGTATTCTTCAGGGGTGAATACTAATTGGCCAGTTTTTTTGTCGACGATCGGAATATAGAAGCCATTTCGAACAACTTCGAATTTCATTTGTTCTAAATCTTCATGATGGGCTCCACCGAGATCATCATATATCAGATAATCAATTTCCGCGCTAGGAAATCCAACTCGGATACCATAGTTATCACCGTCGTTATGCCATAATTCGTAGCGATTTTGATCATAACTAGCGTCTTCGTCTTCCATCTGAAAACGGTGGCGACCAGAACTAGCGTCGCTTTTTAAAACCATCATGCAATGCATCGCTCCAAAATTGGCTATATCATTCTTCTTGTCTACTCCTTCCGAAATATTACCACTAAGCCCTTCTGGCAGAATATTGACATCCGTATCAAGCGGAGTACTATCCGAAGAAGCTTGGCCATTGAGAAACTCTTTACTAACAGAGCCATTTTGAAGAATAGCTCCAAGGTATTCTATGCTAGTGGATTTGATAATATCTCCCGATTCGAGCGTAAAATGATTTGCTTTAGCAGCGGCTCGATTACGTGCATCTGTCTCAGCTATGGCTGAATTCATTTTTTCTACCATCTCATCATAAGATTTGATACCCAGCCCGTAAGCAAAGCTTCGGACAATACGATCCGGAACATCATAACGAGAAGTGGGACCAAAAAGCCGAGAGAATTCTCTCACATCTTTGACTGGATCACTACTGAGTTTTACAGGGTCTTTCTTGCCGGCGACCGTATTATTATATAGTGTCATGAGATGGTTGGAATAATTGCGCAAAATTTCAATATCTTCGTCGGAATAGTCGTTTTGACCAGACACGACTCGATCTGCTAAATCAGCCCCTCTTTTTAGGTCCGTGAGATATTTTTTTAGATCACGATTGCCTGAATACATCGAAGCTTTAAGTAGATCGTTAAAAATTACGGCTTTTTTACTATGCAGAATGCTGCTTTCCGGAAGATCCCTAAGTGCACCACGCGACATTACCCTGGAGACGGGGTGATTTTGACCTTCTGGGTAAAGCGTGCAAAAAGTAATGAAATTTTTGCCTACATAAGGTAAATTATTATGAATAAAAATATCTTCGATTTGTGAAACTGCATCAAACAAGCTATCTTCTTTGAGCCCACTAGCTAATATGACATGAATAAATTCAATGGCATGACTCGCTAATTCTTCGGCGTTTGATGAAATGATCCGCTTGGAAATACTCGGAATTAGATTAAGGTTATCGAGATTGAGATTATCATAGTTTTGCAAGACATAGTCTCTGAAAAGCGTTTTAAAATCGGTAGACTTTATAGTTGAACCAATCTCTAGTATTTTTTTCTGTTTTTCGTCCAAGGTTAAGCCGAAGCAATCAAAAATATTAGAAGGATCAGGGTGAGATTGTATATTGCAAAGATTATCAACATAGAATTCGAGCGTTACGCCATTCTCATCAAAATGACGAGAAAGAGTCATGGGTCCTAGACTTCTAATATACGAACGAAATCCTTGATGCTCTTCTTCTGGATGCCTCGAGTTAGCCAAGGTTATCATTAGGCCTCGGTCTTTATCTTTTAGATAATCTGGATGCGTTTTGAAGTATTCAAAAATCTCTTCATATTCTGAGTCTTTCTCTTCTTCTGATTGCAAGAAATGTTCACGAGCAAGGAGAATTGAGACTGAATTACCTTTTTGACTTTCATCCAATAATTCGTCCAGTGTCTCAATGTGAGATTTATAGAACTCGACAAAATCGTCGTCTCTACTGGTAGGTAAATCCGGAGAGATGGAATAACGATATTTAGTGGCTCCATCGTCTAAATCTTCGAGAGTGATACGTTTTCCTGTTCGCCGACCTATAGGGCCAAGCTGAGACGATGGCAGGGCAAATGGTTCATATCGATGCGCAAAAGCCATGCGGTAAAGATTGTCTACATCAGACTCGTCAATTAGTCCAACATTATAAGTGGCAAGTTGCCGAATAGCTACCTGCTTGTTTTTATCTAAGTGGAGACCACTTTCGTACCTGAAGAGCGTTGATAGATCTTGGTGTATGGGAGACTCTAAGCCTAGTTTTTGCAGAAGTTTAGCTCCACGTCGCCGGTCGTCTAACTCTTCGCGGGCCCTATCCCATAATTCTTCTTCTTTCTTTGAGTAAATCCAGCTCTCTTCCAGAACAAGGTCAGTGAAAACTTTCGGAATATTACGTTCATTAAGGTCTTTTTTAAGTCTAGTCATTAGTTCTGGATCTTTTAAGTCCTTAGTGGCATAATATATGTCGCCTAACGAAAAAGTCGTTCTATGGGTTGGCTGTTTTGATTCTGGTAACATGGATTGTTTGATATAATTATCGACGATATAATGTGCGACTTTTTCCTGAGAAATACCGGCTGCGTAAAGTTTTTGCATCGCTTCGATGTTGCCAGCCGGACCATAGCTAAAATGATCAAACTGCAGGCCTATATACTTCTGTGCAACTAACTCATTATCTAGGCTTAGTTTACCATTTCTTACTAGCCTGTAGAACTTACTGATATTTTCGTTGTTTTTTTTCATGTCGTCCGTATCAAAAGATAAACGTTCCGCAATTACGGTCTGTAGGCGCGAAGAAACGGCATCAATAGGGGAATGTTCTTTTGCGGAAGATATAACAGAATTAAGTCGGAGAGCCATCTCGCCCAAACGTGAAGTAAGGCGTGCGTTTTCCGAACGGCTTCGCGAGCTTTCTGTTTCCGGTAACTGATTTTCGCTTGGGTGACCAGATTGGGAAGTGGGAGTATTTCCTAAATGCTCCACAGTATTGTGTCTCATAGTTAGTATTATAGCATGCCAATTGATTATCCATAAAAACTATGCAATATCAGCTACAGCAAAGACCGTATCAAAAAAATGAAAAGCGCCGCCTATGTAAAGGCGACGCAGAGGTGGGGGTTATGCGAGATCTAGCTTGTGATAGCGGGCCATCAGTTCGATGGTCCATTCGAGCTCTGTCTTAACCGTGTGGAGCATGTCGGACAGCTCTGGGTAGATAAACTTTGCCCTTTTTAAGACCGGCATTAAGAGTTCGTGCGTCTCGCGAATATTCTTCACGATACGCTCTTCCTCGAAGACGCCTTCCATGCTATGCAGGTTGCTCAGCCGATCAAAGGCTTTGCCTACGGTGGCTTCTCTAGATTCGAGAAGCTCGTTGTAGTATCGGCGCTTAGTCTCGGTCTTCATCTCACCCTGGAGCGGGCGGATGGTAAGCAACTTGACAGCTTGGCGCACCGTCTCATCTACCGGTAGGGCTGACAACGGAATTTCGCAATCTTCATTAACATCATGAAGCAAAATTGCTGCGATAATCCGGTCGGTCGCGCCCTTGCAAGCAATGGCGTTGCATGCCATTTCTACCGGATGAATGATGTACGGAGCGCCGCTTTCGCGCAGTTTGCCGGCGTGAGCCTCCCAAGCGAAGGCTAGGGCCTTTTGCGACTGTTCGAAACCCGGTGCATCCAACCTACCACGTAGATATGCGGACATAATGTCTAGATTCGGCTCATAAATCATTACCTTCACCACCTTTCTAAGATACTCCCACCTTGGGGTGATTATACTATAATATATAATATAGTCAAGGAATCATCGATGAATGCAAGAATTATTTCTTGGTATGGACATCGAGTTGGGGGTAGGGGATGGAGATTCTGTGAGCTTCGAGAGTGGTCTTGATAATGCGGAGGACGTCACGGCGAGTTTGAATTCGAGCCATGGGGTCGCAGGTGACGACGATTTGATAATTAAGAGAGCTGTCAGCAAAAGCGGTTATTCCCTGGTATTTTGCGCTAGTGATTGCTTCGTGGCGGGATGCTTTTTTGATTATTTCTTGTAGGACTTCTTCAGCTTTTTCTACTTTTAGCTCATATGGCATAGGGATGGGGATAAAAATGTAGCCTTGGTCTACTTCTATCTGATCAATATTACGGTTCGCAATGGATACGATGTTCATAGTGTTAATATCTTGTATTTTGGTAGTGCGAAGTGTAACAGACATTACTTGACCTAAATTGTCGCCGTATTTCACTACATCGCCAATTTCGTAGTAGCTATCAGAAACAATCTCGAAACCGCGGATAATATCCTTTAGGGCATCCTGCAAGGCAAAACCAATGACTATACTAGCAATACCGACTCCGGCGAGCATAGAGGTAACATCGACACCGAAAATTTGCAATATAGTCAAGGTACCTAGTATGGCTAGAGCCGTGCCGACAATACTTTTGAACATGCGGATGATGGTTTTATTCTTTTTCTGGGAGAGTATTTTGGAATTTTTCTTCTCCTTGGAATCGAGAAATCTGGCAATAATATGATAGATCAATAAGCTAAATAAAACTACTACTGCGGACCAAAAGGCACGCTGCACCCAAACATTTTCGATAATATTCTTCAATAAATCCATAAACTTATTATATCATACAAGATAAAACGTCGTTGATTAGCGGAAGATTGTGGCCGCGCCAGCTAGCACGTACTTCCCCGTTATTGCCGAGAGCTAAAATGGTGGGATATTCAACTATGTCGTAAGTTTCGCAAAAATTAGTATTAGTGTCTGGATTCATAGTCTCAATTTTGCGACCGGTTTGGCGATAAAAGTTTTCGAGCCACTCATCTACTGAGCGAGTGTAGTCTTGATTATCTCGATAGATACAGATTATTCGCACTTATTATCCTTCCGCTTCGTTTTTTGTTCGCGTAAAATATCTTCGAAATCTTCAAGAGTTTTGAATTCGCGGAAGACGCTGGCAAAACGGACGTAAGCGACTTCGTTGACTTCGGCGAGCACGTCTAGGATGGCTTCACCAATCTGCTTACTAGTAATCTGGTCGGTGCCATAGCTATACAGAATATCGGAAGTGCGATTGACGACGTCCTCGACTTCGAGCTCGGAGTTAAAGAATTTGCCAACACTGCGACGAACCGCCAAAAGTAGTTTGTCACGATCGAAGATTTCTTTATTGCCGCTACGCTTAGATACAGTGAGTGGCGGAGTCTCGATACGCTCGTAGGTAGTGAAGCGGTGACCGTCAGTAGATTCACGACGGCGACGAATCATGGTACCGTCAACAGTTTCACGGCTCTCTAAGACCTTGCTATCACCTATGCGAAATTTGTGAGAAGTTGGCATTAATCCTTTTTCTTTCGGTTCTTTAGGCGCTCACGGAGAGAAGGTGGAATATCCATATCGTCGTCATTTTCGTGAACTGGCTCTGGCTCTGGCTGATGTTTGATAGAATCCCACATGTTAGACTTGTTGTCTGCGGCGAAATCTTTGGCTTGTACTTCGGGCTTTTCGTCGGAGAAATTATCTTCGGGACGAGAGCTAGTTTCTTCATTGTAATAATCAGTATCGAAACCGGTAGCAACCACAGTGACGATGATTTCATCTTCGAGCTCGGGACGGATGGAAGCACCGAAGATGATATTAGCTTCGGGAGAGACAGATCCAGTAATAACTTCGGCGGCCTCTTGAACTTCGCTCATAGACATATCGTAACCGCCAGCGACACTAAATAGCACGCCACGAGCGCCTTCAATCTTGACTTCGATGAGTGGCGACTCTACGGCTTGCTGAGCGGCCAAAACGGCGCGGTTTTCTCCGCTAGCATGACCGATGCCCATGAGAGCGGAGCCGGCATTCTTCATAATTGCCTTGACATCGGCAAAGTCTAGATTAATTAATGCATGTTCGGTAATAAGCTCGGATATGCCTTGGACACCCTGGCGAAGTACATCATCAGCAATCTTAAAAGTCTCAAGCAAAGGAGTGCGAGGATCGATCGTCTGCAAGAGACGGTCGTTAGGGATAGTAATTAGGGCATCTACTTGGCGAGCTAGCTTGTCAATAGCGACGTCAGCATTAGCTTTGCGACGAGCGCCTTCAAAAGTGAAGGGCTTAGTAGCGACACCTACAGTGAGGATATCCTTTTTGCGGGCTTCTTCAGCGACGATAGGACCAGCCCCGGAGCCAGTACCACCACCAGCGCCCAAGGTAATGAAGGCCATATCGGCACCTTCCAAAGCTTTATTGATGGCCTCCCTGCCTTCCTCGGCGGCTTCGCGGCCTTTCTCTGGGTCACCGCCAGCACCAAGACCTTTACCAATATGAACTTTGACGTCGGCTGGTGAATGATGAAGCGCCTGAGCATCTGTATTGATAGCAACAAATTCTACGCCAGAAAGACCAACTTCTTTCATGCGTTCTACCGCCGAACCACCGGCGCCGCCCACACCTATTACTTTAATACTGGCTTGACTTTCAACTTCTGTAGGTTTAACTTCTGGCATAATAATATCCTCGCTTTAATATGATTATAGTATATACCTAATGCCCTCTAAAATCAAGAGTTTGAGAATTTTAATTTGGTTTTTCGACCAGTTAATCCATGCGAACCTTCGAAAGCACTATTGAATGATGGAGAATTACGATAGAATACGCCCCTATTCCCGACAGAACGTGTTAAGGCCATATCTGTATAGGCGGCACTATCACAGGTTTGCAAGATTAGACATAGCTGAAAAATACCGCGAGCATCTTCGTCGCTTGGCTGGTAGCCGGTAAATCGTTGGAATGTGTTTGTGCAGAATCTACGAACTTCTTGCATGTTGCCCCTATTTCTAAAAATGATGTTTTCTGTCATTTCTTTACCTGGGCCAATTAACCGAGCGACAAATTCACGAGTACGGTCATCAATCCCAACACTTTGCATAAATATTTCCGCGTATTGCAGGTTGTATTTTGTTTGATTAGCCTTGTCGCGATTTCTGACAGCAACAGATTTGCCGATATCGTGAGTCAAGAGACATAGTCGCATAATGGGCAAAAGACTGCCCGGAAGCTTGTCAGCGTAATTGTAGTCGAAATTGCGGAGCACTGTCTCGGTGTGCTCACCAAGCGTGAATTTTTCCCAGTTGCCAGCATCGGCATCAAATAATTCTTTAAAGCCTGGCACCTTTTTGGCAGCTTTTACTAATTGGTGCGGTGAGACATATAAGTCTTCGAGAGCTTCTAACATAGGATTGGGCGTACGCTCGGCTGGTTCGGTGATTTGATGCTCGTGCAGGCTAAGAGCGAGCTTGCCGAGTCGTCGCATGGTCCTTAGACGCTTCTTGTCAATTTCGGTGCGAGTGTCGATATGTTCATGGTCAAATAACTGATAATCTACGATTTTTTCGCCATTTAAGGTCGCAGAATAGACATGGGAGTTAGCTCCCACGGCATGAATCTTTTGTAGCCATCTAGCTACGTACTCGCGGTTAATTGGAAAAGTTACTAATCTGTCGCCAACCGTCGCTTTGATTTGGCCGGTGTCTTTATAAAAAGCATCGACAACTTGACGCATTAGAGCTTGTGGCATGTTGCCAAGAAAGGATCGAGCGTTAATTGCTCCGCAGATTTGTTCGGATAATTCTAAAGAAATCTCATTTTTCTTGGCATACTCTTCGACCATTTGTTTTGAAATGTAGCCACCATACGTGCGGTTAGTAGTAAAATCCCTCAGAGATAGGCGGTCGACGACGTGACGGTCTTCGAATTTGAGTGGTGAACCTTCGAAAATACGTGGCAGGGTTTTGCGAATAGCATCCTGGGCGAGTCGAGACTCTTCATCGGAAAGTGAACTCCAGTCAAAATCACGATTAAAAATACTAGCATCGGGGTCGAGTGAAGCAATTTGGTGAACTTCTGGCGCTCCGTGTTCATTTATGGCGCGCCGATAGGCAAATCGAGTCGCGACAGATTCGTCGCTAGCATGAAGGGCTGGTATATTATTAACGTTACGGTGTCCGGTGTTGTTGTTGGCATTATCAACACCTTCGATTTTCCATTTTTTGCCATCACCGCTGCGACCATGATAGATATCTAATTGGCTGATCGGTATCAGTATTCCTGCATTCTGCAAGGTCTCTATTGCTTTAATATGCTCTGGAGCCTCATCTCCTACGGTTTCACGACGACTTTTTAGACTTTCGTGCATAGAGATCCCTAATTAAAATTTAGAAAACAGTTTTTTGAAGAGACCTAATTTTGGCTTGGGTAGCTTGGATTTACCTGATTTCTTGGCAATGCCTGGCTCTGAGTGAGACGACTCGGCAGCCATAAGAGCGAGACCTACAGCGGTGGCGAATTCGGGCTTCTCGATCGGTTCGGAAACGCCATTTAGTCCCTTGGGGGTGCCGATTTTTACGGCGGCTTCGAGGGCTTTTTTGGCAAATAAATCAATGTCACGCATCTTGGCGCCACCGCCGACAAGAATGACGCCTTCAGGTAAGCGCTGATCGTATTTGGCGGATTTTAGCTTCTTGCGGACTTCGCCGAATATTTCGGCAAGACGGGCTTTGGCGACATCTTCAACTTCTTTGCGGTCAAAAGTGCGTTCGTTATTCTTCCCTACTTTGATAGCGGGGCTTTTGTCGGATTCGAAATCACCTGTAATGAAGCGGGTTTTAATCTCTTCGGCGAGTTCAGGCTCAATGGCAAGAACGATGGCTAGATCATTAGTAATATTATTCGATCCAGCAGGAATGACGCCGACATATTGCAAGTCGCCCTCCTCATAGACGGCGACAGAAGTAGTAGCGGCACCTAGGTCAACTACGGCGACGCCGTTTTCTTTTTGGCGGTCGGTTAGGACGGCACGGCTCGCAGCGATGACGCCTGGGACTAGGCGGTCGGCTTGAACATCGGCAGCCATAGTGGCACGACGCAAATTCTCACAGTTGGGAGTGAGCGCAGAAACAACGCAGGCGCGCATTTCGAGCCTAGCACCCGCCATACCAAGTGGATCTTTAATGCCACCCTGGCCATCTAGGGCGTATTCCAATGGAACTACATCTAGTACATCACGATTAGCTGGGATACGACCAGTGACTGCTACATCTTCGACGCGAGCTAAATCGTCGCTGTCAATTTCATGATCGGTAGCACCGACAGCAATCATGCCTTCGGTATGCGTAGA
>JAZQRY010000028.1:0-3155 GCA_045629825.1 Candidatus Nanosyncoccus sp. | reverse complement strand
GATACATATTAGCACTCCACCACAACGAGTGCCAGAAAATTTAAACATTCAAGGAGGAAATTTATGTCAAAAATGATCGGTATTGATCTCGGTACTACCAACAGCGCCTTCGCTTACATGGTAGCCGGCAAACCTGAAATTATCACAAACGCCGAAGGCGACCGCACTACCCCATCAGTAGTAGCCGTCACGAAAAAAGGCGAAAGATTGGTCGGCAAAGTCGCTCAGCGCCAACGCGTCACCAATCCTAAAAACACTATTTACGGCATCAAGCGTCTCATCGGCCGCAAATTTACCGACAAAGAAGTCGAACGCGACAAAGAAATTAGCCCATACAAGATTGTCAAAAAAGGTCAGAGCGTAGCTGTAGAAATGGACGGCAAAGAATACACCGCCGAAGAGATTTCCGCTATGATTCTCTCGAAAATCAAAGCCGACGCCGAAGCCTTTCTAGGCGAGCCCGTCACCGAAGCTATTATTACGGTACCTGCTTATTTCGATGATTCTCAGCGACAGGCTACCAAGGACGCCGGCAAAATCGCTGGTCTCGAAGTCAAGCGTATTATCAACGAGCCTACCGCTGCTGCTCTAGCTTACGGCATCGACAGCAGCAAAGACGAAAAAATCGTTGTCTTCGACCTTGGTGGTGGTACTTTCGACGTCTCCATTCTCGATATCGGCGATGGCGTATTTGAAGTTCTCTCCACCAACGGCGATACCCATCTCGGTGGTGAAGATTTCGACAATATCATCGTCAATTTCCTAGTCGACGAATTCAAGAAAGAATCCGGCATCGATATCAAGAACGACCCCGCCGCCATGCAGCGTGTCAAAGATGAAGCTGAGAAAGCGAAAAAAGAGCTTAGCTCCAGCACTTCTACCGACATTAATCTCCCATTCCTAAGTGCCGACGCTGATGGCCCGAAGCATTTCGAATACACCCTGACTCGCGCCAAGCTCGAAGAGCTCGTTAGCGATTTAATCGATCGCCTAGCCGGACCAGTCGAAAAGGCTTTGAAGGATGCCAAGCTTACCACCAAGGACATCAACGAAATCGTCATGGTCGGTGGTATGACCCGCATGCCAGCCGTAGTTGAAAAGGTCAAGGAAATCTTCGGCAAAGAGCCCATGCAGGGTGTGAACCCGGACGAAGTTGTAGCACTTGGTGCCGCCGTTCAAATCGGCTCCATGCAAGGTGATTTCAAAGATATCGTCCTTCTCGACGTTACCCCATTGACTCTTGGCATCGAGACCGAAGGTGGCGTCCGCACTCCATTAATCGACCGCAATACTACCATCCCAGTAACTAAGTCACAGACCTTCTCTACCGCCGCCGACAATCAGCCTCAGGTAGAAATCCACGTCCTTCAGGGCGAGCGTGAATTTGCTGCAGATAATAAGTCTCTCGGTCGCTTCATCTTAGACGGTATCGCCCCTGCTCCACGTGGCATTCCGCAGATCGAAGTTACCTTCACTATCGACGCCAACGGTATCATGCATGTCGCCGCCAAGGATAAAGGTACCGGCAAAGAGCAATCCATCACCATCCAGCGCCCAGGCAGCATGAGTAAGGAAGAGATCGAAAAGGCTCAAAAAGAAGCCGAGCTCCACGCCGAAGAAGATAAGAAGAAGCGTGAAGCCGTCGAAGCGAAAAACCATCTCGAAAACGCCATCTACCACGCCGAGAAAATGCCTACCGAATACAAGGACAAAATCAGCGATGACGACAAAGAGACTATCAAGGAAGCCGTCAAAGAGGCCAAGAAAGTCCTAGAAGACGAAAAGTCCGACAAAGACGCTCTCGAACAGGCCGAAAAAGATCTCTCGGAAAAAATCATGCCTATCGGCGCCAAGCTCTACCAAGCCGCCGCCGAAGATGACAAAAAATCCGAAGACAGCAAAGATTCTAAGGACTCCAAAGATTCCAAGAGCGACGAACCTATCGAAGGCGAAGTAGTGGACAAATAATCTCCCACCCACCTCACACGAAAATAGCCCCCACACACGGGGGCTATTTTGATATAAAAGAAAGTTCATCTTTAATGAAATAATTTTTATCCTTAGCTTATCGTAATCTCATATTTCTTGTTTCTATCCAACATGTCTTCAACCTATCCCTAAAAGAGAGTTGGGGGAGTAGAGGTACAGAGCTCGCTACTATAAACCTAACAGGCATCGGACACTACACCCGTAGTACCGATTACCGCCATTGGCTGAAAGCACGCTACTGGAATCGAGGTGCAAGTGGCGAGCGCTATAGGTACTGGAGTACGAAGTAGAAGACCAATAGCTCCCGTACGACCCGCCATTGCGGAACGAACCACCGATGTAGAGGCCAGCGAGCAGAAAACTATACGGCTGCGCTTGCAATGCGCTAGACATAGTAGCTCCTGTTGGGCTAGTTGAACTATCATATGTTTGGACACTGGCAGAGCCACCTAGAGCTATCATTAGAGCACGGAAGTCGGTAGTGCTATTTGTGCCATTGTACGTACTTGGCAGTTTCCAGCCTTTAGGGCAGATACTTTGTTCTGCATCAGTATTATCGGTAGAGATAGAGCGTCCAGACCCTAGTGTCGCCGCATCCCAGGAGTAGTAGGAATAGCATCCTGGACTGGCACAGTTACTAGATTTATTGCCAGAGTTATAGACATAGGAGTAATTATTAGTGTCAAACCCAGAAGTAGATGATGCCGGAAGCACTATCGTGCTACCACTCTTGGTGAGGTTATTACTGGTAGAGAAGCTACTGATATAAGCACTAGTCACATCTGTATCATCCGCTGAGAGTGCGGTACCACCAGCGATATTCAGGTTTTCTGTTATCCAACATTTACCGTCGGCGAGTTTAGCAATAGTGTATTCTTGCCAATCACGACTATCGGCTAAAGTTAAAGTATCACCTGTAGACATATCGTTGCACGTAGTAGACAGTTCTCCTGCTGCAAATTGCTGCAAAGAAGGTGGTGGAGTTTCCCAAATCGCATAAAGATTAAGTGTAGTATTACTCGCTACAGTACTTGGAAGTATAGTTTCTCCTGGTTCATAGAACGCCCCACCACTACATTCCGTTTGACTAGTATGCGTAGTGCACCAACCAGATAGGACTTTGCCTGTTGGTGGAGTAAAGGTGCTAGTAGCTAATGTATGGTCTT
>JAZQRY010000027.1:0-2311 GCA_045629825.1 Candidatus Nanosyncoccus sp. | reverse complement strand
CGCCAAGTAGCCTACTTCGTCACGATCTATTCTGGTATGCAGATGGCCGCCGACCGCCCATTTATGTATACCGGCAAATTCGCCGACCTATTTGAATTTATCCGCGATGTCCCAACTAATTTTGCTAAAAGCATCCCACTCATGGGTCAAATCGGTGAGTATTATATTGTAGCCCGCAAGGATCGCAACACGGCCGACTGGTACGTTGGCGGCGTCACCAACGAATCGAGCCGCACCGTAACCATCAATCTCGATTTTCTTGACGATGAAAAATACAACGCCACCATCTATTCCGATACCGAGAAATCCGACTACAAATCGAATCCCCTAGCCTATCAAATCAAGACCACAAAAATCCGCCACGGTGACACCATCGAAATATTTATGGCGCCAGGCGGCGGATTCGCTATTCGCTTACAGCGGTTATAATTAGGCGGTGCGTCGCGTCACTATTCTCTAGTAACTCTCCAGCGCAAGTCATTATGACTATAGTATTTTTCTTTTCGCCGGCCATCAACTCGCTCATTTTGATAGCTTCTTTCTTTACAGTCTGAATTGACGTAATTTTATACCTATTCCTGTTGTAATAAATCTTATCCTCGGGCTTCAACTGGTATAAATCTTGAAATACGGTCGTAGAATGCCCGATTAGCAGAGTCTTATTAATATTACTAGAATAGCTACCGACTATGGTATCCGGCGTCTTGAGCTCGCCATGCTCAAGCTCTAGCTTCGTCACTTCGCTCCTGAGATTCAGGCTAGGGATATTTATTTCTCCCGTGACATCGTACTGTACAGCATCAACCGGCTGCAGACCTATAATAATGTACACTAATATTAATAATGCATACAACCCTATAAAAACAATTTTTGGGTCTAAGTGACGTTTTAACTCCACATCTCCTCCTTATGCTTATATTATAGCACAAGCAGAATCAAAGTCCAGGACTAAATTGCTTTAATTTTTTTTCGTGGATTTTGTAATTCTTATCGTGCATCCCTACTTCTGCCCAAAAAGATTTAGAATGATTGGGGTGATTAATGTGAGCCAATTCATGGATCAGCACATAATCCCGTAATATCTCGGGCACAGTCATTAGTCCGATGTTTAAGCTAATGGTAATCTCTTCGCGGTCAGAGCCAGCTCGCTTACGATGCGTGCAAGACCCCCACCTAGTACTCGCATGCGAAAATTTCAAGGTATCGTATTTATAACCATACAGCTTTGCAAAATAGTCCAGGCGGTACGGCAAATACTCTTTCGCTTTTTTCATTAATATCTTTTTCTGATAATCACGCGCCCGCTGTTCTTTCGGATCTCTCACGGGCAGCTTCTCGCGAATCATTTTGCGATTAGTATTCAAGAATCTTTTCGCCAAAAATTCCGAAGTATATTTCGGCACCGACATCGACAGCCGCCCCGAAGTAGACACCGAAAATTTAATGCTCTTGCTCCAAGCATTTTTCCGTACTATTACTTCACCAAATTCTTTGTCTTTTACGATCATTAGCCTTAAAATCAGCCAAACCTGCAATTACGTGCTTAGTCTGCGTCGCGAAAGTGTGCTTGCCAGATAGAATAATCGCACGCTCTATCTCGCTTGGCGCCTCTAGCGCATCTACTGCTCGATTGTATTCTTCCTTGGCCTTCGAAATGCTCTTATATTTCATCTTCATCCGGCTACGGATAGTGGCAGCATCAGTCTGCACCCATACCAGAGACGGCTCATAGCCAGCCTTCTTGAGAACTGAACGAATCTCGTCACGCTCCTTCTCCGTATCAATCTCGCCCTCGAAAACCAAATTCTGCTTCGTGCGCGCCAGCAAATCTATTATCGTCATCAAATCTTTATGCGAGAACTTACCATCTGCCTTGATTTGACTCAAATCATAATAAGCCAAAGAATATTTATCAGCAAAATTCTCCGCAAATGTAGACTTACCACTACAAGGCGCCCCGAACACTAGTATGGCATGTGGCTTAGCTTTATTACCTTCCATAATATTTCTATTGTAACATACAATAATCACAAAAATACAAAATTTAACAAAAAACATTATTTTCATGTATAATAATAAGCATAATGGTCATGGGTAAATCTAATATTATTAAAAATATCTGCTTGCCAACATTATTGCTTTCGGCTTGCGTGGCTGCTCCTGTGGGCGCTCTTACCTATCAAGACGCCCTAGATACTTCCTTCACCTTCAACTCATCTATTGCGATAACCTTGTCTTCATCTGACTTAGTCATTTCCGAACTTACACCTAATACCTATGCTGATAGTAACATTATTACTATTACTGCAGC
>JAZQRY010000026.1:0-5921 GCA_045629825.1 Candidatus Nanosyncoccus sp. | reverse complement strand
GTCCTAATTGTCTTCCCATTTTTGTACACCCATCTCACTCCCCCACGTGAATGAAATCTAAAACGTTTACTAAGCACTGAGTCTCGCCCGACCCTTTAGTCTACGAAGCTTCAAAACTTTCCTACCACTCTTGGTAGCGTTTCTCTTCATAAATCCGTGCTCAGCTTTGCGCTGCTTCTTGTGTGGTTGATATGTTCGCTTTGGCATATTATTCCTTAAATTTTAACTTATTTCAAAAACTTATTATAGTATACCGCATTTTTCCACATTTTTCAATATCTTTTCCACACCTTTTATAGGGATAACTCCATTTTGGTGGAAAACTCTAACCTGTTTCTAAAATCCATAAATATACCACAATAATTAGAAATTAAAAGCCTGTGGAAAACTACCATTCTATGCTATACTAGATTAAAAGGAGGTTTTACACAATGTTTGACGTCTGGAAAAACGTGCTTGCCGAGATTGAGCAACAAATTTCCCCCGCTAATTTCGCGACCTGGTTTCAGGATACTTCTCTAGTTACCGCCAAAGACGGCCACGTCATCGTCGGAGTCAAGAACTCTTTCTACGTCAAGCAACTCCGCGCCCGCTATTATGATTATATTAAGAAATCTCTCGAATCCCACGGCATTACCGTCAAAGATATCGATTTCGAAGTTGTCTATGCATCGAAGTCCAGAGTCCGCTCTCGCGAAGTTACCACTCCTGAGCCTATCAGGAAGCAGATCAAAGCTATTCGTTCCAGCCGCAAGAATTCATCGAAATCCCAGCAAGACAACGGCCTAAATAGTAAATATACTCTCGAATCATTTGTCATGGGCTCCAATAATGACGTCGCTTACGCCGCAGCCAAAAGCATTATCGATTCCCCTGGCGACCGTTATAATCCATTCTTTCTCTACGGTGGTCCGGGTCTTGGCAAGACTCACCTTGTCCAAGCTATCGGTAACGAGCTTATCCGCAAGAATCCCGACTATAAAATTCTCTACACCCCCATCTCCCACTTCTATTCTGATTTTGTCGACGCCATTAAGAATGGCAAAGGTAAAGAATTTAACCTCCGTTTTCAAAAATTAGACTGCCTCATTATCGACGATTTCCAGTTAATTATGAATAAGGAGAAATCCCAGGAAGAATTCTTCAATATCTTCAACGACCTATATCAGCTCAACAAGCAGATCATCGTCACTTCCGACCGCCTCCCATCCCAGATCAAAACCGTAGACGAGCGCCTAGCCACTCGTCTTACCTGGGCCGGCGCTTTCGATCTTCAACTTCCCAAATTTGAAGACAAATGCGCTATTCTGCGTACCAAAGCCGAGCTCTTAGGTGCCGACATTGAGTCTGAAGCCATCGAATACATCGCCGAAAACGTCAACACCAACATTCGCGACCTCGAAGGCGAGCTCTCCGCCATCCTATTAATGTCCGAAGTACGCGGTCTCACTCCCCTGCAATTAATTGAGAACGGCTCCGTCTCCGTCAATAAGACATCCAAGCGCCGCCCCACTTCCCCTAAGCAGGTCGTTGAAAAAGTTGCCAAGTATTATCAGCTCACCGCCAAAGAAATGTGCAGCAAATCCCGCGTCGCCAATATCAAGAACGCCCGCCAAGTCACTATGTATATATTATCTAAAGAGCTAAATCTAAGCACCAATAAGATCGCCGCCGAAGTCGGGGTCAAAGACCACACCACCGTCATGCATGGCATCAAGAAGATCGAGAAAGACCTTAAATTAAATTTTGTACTCCGCGATCAAATCGAAGAAATCAAGGAGAAGATTTATGGCTAAAAATGTGCAAAACTCGTGCAAAACTTCGTTGAAATCTACGTGTATTTCGTCAGCAAAACTTTGTGCAAAAAATTTATTCACCAACTTTTACGTGCAAAACTCCGTTTTTTCAACCATTTATTCAATCTTTTCCACCCATTTCCCCACCATTCCATTACCCCTGTCATATTCCTTACTTTTCCACTATTCCACCGACCCTATTACTAATACTACAATAAATAATATAATAGAAAGGAACTAATAAAATGAAAATTAAAGTCACACAAGACAAGCTAAGCAAAGCTCTAAACAATATAAGTCGAATCGCCATAAGCAAAGCCACTCTACCAATACTTAATAATGTATTAATAAGAGTAGATAAAAAGCAAGTCTCTTTGATTACCACTAATCTAGACATGGCTATTATTGATTATTTACCAGTATCTGAATCTGAAGATGGAGTCATTACTGTACCAGCTAGACTATTAGCCGAATTTGTCTCTAACCTTCCCCGTGGTGAGAATACCGAAATCGCTCTAAAAGACGACAAGATCACCATCAAAGCCGGTAGCTATTCATCCACCATCAATGGTACCCCAGCCGATGACTTCCCTGAGCTCCCCGAAATTAACGAAAAGTCCGCCGTAGTATATAAGATAGGTGTCGATGAATTTAAAGCCAGCCTATCCCAAGTAATCATCGCCGCTTCGAGCGACTTAACTCGCCCTGCCCTAACTGGTGTATATTTCAATACCGACGACGGTATTCTCCGCGTCGCCGCCACTGATGGTTATCGTCTCACTGAGAAGAAGCTCATCGACAAAGTCGAAAGCGAAGTTAAAGCCGTCGTACCAGCTAATACTCTTCAAGAAGTACTCCGCTCAATTAACGACGATGTTGACGAAGTAGAGATTTCCTTTAGTGAAGACCTAGCCAGGTTCCGCTTCGGCGAAGTAGAGATCATCTCCAAATTAATTGATGCCAGCTACCCCGAATATCAGAAACTTATCCCCAAAGATCCTAAAATCAAGCTAGACTTAAACCGCGAAGAGCTCATCAGGGTCACTAAGTTGGCTGCGCTCTTCTCTAAATCAGTTGGCGGCGCCATCATTTGTGAAGCTATTGAGCCGGATACCTTCGCCGTCAAGTCTATCGCCAACGAATTCGGCGAGAACGACTCCAAGATTCAGACCGAAGTTAGCGAAGGTGGTCGCGTCAATGTTAGTTCCAGATTTCTCCTTGATGCCCTAAATTGCCTAGACGATTCCGTCATTGAATTTGAGTTTACCGACCGCGTCTCCCCAGTTTTACTCAAGAACAAACATAGCGACCGCTACACTCATATCGTAATGCCCTTAAGCTCATGATTATTAAGTCTATCAAACTCACTAATTTTCGTAATCATTCCGAGTATTTTCTCGAATGCGATAATGAGACTACCTTAATTATCGGCGCCAATGGTTACGGCAAGACTTCTGTACTCGAAGCTATTTATATCCTGACTCGCGGCAAGAGCTTCCGTGCCACCGACAAAGATATTATTAAAAGGGGCACTCCATTCTACCGTATCGAGCTCTCCTATTCTGATGGTAAGAATAGTATTGCTACCTACGACCAGCACTCGAAGCAATTCGTCACCAACGACCAGAAGACCAAACGTCTCCCCGCCAAGAGTAAATACCCTATCGTACTCTTTCTCCCCTCCGACCTAAATCTCATCAGTCATTCTCCTAGTCGCCGCCGAGATTATTTTGACCGTGTCTTTAGTGAATTTAGTGAGAATTATCACCAAGCTCTGCTTAAATATAATAAAGCCTTAAAGCAGCGTAATCAATTACTTAAGGATGAAGCAGTCTCTCCCGAGATAGTCTTCTCCTGGAATCTTATGCTCGCTAGATACGGCGCGGAGCTATATAATTACCGTTCTCAATTTATCGACGAAATTAATCAAGATTATCCAGATTTATATTACTCTATTACCAACAGCCCCGATACGGTATCTATTGAGTATAAAACAGAGATTAAAAGTGCTTCTGCCGATTCTTATCTCGCAAATCTCGAACGCGATTTTCAGAAGGATACTTATCTCGGTCACACCAGCTTCGGCGTCCACCGCGACGATTATATCTTTACCTTTAATCAGGAAATTGCCGATGGTTCTGCCTCGCGTGGCGAATCCCGCTCTATGATTCTAGCTCTTAAGTTTATCGAAGCTAGCCTAATCGAGCAAAAGACCAACCTGAAGCCTGTCATCTTGCTAGACGACGTCTTTTCTGAATTAGACGAAGTTCACCGCGAGAGTCTAGTCAAGAATTTCAAGGATCACCAGATTATTATTACCAGTGTATGATATAATTACAGGGTGATAAGAGTTGATAAAATCATCCCCGGTGGTCAAGCTCTCGGCACTATGCCAGATGGGCGCAAAATTTTTTTCTGGAATGCCCTGCCAGGTGAGCTTGTCACAGACTACGAGATGACCAAGCAAAAATCCCACTATATCGAAGCTACTGCCTTAGCCGTGAATGATAAATCTCCCCACCGCGTCGCCCCGAAGGATGAATGTTTTCTCTCTACTTCCCCCTGGCAGATTATCGAATGGGATTACGAGAACCAGCTAAAGCGGGAGCTCGTCACAGAGATTTTTCGCGAGCACCAAATCACTCTTGACCCTGGCCCAGTAGTTACGGATTGTAATGATTATTATTACCGTAATAAAATGGAATATGCTCTCTATTGGGACAATGAGCAGGACAAAATTAGTCTCGCCTTTCACAAGCGCGGTTCCCACCGCAAGATCCCTATCACCCAGTCTAGTATCGAACGCCCCGAGATTTTCTCCCGGGCTCAAGCCATCGTGGATGAATTAAACGCCAAGCACGAAGAAGCCCGCAAATACCAGTCTCTCCTTCTCCGCTGCAATCAAGCCGGCCAAGTCTCTGGCGGTCTCTACGAAAACCATCGGCCCCACCCTATTTTCAAGAATCTCACCGACTCCATTCTCGGCCACTCCTATTCTTACTCACCAAACGGCTTCTTCCAGATTAACCTACCCGTCTACGAACTCGCTCTCACCGAGATCAAGAAGTATATTCACACCGATAAAGTACTGGACCTTTATTCTGGTGTCGGCACCATCGGCCTCTCCGTCGCCCTGGGTCACAAGTTAACTCTGGTCGAATGCGACAAATTTGCCTTCTCCGAATTACGCAAGAATTGCGATTCGGTTCATTCTGAGATCATACGCGACAACGGGAGCGGGTCTCAGAATGAATCGTATCGCAATATTATGCCAATACTAGCTAAATCAGAAGAAACCTTAGATTATATCGAAGAGGACCAAACCGTAATTCTCGATCCTCCTCGTGCCGGCTGCGACCGCAAACTAATTGATAAGCTCATCGAGATTAAGCCAGAAAAAATAATCTATCTTTCTTGCAATCCCGCCACCCAGGCCCGCGATGTTAAGATGTTGCTCGATACTTATGAAATCGAAGCGACCAAGACCTTCAACTTCTTCCCCCGCACCCCCCATATCGAAAACTTCATCGTTCTCTCCCGCCAATAGTTATTAGTCGTGGGCTAAAATAATAGTATTGTAAATAATAAAAAACAATATATAATTATATTTATAAGCATTAACTATTTTGATAAAGAAAAAATAGTATAGGAAGGGTGTATAAGGACATACGATGCAAAGATCAACTAAAATAGTATCGCTAAGCCAATCATATGATTCGGTTATTCGTATCATGCTACTCTGCTTATCTACAGTGGTGATATTAACCATCCTATCTGCCCTTATCCTAAGCTCCACCCACGTCTCCGCCGACACTAATACTACCGACTCAGTCTCCATTATTATTCCTTCTGCCTGTACCATAAATGGCACTGGAGCTGCATCTCATACTGCTACCATCACTCCTGGTACCTATTCCGGAGCAACTGGTAGTGCTTATGAGAATGGTATCGGTAGTACTACACTAACTACCTTCTGTAATGATACAGAAGGCTTCTCCATTTATGCTATAGGCTTCACTAACGATACCTTAGGCAATACCAACCTAGTAGGAGATACTACTAGCGAAACCATAGCTACCAAAGTCTATGCCTCAGGTGATACCGCATCCAACTGGTCTATGAAAG
>JAZQRY010000025.1:0-7307 GCA_045629825.1 Candidatus Nanosyncoccus sp. | reverse complement strand
CCGCCAATGTACCAGTCGGCCGTGTTGCGATCTTTGCGGGCTACAATATAGTATTCGCCGATTTGGCCCATGAGTGGAACACTTTTAGCAAAATTAGTGGGGACATCGCGGATAAATTCAAATAGATCGGCGAATTTGCCTGTATACATAAATGGACGGTCGGCGGCCATCTGCATACCAGAATAGATCGTGACGAAGTAGGCTACTTGGCGGGCGATGGTGGTATGGATGCGCTTCTTGGGATTCTCGATATCAAAAATACCGTTGGTATAATCCATACCGCCAGAGAGCAGGCGGGTGTAGGGCAAGAAACAAGCATGGGAAGGCGAAAGGGAACCTCCTTCGTATTCTTGGCCGCGAGCGCCTTCGCGGGCGAGTAAATTAGGCCAGGTGCGTTCTATGCCGGTACCTTTGATGGGTTCGTGAATGTCAAGGCAAATATGCCTGGCAGCGGCGAGTTCAATGGTTTTCTGATAGTGATTGACGCCACGTTGGGAATGATGATACTCTTTGCGACCATTAATGACCATGCGGCTACCAGCATAGCCAGTTTTGATATAGCGTACGCCTTTTTTGGCGTAATAATTATAAGCTTCTTCGAGTTGTGATTCATAGTTGTCGATAAATCCGACCGTTTCGTGGTGACCGACTAATTCTATGTCGCGGTGTCTGGCGTATTCGGCTATCGTGTCTAGGTCGAAATCTGATGTAGCAACGGTAAATTTGTTATTAATACCATTCTTGAGCCAGTTGCCTTCCCAGCCGTCGTTCCAACCTTCGATTAGAAGCCCGGAGATGCCGAGATTGACGGCTTCGTCGATATATTCTTTGGCGTGGGCGGTGGTAGCGCCATGCTTTTCGCCGGGAGCCCAAGTCCATTCGCCGACATACATTGCCCACCAGATGCCGATGAATTTTAGAGTCTTGACCCAGGAGAAATCGCGGGCTGGTGCGTCGTTGAGCGCATAGATTAAGCGGTTCTTGGTTAGCTCAATGGCTGAATCCGCCAGCATGATGACGCGCCATGGAGTGTTGAAGGGAAGAACTACGTGTGCCTTGGTGTGATCGGAAAGTGGAGTAATGTTGCTCCTTAAGCATCCATTCTTAGCTTCCAGAGTCATAGCGCCATAATTATATAATGCGGCTTCGTGGATGCAGGCGAAGACTCTGTCTGTAGTGCAAATAGTAAGGGGAGTATGGACTGGCTCAGATAAGTCGCCCAGGCGGGCTTTTTCATAACAGTATTCATAACGGTCTGGTTGAAAAGCGGGGATTTTCCAGGCGGTACCGGATGGATTAAATCCAAATTCGGTCAGTTCGTCGCCGATGGTAATTTGGCGAAATTTGGGCTGGGGCGGGATTTCGTAGCGAAAAGCGACTCCGGTATCAAAGACTCGAAAGCGGAGCGTCATCATGCGCCCCAGAGTGCGATTCTCGGCGACGAAGAAGGAGGTCTCGTGATAGGAATTGTCGATAAATTGATCTTCACCCCACGGCATCTCGATAGTCTCGGTGTGGTCGCAGTGCTGTGCGCGAACTAGTAGAAAATCATCGCCAAGAACTTTTTCACCACAAATATCCATGCCTAATCTGGAGCTGCGGACGACTATTTTGTCGTCTAGATATACAGAGTAGCCGATTTTGCCGTTCTTGACTAGGAATTTACATTTAACACGCCGATTGGGCGAGTGGATGGTCACTTCGGAATCCTTGCTTCTACGCTTCTTTAGCATAACCTTATTATATCATATGCATCGCGCAGTGAATAATGTGCTATAATCGTTGTATGATACGAAGGAGGAATGTTTCTAAAATTATATTTGGGCTAATTGCTTTTGTTTTGGTATTTGGCCTATGTTTTATTGGATTTCAATTTTTTACAAAGACTGGGATTTTCCGAATACCGGGAGTAGTTTATTATGACGAGAGTTTGACCGAGAGTGAAAAGGCTACGCTAGAAGGAATATTTACCGATGAAGTATCACTAGATAAGGACGTCACTATCTCGGCGAAAGATTATTTGGAAAAACCAGAGCTGAAAGACGGTGACTTCCTGTATAAAATTTCAATACCGGTAGCTAATTATTATACTGTCACCGACGATATAGAAGCTAGCGAGCCAGAGTATTTATTTGCGGATAAATATGTATCCGATGTAGCATATGATATGGTAGATGTAGGCGAATTGAATTTCGACAAGAAATTACTTAGTATTAATGAGAAGTATTACCTGGACGAGTTTGACTCGGGGGCGGTATTTCGGGTAATCAGTTTTGATTCGGAAAAATACGACGACGAAATCAAGCCATTAGTGGCGAGTGAGTTTACGAAAGAATTCCCCGAGAAATCTTCGGTAATGACTTTTGCGCAGACAGGTGTGACGGCGATGTCGCGAGGGATGAATGCGAAATTAGCTCAGGTAGGTGATGCAAAATATTTCGCGGCTAATATTGGTGACTTCCTATCGAGTTTTGATTTGACGCATACTTCAAATGAATCATCTTTTTCGCAATATGCTACTAGTGATAATATTTGCTCTAAGCCAGAATTTATTAATACACTACTCGCGATTGGCTTGGACATTGTAGAGCTAACCGGTAATCACAATCAGGATTGTGGCGACCAGGCAGCAGAAGATACGATCGATACGTATCAGCAGAACAATATTAAGATAGTGGGTGGTGGCAAGACGGCGAGTGAGGCGGCTGTGCCGTTAAAGATTAGTGAAAAGGGAAGCAATATTACATTCCTAGCATATAACCAATCTACTGGCGGAGCGACGCTGGATAATACTCCGGGTGCGAATCAGTATTATGAAGAGAATGCTGTAGCCGAAATCAACGCAGCGAAAGAGCGGGGGGACTTCGTGATAGTAGATATTCAATACTATGAGTGTAGTGCGTACGTATCGGAGACAGAAGATGCTACTTGCGATTATGCTAATTCTTCGGCGGGCGATCAAGTTGGATTCTTCCGGCATTTGATTGATCTTGGGGCGGATGTAGTAGTGGGTACTTCGGCGCATCAGCCACAGACTTATGAATTATATGATGACGGGGCAATATATTATGGTTTAGGTAATCTATTCTTTGACCAGGCTTGGTGGCCCGGGACGACGCGAAGCTTGATTTTGGCGCATTATTTCTACAAAGGCAAATTGCTACAGACAAAGGTCGTACCGACGGTATATGATGGTAATTTCCAAACCGCTTTAATGAATCAAAAGGAGGCTGAATGGTTCAAAGAAAGATTGATTTCTGTACGCCCGTAGTCAGGAAGCGAGATATCAGTCTGGTGAAGTGGGTGCCGGTTCTTTTGCTTTTCGTAGTGGTAGTTGGCGCGATGCTCGGAGCGCTCATTGCTACCAGTAAGCTTGGTGGAGAGATTGCTTCTGCGACGGTTGAGCAAGCAGAAGAGGCGGCGGAAGATATTGTACCAGTGCCGATGACGAATGACGATAAGCCTACTAAGATTGATTTTCAATCAGTGGTAGATGCCTGGGCAACTACGATGTCGGGGGCGAGAAGTGCCCTAGTCTATGACCTGGATCGAGACGAAGTGGTAGGGCAATACAATGCTTCGGTCAGCTATGCGACTGCTTCGCTATATAAATTATTTGTAGTGTATGAAGGCTATCGTAGAGTGCAGTCTGGAGAGTGGAAGCGGGATGACCCAGCTGGGTACACAGGTAATACTATCATTAGGTGCTTAGATTTAGCTATTAGGGAATCTAATTCAGAATGCGGCGAGACGCTTTGGAGCTATATCGGTAGGAATGAGCTAGACCAAATAATCGAAAATGATTTTGGTATTACTAATTCGACAATTTCTGTACTGCTATCGAATCCGCAGGATGTAGCTAAGATGATGCAGGTTTATTATAAACATAAGGATGTCACAGATGAAGATTTGGTAACACAGATGAAGGATTCTTTCTTAAATCAGCCGATGACAGAATATGATTGGCGGCAGGGTCTGCCAAAAGGCTTCCGCGTGGCTAATGTTTATAATAAGGTAGGCTGGGATTATGATCCAGATGAATCAATTTGGAAAATTTATCATGATGCGGCAATTATAGAATATCCAGAACAGAATAGGCATTTCGTCGTAGTAGTAATGACGAATAAAGTATCGCCACGCAATATCACGGATCTGGGGTCAAGAATTGAAGCGGAATATCTTAGAGCTAATAGTTAGCGGAATTTTATCTTTGGGGTTGGCGGGTAGCGTTGTTGAAATTACGATTACCATTACCGATTGTGGTGGTAGTATCAGAAACAGTAAAGGTTTGATACTCGGTATCATCGATATATATAGTATAGGTCTGTCCGAGCGCGAAGTCGCTACTACCGGCTGCTAGATGGCTGAATGTCTTGGCCGATGTGTGTGAAATGATAGTATTGCCATCAGTGTCTCTAATTTCGATCTTAGTATCGGCGGGCTGTTGAGTAGTAAAGTAAACACTAATATTGCAGGTATTTCCAGAAGTATTACCGAGTGCCTCAGCCATACCGCTACTGCCCACAGCGATTACCGTGCCGCCATTCATGGCGATGCCAGCTCCGCTGTCTAGAGCACCGTTACCATTGTTGGTGGGCCCATCGATAGTAGTAGTGCCACCGTTGAAATATATATAACCATTCGAATCTACGCCGTCACCACTGGCAATAACATAAATATTCCCGCCGTTAATAGAAAGGGAACAATCCAAATCGGCGTCGGACGCTTTGGCGCGATTAGTGGTAGAGTCGTCGGTACCGCCACCAGCATTAATACCGTCATCAGTAGCATAGATACTAATATCTCCATCATTGATGGAAACGACTTGTGCTTCGAGGCCTTCGTAAGATTTTGCAATATCAATATTGCCACCTTCGATCATAAGCTCTTGAATAGCGTGGATGCCATCATCGCCTGCGGTAATATTAATCATTCCGTCTTCGATCAGAATAAAACCTTTGGAAATATCGTCAGCATTTGTAGATGTGATAGCGTCAGACTTGGAATTGATATTGAAATAGCCTGAAACAATATATACTGAGTCTTTGCCACGAATACCGTCATCTACGGACGTGATATCGTAGGTGCCACTTTTGATTTTGACGTCGTCTTTGCCTACGATGGCATCTTGATAATTGGCGGTGAGTTTTAATGATCCTTCGCCCTGGAAGGTAAGATCGCCTTTGCTATATATGACACCATTGACGTCTTCGTCGTAACTATTGCTGTAGGTGGATCCGTCTGACAGATAATTATCTCCGACTAGCTCGATAACTAGATCGTCGATAGCGAGACAGGTGATGGCGGGACCGTTAGAATTGCTAATAGAGACGTTATCTAGAATTAACTTAATGTCGCCGCCCAGGGCATTAATAGTAATCTCGCCATCCGGAAGATTGCCAGTAAGATGATAGATGCCAGATTGGTTAATTGTGTAATCATCGGTTAGCTCTACGTCTATAGTCTGATAGCGACCCCAATTGATTTTTTGATCACCGTTGTCGATATCAATTTTACTACCAATATCACCCGGCTTATATGCGTTGAGTAGTATGGCGGCGGCTAATGCTCCGACGATTAAGATGAAGGCAGCAGCCCAGCGGAAGTCGAATTTGGATCGGCGTCTGGATCTTTCGTTTTTGCCCTCACCCATTATATCTCCTCTTCGCAACAGGGCTCCGAGAGTAATACTTTGAGATTGCAATTTTTGACACGGATTTCATCGAGAAATTCTTTTTCTTTGACGCCGTGCTTTAATTTAACATCGTAGGTCAATTTGTAAAGCGAGCCCATATTCATGGTCTTCATCCTGACGAGATGGTTGCGAGAAGTGTATTTTTTGAATATATCATTAAATACTTCATCGTAGTCCAAGTCCTCGGGGATGACAATTTTGAGCACGCGCTCGTGGCGATCGGGCTCCAGAATGGGAGTGTAGGTAAAGAATACGATTGCAATGATAGAGATGACACTAATAATAACAGCGAACAGGACATGCCCCATGCCGAGCGCTAGCCCAACCATCATAGCGAAAAATACGCTGAGTAAATCTTTGGCGTGGCCCTGGATAGAACGAAAACGGATAAGTGAGAAAGCACCGAGAATCGCAATTGATGTGCCGAGATTGCCGTTAATCATAATCATGACAGCCATAACCAGTAGTGGCAAAACCGCTAGAGTGATCAGGAAACCCTTGGTAGTCTGCGAAGTTTTCATATGGGTGATAGCAATAGCTATGCCCAGAACTAGGGCTACACCAGCGCAGATTAGCGCGGTAGTGATGTCTAGCCCGGCTGATGTAGTGTCAAATATACTATTAAACATTTTTCTCCTTTGTTATTTTTTCATATACTTTGCCAATTTTGCTAAATCTCTGGGGGTAAAGGCCTCGCTCCGATAATAATTCGGTGAACCAAAGCGGTAAGGCTTTGTGGGCTTTTACTTCCATGATAATGTTCTGCTCTCCCTTGAAATACATTTTATCATGCTTTGCTTTATTGAAACTTAAATTCTGGTCGCGATATTTTAATTTGTCGTCGAAAGTAATACGGAGACCGTCGTCGTCTACATATGATTCGCGCCTGTACGTAATAAGAATCTTGGGTGATAAATCGAGTCTATCGATCAGATAGTCAATTTCCTTGGCGATTTGGAGATCGTGGTTAGCCTCATTTGATTTGGCTGCGAGCTCAGATGCGGTAGTCTTGTTACTAATTAGGTCATCAAAATCTTTGCGCGTAATCATAATGCGGCGCTTGTAGCCTGGATTGAGGTCGGGGGCGCGTAGTTTAGTTTTGATTTCTAGAAAGACTCGGTCGTAACCACTATAAGAGCGAGCGCGAAGCTTGTATTTGAAATCCGTCCAATCTATCGACTGAGAAATTAAGCTAAAGTCTTTGTCATCAAAATATAAGTTTAGGACCTGAGACTTATAGTAACCGTCTTTCTGCATATGGGATTTGATTGCCGGTAAGAGCTTCTTCTTGTCGGCATTGGTTAGCAGATATTTTTTCTCGATACGGTCGAACACTTTGATTGCCATATATATATTATAGTCGATTTTTGTTAAAAGTTGCTTAAAATGGGGAATTATTATATATTTTTGTGGCGATAATGGGTATTGTAATGGCTGAAATTATATGTATAATATATTGTATAAGCATGAGCTATTTCTGTCGTGGGAAGTAGTGTAAGAAAGAAGGACATACAATGCAAAAAATAAGCAAAACAATATCTCTAAATCAATCCTATAATTCTGTTATTCGTATTATGCTAATTTGCTTATCATCTGTGATGGCTATTACTAT
>JAZQRY010000024.1:0-5973 GCA_045629825.1 Candidatus Nanosyncoccus sp. | reverse complement strand
GATGTGTCGCTAACATTATTTTTCCACCCCTTAAAGTCATAGCAGCTGTGAGCCTTCCGCGTAATTGAAGCCGAATCGCCATACCAGACAGTACTACTATTAGGATTACCTACTACGCCAGCCACGGAGGCTCCCGCTGTAATAATTGCTACTCCAGACAAAGTGCGTTGCTGTCTTTCGTAGACTGCGTAAACCGTAGTATCGGAAGTGACAGTAGCAGTATAATCACCACCACCTGATGGCGTCCCACTATAACGATTCTCTCTCCAACCTTTAAAAGTCCAGCCGTCTTTAGATCTGGCACTTATCGTTGCCTTATCACCAGACTTCACAGTCGCGCTAACATTCTCCAAACCAATACCATTTCCGCTTCCGTCCACCGCTACGCCAGTAAGAGTAGCATCTGTCAATACCCGCACTCTAATCGTCGCCCACATATCAGAACAAGCTCCATTTTCGTCGCAACTGCTCGTATTTTCCGCGCGCCTCCAAACATTTACATTGCGAACATATTCATCATATGTTCTCCCATTTGCATCAATGCGAGAACCGCCAATGCCACTAATAAACTTGCCCACATCAACACTAGTATTCATCGATGATGGCCACGCCCAAGAACCACCGCTCATGTTGCGACTATCATCTATCGAATCATTGTCGTTATTCACCCAAATCTCCGCCGTACCATTCGCTCCATCCCAGCACATCCTATAATATGTCAAAGTAGTAGTACCGCTGTAGCCATTAGTGTAAAGAATTGCCTCCGTATTCCAGGAATCCTCTGGACTCCCCAACCACAAAGCACAAAACGGCCCTCTATAATACCACCCCGCTCCAGTCGATTCATTTGGCTCGTTCACCCAGTCGCATGCCCACTGCACTGCACTAATGTGCCCTCTACCACCACTTTCATCGCGACATTGCCCTTTTGACCAAAAAACATCGTTACTCCGCGCCAAAGCCTTTCCGCCAAACATAAAAGCGCCCGCGAATAAACATATCACAGCTAAAATCGCCAAACGTCCTCTACTCACCCTCGACCCTCCATTTCTTCAGCATTAATACCTTGCTCCTGCATTCTTTGTCGCATTATTTCTTGATACCGATTGGCAATTTCAATTCGCCCATACGAATTAGCCATGTTTGCTACTTGGCCCGCCGATTCGATACTTTTTTCAATCTCATCCACGCTAATCGCGTCCGCAATTATTTGGTCTGCAAACTCACCAAACTCTCCACTAGCCGACAAATATCCATCTCGCTTCTTGTATATGGCCACTTTATCTTCATTACTCTGTGCCGCAGCAATTTCGCCATCCGTCAGAGCTATATATTCCTGGACTTCTTCCATCAAAGATTGACCATTCGTCTCTACATATTCCGTCTCTTCGACTAAGGTCTCTTGCTCCGAGCCACTATCACCCTGCCCCTGACCAGCCAATATCACATTACCTATAATTAACCCAACAATCGATATCCCCAAAACACCAAGCACCGCGAACAACCACCGATTATCTCCCGCACTTCCACCTCTACTCATACTTTATATATTACCACAAGCAATTTATTTTGCAAGATTTTTTGTCGTTTTTTTAAAAAATCACACACAGCTGCAAACTATTTTTCCAAAAACGCTTCAATAAACCCATCGATTTTGCCATCCAGCACCGCATCTGGATCGGTCTCTTCATATCCCGTCCGGGTATCCTTCACTAATTTATACGGCTGCAATACATAGTTACGGATTTGCTGCCCCCAACTCGCGCTCTCGCCCGCACGCAGCTCTCCAATCGTTTCAGCGTGTTGTTCCATCTGCATCTGCACCAATTTCCCGCGCAATATCTCCATTGCCTTTTCCCGATTCTGAATCTGCGAACGCTCGTTCTGAATCGCTACTACCGTCTTGGTTGGCAAATGCGTAATCCTTACCGCTGAATCAGTCGTATTTACCCCCTGACCACCATGTCCACCCGAGCGATATACATCTACTCGTAAATCTTTCTCATCAATTTCTATGTCGGTATTCGCCTTAATCACTGGCAAAATCTCCACTAGTGCAAACGAAGTCTGTCTCAAATTATTCGCATTAAATGGAGATAATCGCACTAGCCGATGCACGCCATGTTCTGACTTCAATAATCCGTAAGCATTCGCGCCACTCACCTCATACACTGCTGTCTTAATCCCAGCTTCTTCTCCCTGGGTTCGCTCTAGGCAAGTCGCTTTCAACTTCTTCCGCTCACAAAATCGTAGATACATCCGCTCCAGTATCCCCGCCCAATCCATTGCCTCGGTGCCACCCGCACCCGACGTAATCCGAATAATCGCATCTCCGGCATCATATGGACCTTGGAATTTAAGCGCCTGCTTTAGCTCCGACAAATTCGCTTCCATCCCGGCTATCTGACCCGCAATTTCCTCCTTCAACTCATCATCCGCTAATTTAATTAATTCCCCTAGATCCTGAATCTGCACTCTGAGTAGCTCCCAAGGCCCCACTTCATCTTGTAGTCTCGCTAAATCTTGATTTTTCTCCGTCGCAAGCTTCACATTATTCCAAATCTCCGGCTCCGCTACTTCTGATTCCAACTTCGCTACCTTAGCCACCTTATCGGCAATTCCCAACTTCTCATAAGCTCTCAAAAAATCTTCTTCTAACGTATTCAATCTCTTTTCCGCTTCTTGCATATGTCCATTATACCACATAAAATTAGCCCCCAATGGGGGGCCAACTTTACCGTGTCAGACACCAAGATAGGTCGCGCGAGTTAAACTCGAGCTGCACCTTTTCCCGGCCGACTAGCACGTCGAAAACATGTAGTGCCACACCGCCTACGAACCTAATTTGGGTCCTAAGCAGCTCTGTCACTTCGGTTTCGCTCTCCCCTCTCCGCCGAAAAGTCAGCGGTTGACAGGGGGTCATTTCGTAGCCGAATAAGGCCATGACCTCGACTTGCTCTTTATGGTTTTTGTTAAAAGTTTTCATAAAAGACTCCTTATAAAATTAATTAATAGAAGTCATTTATGCGAGCCTGATTTATTGGCTCCTGGCTACTGGGCTAAATGACAAATACCCCGCAGCTTTGAACTTTTCTCAGCGCCAGGGACCGAAGTATGGCACGAGTACTTTTATTATAACACAAGACACATAATGCAGTGTTGTCCAAACATAAAAAAGGCCAGCCCTCGCTGGCCTTTACCAGGTTGATTTAGCCTGACTAAATTACTCAGTTTCAGCCATATCGTTCACGGCCGATTTCTTACCTTTTTGTGCTTTTGTCATCTTTTGCTTATAAGCTTCATCTATCTGCAAAAATTCCGCCTGCAGCTCATCAAAACCTTCTTTGATCTGAGCACACATCTCCTGTTCACGCTTCAGCTCATCATTTGCCGCCAGATAAAGGCTCTCCGCTTCCTCGAATCGCGCCTTGGCCGCCCAGAACGCCTTAGAATCTACGTCCAAGTTCGCACGCCTTAGCTTCTCACGAGCATCCCGAATCTCCTGCGCCAGCATACTGACCTCGTCATTTAGTCGGTTGCGCCGATCTCTGTAATCACGTCCTTCGCTCACATATAAAGGCGCTTCGTTACGCTCACCCCTGCTATAGGCTGCCTTTGCGGCATTAAAACATTCGATCATGGCCGCATGCTCAATACTCGCCTCTTCGCGTAGGCGCTCAATACGCCGACCATTTTCAGTCCGTATGCGGATATAATCTTCCCGAATCCTATCGCTACGCCGAACACGTACTTCGCGCTCTTTGAACTCACGGTTCATTACCCTACGCGCCTCATTACGAGCCGCTCGCGCCTTCGCCATCTTTTCAAACGCTGCTTGCTCCCGCTTTCGCGCTTCTTCGTACGTCTGCCACGCCGTCTGTTTACGCCAAAAGGCCACTTGCCTTTCTTGAAATAGTTTGTCTAGCTCTAGGTCACTCATCTTAACCCCCAACTTTCATCTCGTCGTTTTTAACCAAACAGCAAAACAAGTAAATAATTAACTACATCAACCTCTCTCTTAATGTTCTGCCCATCACCCCTATATTATATCATTCTTTCAGAATACCGCAAAACCGAATGCCTTAATTCGAGCCCCTGACCAAAGCCTGATACTGTGCTCCCCGATCGTATACGTTTTCAAACATATCAAAGCTCGCCGCCGCCGGCGACATCAGAATTATTATTTCTCTGTCACTGTTGGATACCGCCTTTAGAGTCTCTGCTTCATTTTGCGCTATCCCCACCGCCTCCTTTAACGACTCCGCCAGCATAAACCGCGGATCATCAAACTTCGCGTCAAGCTCATGCCCCGACTCGCCTATCAAAATAATCCTGATAATATTCGTAGAGCGATGCAAAAAATCATACAACTCCGGCAAATCCTTATACCCAGTTTTATCCCGACCCCCGACGATCATAATAATACCACTATCCGGAAATGCCTTCGTCGCTACCTTTGTAGAGCTCACCGTAGTCGAGAAATTATCATCATAATACTTCACTCCATTTAGCTCTCTCACAAATTCCAATCGATGCGGCAACCCCCTAAAATCACCCAACCCCTTAATTATTTCGCTCTTTTTTTCTCTTAAATATTCATCCGGTGATATATTTTTATGGCTAGCCACCGCCGCAATCGCCGCCATAGCGTTTTCTAGATTATGCTGGCCTGGCAACTTGACGGCCCGCTGAATCTCCGGCGCCACATCAAACGGATAGGCTATCTTTTGTGCTTGAGAACTTTCTGCAATTTTCACGGTTTCAGGGTTATTTTTATAGTAAATCAAATAATCGTCCACCGTCTGATATCTAGTAATATGCGCCTTAGCATCTAGATAATCCTGATAATCTCTGTGCACATTAAGATGATCCGGCTCTATCTGTCCCACTACCGCCACATGAGGGGATTTCTCGAGATCCCACAGCTGGAAGCTAGACATCTCATACACTACCACCGATTTCTCACTCAAATCATCTAATACATCCAACGCCGGTACTCCAATATTCCCGACTAAGTACGCATCTTCTCCTGTCGCATCCAGTAGTGACTTAATAAATGAGCAAGTCGTCCCCTTACCCTTCGTAGCTGTCACTCCAATAATCGAACATGGGCAGTGATCAAAAAAGTATTTCGTAATACTAGATTCGTTTGTAAGTCCGAGTGGTGGCACCGACGGACTCCGAAAAATTATATCATAGCCCGAATAATCTCTCTGTTTTATCTCATCGTATTTAAAATTCTCAAAAATATCAAATTCGGCATCTTCATAATGCTTCTTAAAGTATTTTTCTACGGATTTTCCTTCCTTACCGTAGCCAAGCAGTGCTATTTTCATGAGCTAATTATACCACAGATATAATTTTCCAGGCTTCTTCTATACTATGAGTCTCCATCAATTTCGTGCGGAGTTCCTTCGCCCCTGGGAAATTATTAATATATATCTTGAAAAAATGTTTCAAAGTCTCATAAGATATATAATGCTCAGCCGAATACTTTTCATACAATTCCAGATGAAATTTGAGTAATTCCATCAGCTCTTCCCGACTCGGAATATGATTAGTAAAGCAATAGGGATTCGCAAACACCCCTCGCCCAATCATAAATCCATTCACTTCCGGATGTTTAACGTGTAGCTCCATAACGTGCACTCGGTCCCGAATATCACCATTAATAATTAGCTTTGTCTCCGGCGAAATCTCAGCCCGGAGCTTCAGAATTTCCGGGATTAACTCATAGTGCGCTGACACTTTACTCATTTCCTTCTTAGTGCGAAGGTGTACCGTCAGCGCCGCTGGATGCTCACCGAGCAAAATCGGTAGCCACTCCTTATATTCATCCACCTGGCTCCACCCCAATCGAGTCTTGATCGACACTGGTAGAGTAGTAGATTTCACCGCATTACGGTAGCACTCCACCGCGAGCTCCGGCGTCTGGATCATCGCCGCCCCACCACCCGCCTTATTTACATGCTT
>JAZQRY010000023.1:0-13482 GCA_045629825.1 Candidatus Nanosyncoccus sp. | reverse complement strand
TAGATAAGCCGCAATCTCTTCATTGTTTGCGATCGAGCCCGACCCGACCAGCACCGGCTGACCCTTTTCGTGATATTTCTTAATCTCTTCCGCAATAGCCTTTAGCTTGCCGGCCTTCGTCTTATAAATCAAATCATCCTTATCTATTCTCTGAATCGGCCGGTTCGGCGGAATCTGAATCACATCCAGCGCATAAATCTGCTGAAATTCTTCCGCCTCAGTAAACGCCGTACCAGTCATCCCAGACAGCTTCTTATATAGCCGGAAGAAATTCTGGAACGAAATCGTCGCGAGCGTCATTGATTCCTGCTTGACTACCACCCCTTCTTTCGCTTCTATCGCCTGGTGTAAACCTTCGTTATAGCGCCGCCCCTGCATCAGCCGCCCAGTATGCTCATCTACGATAATTACTTCGCCCGAATTCGTCACTACATAATCTTTATCCCGCTTAAAGATAATCTCCGCCCGAATCGCCTGCTCCAAGTGATATACCAGGCGCGTATTCTTGGTCGAATACAAGTTGTCCACTCCTAGAATTTCCTGCACCTTCTCAATACCTTTATCCGTCAAAGTCACCGAGCGTCTCTTTTCGTCAAAGATATAATCTTCTGGAGTGAGTCTCGCAGCTACCTTTGCAAACTGATAATAAGACTCTGGATTATCCCCCGCCGGCGCCGAAATAATCAGTGGCGTCCGCGCTTCATCAATCAAAATCGAGTCTACCTCGTCTACGATCGCAAAATTCAACTCTCTCTGGCGCAAATATTGCACTTCACTCGTCATATTGTCGCGTAGATAATCAAAGCCAAATTCATTATTCGTACCATAAGTCACATCGGCATTATAGGCTTCCTTACGCGTACAAGGCTTCAAATGTAAGAATCTCTCATCCGTATGCTCTTCATTCTCATATTCAGGATCATAAATATATGAAGCTTCATTCACAATTACACCTACCGTAAGTCCTAGGAAATCATAAATCGGCCCATTCCACCCCGCATCACGCTGCGCCAAGTAATCATTCACCGTCACCACATGTACACCACGTCCAGTCAAGCCATTAAGATAAGCCGGCAACATCGCCACGAGAGTTTTACCTTCACCCGTCTTCATCTCGGCTACTGCCCCTTCGTGGAGCACCATACCGCCAATCAGCTGTACATCATACGGCCGGAGCCCAGTCACGCGCTTCGATGCTTCTCTCGCCACAGCAAACACTTCTGGTAGTAGCTCGTTTAATATTTTCGTATCATCAATTGTTAAACGCTTCTTCTTGGATTTCTTACCAGACTTCTTCTCCGAATTTTGCTCTGTATGTGCCGTCTTTAAAGCCTTGTCGATCCGCGCCCTGAATTGCTCAGTCTGCCCCCGCAACTCTTCGTCGGACATCTCTTCGTATTTCGACTCCAGCTTATTAATCTCTTGCGCCTTTTTCCAAAGCCGTCTCAAAATTTTCTTCTGGGCATCACCAAAGACCCCCTGTAAAAATTTAGTAAGTGCTGTCTTATCGGCCAACTTGTCGGTCGGTTTCTTTTCTTTTTTCGCCATAATTCTCCAATCTACCCCCTATTCTACCACATTATCTCTTGCTTTTGAAGAGATTACGCCAATTTCTTTTTTGGCGATGTGGCTGCACTTCAAGCTTGTACCGCCTAATCTGCCCTGTGAGTTTCGCTTCGACCAAATCCACCCCCGCAAACACATTCGTACACTCATCCTTTGCCGCTAGCACCTTGCCACCCGGAATCTCCATCGCTGCCGAAATTGTATATTTCTCGGTCTTGCCTTTACCGATTTCTGACACTACTACCTTACACACTACATCCTTCTTGGCGCTATGTGGAAGATAACGATCTAGCTTCCCCAGTCTTTTCACTACATATTTGCGAAATGAGTCGTCAACTTTGTATCCGTTGCCGCTGACTTCGATCTTTTCGATCATTTTATATTTCCTCCTTGTTATTTAAATATGGTTTCAAAACTTCCGGAACCTTCAATTTTCCATCTTTGGTGGCATAATTCTCAATCACTGCCACCATCGTACGCGCCAGCGACACCGCTGTACCATTCAGAGTATGGAGTACTTCCACTGAGCCATCCTTGCGTCGTACCCGAATATTCAAATTCCGCGCCTGGAAATCAGTACAGTTACTACAGCTCGTAAGCTCCCGGTAGCACTGATCCACCGGCGACCAATACTCTACATCATATTTCTTCGCTGCTGGCGCCCCGAGATCTCCCGCCGCAATATTGATTACTCTGTACGGAATCCCAAGCTCCTGCCAAATTTCTTCTTCGGTGGCTAGAATCATCTCATGCATCTCTTTGCTCTGCTCAGGCAGGCAAAATACATACATTTCAAGCTTATTAAACTGATGCACCCGGAAGAGCCCCCGCGTATGCTTACCAGCCGCCCCCGCTTCCTTTCTAAAGCAAGCCGACAGCCCTGCATACTTCAGTGGCAAATCCACCTCGTCGATAATCTCATCCATATGATAGCCTGTTAGCGCAATCTCGGCCGTCGCGATGAGCGCCAAATCTTCTCCTTCGATGAAATATTCATCACTCTGCTCACTCGCCCGCGGATTAAATCCAGTCCCTTCAAGCACTTTCGACGATACCAAATCCGGCACCGTAATAAAGGTAAAGCCCTTCTCGATCACCTTCTTTAATCCAAATTGAATCAAAGCATTTTCAAGTAATGCCAGCTCATTCTTAATATAATAAAACTTCGCGCCAGCTACCTTCGCCCCCCGCTCGAAATCCACCCAATCGCGCCCCGTAGCGTAATCTAAGTGATCCACGCCATCCTTCTTCTGTTCGCCCCAGGCCTTGATCTCTACCGAATCTTCTTCGCCCCCTAGTGGCACATCGTCGAATATAACATTCGGCACTGATTTCAGCGCCTGACGATATTCTGACTCTACTTTCTCCAAATCAGTCTCAAGCGCCGCCAAATCACTTTTGACTTGCTTACCCTCGGCGATTAAGTCTGGCTCCGGCTTGCCACCTTTCATCTTGGCAGCTATTTCGTTACGCTTACGCCTAAGCTCTTCTACTTTCTGGAGCTCCGCTTTACGCCTATCGTCCAACTCCAGCACCTCTCTTATATTAATATTGTATCCTTTTTCCTTCGCCGATTTCTCCACCAGCTCCAGATTTTCCCGAATAAATTTCACATCTAACATATTATTTTCATTATATCACTTCACCCTTCACGTTGACAAGATGTAAAAGCTGAATTCTATTATTAAGCACAGGCTCTATGTAGAAACAGGCGAATTAAGACAGAGCAGCACTAACAATATACCAAAATCTCGCTTTTAACACGAGATCGCTTAGTTTTTCCAAGATAAAGATCAGATAAAACACCGGGAATCACGAATCTGGGTAAAAGATTATCTCATATATTCTCTCTTAAGATCCCATAATGCATCTAATACTATAGCCGTAGTAGCGATAGTTGTCGTAGGCTGGGTCGATATAACTCTTGGCCACGCCCAGGTCGTACATGTAGGGGTTACTGTACCGCGTAGAAGACCACCAAAAGCCGTAGTAGCCCTGATCGTCGGGCGAGCCATTGTTGAAGTCGCCAGAGAAGGGCAAGGAGAGAGCCGTCCGATATTTGTCTAAAGTATTATAGTTAGAGTTATTGTATAGTGCTTGAAATTCTCCAAGAGATGCGCCCGTAGGAAGTCTCCAACCTTTCGGGCAGATATCTTCCGTAGCATTGCCAGTTGATGTACCAGCGCTAGTACCACTACCATAGCAGTAGCTTCCCGCAGATGCAGCACAGTAGTTGTAGTAGACGCCTACTTTGTTGCTGCCTTGCCCATTGCTAGGTGGATTACTTGGTACAGTATTCTTGCTGGCAGTATTCTGCAAAGGAGCAGAATAGGAATAAGAGCTCGTCCAGTTGGCAATAGCCGCGGTAGCATATTTATCAGAAGTAGTACCGCCACCATTCTTGAGTTTGCTTAGTGAAGCATCAGAGGCATGTGTGTTGGATGAAGTAATACTGCTCTTATTTGCTACGATATCTAGAGCAAGGTTATCCAGCATCCACCACTTACCATCGGCGAGCTTAGCGACTTTATAAGTCTGATTATCGCGCGAATCTTTCAATGTTCCAGGACTGCAATAATTTATCGTTCCATCGAAACTTTGCATATTGGTATTGGTTGGAAATGCTACACAGCTTGCTTTCCCCGTCACCGTCACCGTACCAGCTCCAAGTCCTACTAACCAGGTCGGGTTAGATCCAGTCCCTAGCGTACCAGTACCACTAGCCTTAGCAATAGAATCATATTCATATCCACTTGTGTATACTGGATAAATGTAATAAGTATTACCATATTTTAGTGATACGCTCCCACCACTTGATGATACCGTACCAGTCAGTGTACCGCCAGTACCAGACGCAGTCCTGACTTGTACGCTACTTACTCCACTACCAGCAAAGTTAACTGTGAGTGAATACGTATTAGCAGTCCACATCGCATATAATGTGACTGATTGTGGGCTAGTAGTACCAGTAAGATTATATGTAGCAGAGCTTGCATATTCATCTCCACCAGTACAAGCATCTACTCCATTAGTGGTAGTGGGTGTTACTGTACACCATTTATTAAACGTATATCCCGTCCTAGTAGGAGTAGTACTAGGAATAATGAAGCTACCTTCTCCTGCTGCTGTCATACCACCTGATATATTAGTAGGCATATTAGAAGCTGATATACCAGATGCATTAGTATATGTTACGTTATATACTAATGGATTAGTAATAGCAGCTATAATAAAGGTATTCTCATAGGTACCCGGAGTCATTGCGTCATCTACTTTAGTAGCAATGGATAAATTGTAATTATTAAAGGTACTGGCATTAGGTGCTGATGTAGTATCTATGTCACTAGCAGTTGTGGTAGGAGCTGCTTGGTAGTAGTTATATAGATTGTCCCAATTGGTAGTACTGGTATTATACTTACTTAGCATATAGCCCCAAGTATTAGTACTAAAGCTACTTACATTAGTGTATGTAGTATTAGTAGCAATAGAAGCAATCGTACATATAGCAGTTGTAGTACAATTAGGATCAGTATTTATAAGTGATACATTAGTATTATTAGCATTAGGTACTGTATTATTACCATTACTTATTGCATTAGTGCCTGCTGCAATGGATAATGTATAGCCAGTAGCATTGTCTGTCTTTATGGCTATATTAGTAGTATCCGTAGCGGAAGTACTACCAGCATTAGATGGAGTGACATCTAGAGTGATAGTAGGAGAAACATTAAGGGTAATGGATGATGCAGCGGAAGCGTTGTTGGTACTATTAAAAAAACTAGCACCTAAAATGCCTGATACAATTGTCGCAAATAGTATAACAGATAAAAACTTCCTCATGAACAACGTATAACCTTTAACACTTTCAATTATAGCAAATCATAGCTACTACCTGCAAGACTTGATTTTTGCATTTATTATTATATTTCTCGACTATAAAGCTAGCAACTCACCCCATCTCACCAGCTAATCTCTCCCAATCCCCTAAATGCAGGTCTCCTGGCCGCGCATCCGTACTTAGCCCTAACTTACCAAAAATAGCTTTCAATTCATCTTCGCTCTTCATTCTGGCGAGATTATGAATCAGCTTTTTACGTGGCGCCCTAAATCCAGCACGAATCAGCTCAAACACTTCTTCCCCCACTTCCGGTGCATGTGGCTCTAGTACTAATACTTGCGAATCCACCTTTGGCGGCGGTGTAAATTCCGACTTCAACACCACTAGCCCAACCATCGCATGAGCCCGGTTCTTCACAAATAGCGACAATACCGTCTCCTTTTCACTCACAATCCGCTCCGCCACTTCCTTTTGCATCAGAAGCACCACTCTCTCCGGCAATTTTTTCGCCGTCAACACCTTCTCAATTATCGGACTCGTAATATAATATGGAATATTTCCCGCTACTACATACGGTTCATCAAAATCCAAATCACAATCTAGAAAATCCCCACTCACTACTTCTAGATTCTTCCCCGGAAAAGATTTCGGCAAATTCTCCGCCAATCTCGCATCATATTCTACCGCTATCACCCGCTCAAATCGCCTAAGGAGCGACGAAGTAAGAAACCCGAGCCCTGGACCAATCTCCACGCAAAGCTCCGCCCCTACTTTTCCAGAATCAGAATCGGAAGCATCATACGCGCTTCCTTCCTGCGCCAACTCCGCAATTTCTTCCAAAATCTCTCGGTTTTTTAGCCAATGCTGCCCGAGCGATTTATTAGTACCAACCATGGCTATACCACCAATTAATCGCTCCTTGCCAACCACCATAACGGCTCACGTAGCCCGACATCCACCTGATCTGCGTCACCGGATTCGTCTGCCAGTCTGCCCCCGCCGAAGCCATCTTGTTGCCAGGTAGAGCTTGCGGAATACCATAAGCCCCCGACGAGACATTCTCCGCATCCACCCTACAGCCGCTCTCATGATAAATCAAATCTAGCGCCGCCGACAAATCCGCTTCACTTACTCCAGCCGCACGAGCCCAGCCCGCACAAGTCTCCCATTCTGGCGGAATAGACTTCTTCGCACCCACTGCTACTATTCTAGATACCGGCTCCCGCACTACTTCTTCACTTACTAATTCGCGCGAGACTTCCACCCCATCTACATATAATACATTATAATACGACCGCTTTGCCCCCACTTCACCTAGCTGCCGCACTTCAGATGTACCCTTGTCCAAATTCACATCCTTCACTTCTTCCTCGGCAAAAGGAATCTCTTCTTCTATTGTCAACGTCCTACCGCCATTTCGCGTAATCTGATAAACATTCACCGTACCCGTCTCGAGCGAGAATACATCCGGCATCAGCTCTACTTCATCACCATCATATAAGCTAATCCCCGCCTCGCCCACAATCGTCCGCATGTCATAGCTCGCCGTCATAATATATTTCTCAATATTCCCATCCTTAATCACCACTGGCCGCGCCCGATAAATATTAATGAAGAAATTATCTGCATTAATCACAGTGTCCATCTTCGGCTCCACCAAATCGCCTTGATTAATAATAAAGCCCGCCCGCTCCAATGCTTCACTCACCGTCTGCGCCTCAGTCTTGACGGTTAATTTCGTATCTTCATCATAAAAAGTCACAAAATGCGCCGTAGCATCTACATAAGTCTCATTCTCACCTTCGGCGTAGGTCGCGATCGAATTGTTCTTAAAAAAGCAAGCCAATACCAAAACTACCGCAATAGATACAATTGCAGCCAAAATTCCGTCAATTTTATGAGAAAGTCTCATGCTTACATTATACCACAAAACGCTTAAAAATAAAAATCCACTGTACAAAACAGTGGACTTTATTTCCATTATTTCTAGGTGGTAAATTTAGCCAAAAACAGTTCCAAACTCTTCCACCCTCTCCCAGCGACTTAGGCTCCTTTCAACGTCGGATCAAGTCTAAGCTAATTCTATTTTAGCATAGGCAAAATGCGTGTCAATATTGTTTTTTAAGATTTTTCATGTTGTAATATATTTGCTCCATAACAGGGGTAATATACCAAAAACCGAACACTCTAGCCTTGACAAACACAAAGTATATTATATGCATTTATATCATTCTTATTCTTAAACATTCGTGCTATAATGATTATTATGAATTGGAGAAAGTGGTTAGACGATTTCGTTTTGGCCAGCAAAGGCATCTTGCTTGCCACCAAAGAAAAGCGCTTTTGGTGCGGCTTCGTCCCTAGCTTTCTATTCTTTGGATTATTAATGAGTTTACTTCAGGGCGGATTTTCTAAGTTCGAGCTCATGGGCGCTCTCGGCTTCCCAGGTAGCCTCAAAATCATCGGCGACGCTTTCCTAGCCGTCTTTGGCATAGGTCAACCATTTCTCGACTGGCTCCCAATCTTCGCTCTTTCTATTCTCCAGGGTACTCTAATCGGCCTAATCGTCTTACTTTGGAAAAAGAAAAAGGATCAAAACTCCGCCAATCTCGAGCGCGCCGGCATCATTACCGGACTAATCGCACTCGGCGCTGGCTGCCCCACTTGTGGCACCACTCTTCTCACTCCGCTTCTTGGCGCAATTTTTAGTACCGGCAGCCTCGCTATCGCCGGCGCCATCTCCACTATCGTTACCGCTCTCGCTATTATTATCGCTGTTTTATCATTACGTCGCCTCGGAGTCGAAACTTATGTTATAATCATTAATGAAAAATATCTCGCCAAGCGTGCGAAGAAGGAGCAAAGTGAAAAAAGTATTTAGAATTCTCAGTATTATTCTCGTAGCAGGTGTCATTATCGCAGCTATTGTCGCCAGTATGAATGCCAAGCCATCCAATGCCGAAAAGGTTTGGGATGAGCAAATGACCGTTGGTAATTTAGACGCCAAGAATTACTTCATCATTTACTCCGATCTAGTCTGTCCTTACTGTGTCGCTTTTGAAAACGCCATTGTCGAGCACGAAGATGAATTCCAAAAATACATCGCAGATAATGATATTCTAGTCGAAGTCCGCCTCTCTGACTTTCTCTACGAATATGGCGAGACTAACCCAATCAATTCCCGCTATTCCGCCGTCGCCACTTACTGCGCCAAAAACGAAGGCAAATTCTGGGATTATTACAATCTCGCCATCAACACCGTATGGAATGACTACTATAAAAACGGTGGCAAAAACGTCTCTGGCATATCCAAACTCACCAAAGATTACTGGATCAAAATTGGCGAAAAAGTTGGTCTATCTGACAAATTCAAAACTTGCGTCGAAAACGACGAGCCCATCGCCGAAATCCAAGCCAATGCCGCCAAATCCGCCAAGATTGCCCATGGTATGCCTTATTTCAAATTCAATGATTACACCAGCTCCGGCTTCGATCTCTCTTGGGGTTGGGATTATGTCATGATGTATTTCGAATCTGGCTTGAAAAGCTAATTAATACGGCGCGTAGTAAACCACGAGAAAAACTGCCTATTTGTCGGCTTCTTTACCCCAAGCATCCCGGACCACATCAGGCAAATAGCTTTTGTCCAGATGAAACCCAGCTTCCCATTTTTGACCTTTACCATATCCGAGGTCTTTCATGAGCTTGGTCGGTGCATTACGAAGCCACACCGGCACCGGCTCCTTAGGAGTCTTTCGCGCCATATCGAGAGCCTTATACCACGCATCCGTCGTCGCTCGCGATTTCTTAGATTTAGCTAGCACCACTGCCGTATGTGACAATATCAATCCACTCTCCGGCATTCCTACTCTTTCCACCGCCTGAAAGCACGCCGTCGCGAGACTCAGTGCTCCATTTCCGGCCAACCCAATATCTTCGCTCGCAAATATCACCATCCTTCTGGCGATGAACTTCGGATCCTCTCCAGCTTCCACCATCCGCGCCAACCAATAAAGTGTCGCATCTACATCCGACCCTCTCATCGATTTAATAAACGCCGAGATAGTATCGTAATGCTTGTCACCCTTCTTATCATACCCAGGCAATTTCCGCCCCGCCGCCTCGAGTACTACCTTCTCATCCACCTGATTTGATAACGAGAGCGCCAACTCAAGATCGCCAAGTGCGCTCCTGGCATCCCCACCAGATAGTTCCGCAATTAAATCTAAAGCAGCCTTACTAATCGAGGGTTCATTATCAGCCTTCGGGGCGCGTCCGGTCAGCCCGTCGCCACGGGTGACCGGCGCTACTCCTCGCCTTGCCAGGCTCCGGATCCCCTTAGGCTCGATAATGACACCCTCGCTTTTGCAAGCCTTCTTCAGTACTTCCAAAATTGCGGCTTTCGACAGCGCCGCCAACACCACTACTCGCGATCTTGATAAAAGTGGCGATATTACCTCAAATGACGGATTTTCTGTCGTAGCGCCGATAAGCGTGATGAGCCCCGATTCCACGTGCGGCAAAAAGGCATCTTGCTGCGCCTTATTAAAACGATGGATTTCATCTACAAATAGCACCGTCCGCATTTTCAAGTTCCAATTTGTCTTCGCTCTCGCTACTACCGCTTCTACATCCTTTTTCCCAGCCGTTACTGCTGATATTTCCACAAAATCCGCCTTAAATTCATGCGCCAATATCCTAGCCAATGTCGTCTTACCCGTTCCTGGCGGCCCCCAAAAGATTAAGTTTACCGGCTCCCCCTTTCGTACTATTTCCGTCAAAATCTTACCCTTCCCAACTATCTCTTCCTGCCCCACTACCTCAGATAATTTGGTCGGTCGCATTCTCTCTGCCAGCGGTACTCTATTCATGCCATATATTATATAAGATTTTTTGACTTTTTTTAATTTTTTATGCTAAAATTAAGGTATTATTTAAATAAAAGGAGTTATAAAAAATGTATAGCACACCATATTATAGCACGGACACGCTTACCCAAGCTGATTACGATGCTCTATATAATACCGCTGCGGCCTTGCCTTCAGGGTTTTATATTTGGTTCATCATCGCCAGCATCTTGTCCATCATTGGTGGTATTCTTATTTATTTCTTGTTCGTCAAGAAAAAGGAAGACCCAAAAGGCAAATTCGCCAAATGGCTCAAAGATTTCCTTAGCTTCAAGATTATGTGGCTCGAACCAATTCTAAAAATTGTTTATTATATCCTAACCATTGGCGTAGTCCTAGGTTCATTCAGCTTCCTAGCTCTCGGCGCCCCTGGAATTATCACATTCTTCATCATGCTAATTGGTGGTCCTATCGCCATTCGTCTTGGCTATGAAATGACCATGATGTTTATCATGATTTGGCGCAACACTAGAGACATCGCCGACAGCGTCGCGAAAAAGAAATAACTTTTAAAATCCCCTCATTAAGAGGGGATTTTTGATGCCCGAATTTCTGCTACTCTGTTTGCTACGCCCTCATTACCATCAATTACCTTTGCTGATTTGAAAATCTTCTGAATCTTGTCCCGAATCAAAGAATAATGTGTGCAACCTAGTACCACGCAGTCATAACTACCCTTCACCTCGCTCAAATTATCTCTAAGCACTGCATCTATATCTTTCCCATGTTCAATCGCTTGAGCTAGCCCTGGGCAAGCGACCAGTTTTAACTCCTGTCCAGGTTGTCTCTCTCTACGCGTCAAATCATGCATTCTCTCCGATCTCACCGTACCTGGAGTCGCCATTACAAGTATACGCTTCGCACCTGACTTCACCGCTAGCCTAATCGCTGGCTCCGTCCCCACGAAACTAATCTCGGGATATTTTCTCCTTAGCATCTTAATACATCTCGTAGTCGCCGTATTACAAGCTATCACGACTATCTCCGCCCCCCAATCAATCAATCGATCAGTGATACCAGTTACGATTTCATCCAATTCCCTCTGGCTTTTCTCGCCATAAGGGCAATTCTTCGTATCTGCAATATATTTATATTTTTCGTCCGGCAACTTCGCCCGAATCGCTTCGAATATCACCGTCCCACCTTTGCCTGAATCAAAAACTCCTATTTTCATACCTTTATTATATAATATTCCACACAAAAAATGAAAATATGATATAATAACTCTATCGTGGCTCTGTAGCTCAGTTGGTAGAGCAGAGGCCTGAAGAGCCTTGTGTCACTGGTTCAAGTCCAGTCGGAGCCACCAACATCATAATGCTTTGCTTACGCTCAGCATCAAAAACTGTGCTCCGGGCTACTGCCAACGGAGCCACCAACATCATGGGTTGTTAGCTCAGTTGGCTAGAGCGTCTCATTGACGTTGAGAAGGTCGGGGATTCGAATTCCTCACAACCCACCAGATTAAACCGCTTCCCGAGCGGTATCTTTTTTTATCGCAAAAAGAGCCCCGCTCGCAAAGAGCAGGGCTCCAGACGCACAGAAGATCGAAAAGTCAGTCACTGATCATCTTATCGACAAACACTCGCGCCGCATTCCTAATCGGCACCACCAACTGCTGGTAAGTCAGTATTCCACCAGTATAAACCGGCGGTTTGACGAGTCGTTTCTCTAGTAGATCCAGCCACGTAGCACTATTCCGATCATCTAGCTCTCGCAACCCGGTCAGCGGCAACTCGCGGGGGACGTTGTCCCGTATCCATTCCATACTGATGTTCTCTCTCAATAAGAGCAATGGATTACACTCGCTATAGACACGGTAAATCCCCTTCTCAAAGGAAAAGAAATCTGCCGTAGTCCACCAGAAGCTATAACCATTACGCGGATAAATCCTATCCCTAGCCGGGAAATAAACGAAATTATACGCAATCACCCGTGTAGTGAAGAACTTGTCCAGATACAGATGCGCTATCACGCCAAGGCGTAGCGACACATCCTCAATCTGCATGTAGTGCTGAGCCGCATGTGTCAGGTTCGGCACAAAGAAGTGCGACTTGCGATCCGGCCGATAAAAATGCGCACGTTCCTTTCGCTTCGTCTCGTCAGGCAGCAGATTACCTGCTGCATAGTTGGTCAGATCCAAATCGATTCCCGCTGCTGTCGCCCACTCGTGAGTTAACTTCGCGAAGTATAAGTGATACAGTGTACCAGGCATGGCTATCTCCAATCTTCTTCGTCTGGTAAGGTACGTTACATATATTATACCATAATATACCAAAATATACAACTCTAGCTTTTCTCGTAACATTATGTTATAATGACTCTACACAGTTTCTGGGTCGGTAGCTCAGCAGGTTAGAGCACGGGCCTTTTAAGCCCGGTGTCGAGGGTTCGAGCCCCTCCCGACTCACCAAGTATTTGAGAGAAAAAGAGCCGTTAGGCTCTTTTTAAATTGTCACCATGCCTCCAGGCGAGAGCTTGCTCTCGATCTGGAGCTATGGTGATAATTTAAAAGTGTGGCTCAGCCACTTTTTCCGAAAATACGCCGGTGAGCCAGAATTTTGCCCCGCAAAATTCGTACTCGCCAAAGCTCTGCCTCCTTCGCAAAATTCGTACTCACCCATCAAATTTAGCCACTTTTTTACTAAAAACCAAACAACTTATGTTATAATACATTACATGAAAAGGCATACAAAAATTCTTATTCCAATTTTATTGGCTATTATATCGTTAGGGGGCTTTACGGCGGGAAGCACTCACGCCCTTACTTATCAAGATACCCTAGATACTTCCTTCACCTTCAACTCATCTATTGCAATCACTCTATCTTCATCCGACTTAGTGATTTCTGACCTTACGCCTAATACCTATGCTGATAGTAACATTATTACTATTACTGCGGCTTCCAATAATCCTACTGGCTATGAAGTTACCGCTACTGCTGGTAATGGTACCACCTTTACTAGTACTAGTTTAATAGACAGTGAGAATAATAGTAATCCTGATTCCTTTACTAGTCTAGGTACTACCGATAGTTATGATATATCAAGTAGTGACTTTGGTTATGGTAAATGGGGCTATACTTATTCTACTGATTCTGGTACTACTTGGATTAATGCTAATGGTACTGGCTATTCTGGCTTACCTTATTACGGCAATACTGGAGCATCA
>JAZQRY010000022.1:0-2199 GCA_045629825.1 Candidatus Nanosyncoccus sp. | reverse complement strand
CATTACGTTGCTAATCTTTACGCTAGTACTCAGCTTTCTTGCTATCTATGACGGACTTTATGGTGAACTCCCGCTTGCCGGTCTAATCCTAGCTATTGTCTTGGCAATCGTCATACTGTCTCTCCGTATAATTAGCTACCTCTCTCTAGTAGCTTTCACACCAGACCTAATCTGGCGTCCTTTAGTTTCGGTTTTGATTCTGGGTGGACTCTATCTTGTCCTTTACCTAATCTCCAAAGGCAAATGGGTCGGCGACGGCGACTGGATCTTGGGTGTCGCTCTCCGTCTAACTCTGTTTGAGCCTTGGTTAGCACTGCTCACGCTCTTTCTTGCGAATTTTATCGCTTGCGTTGTTATGCTTCCTTCGCTCCGTAAGCATCATAAGCACACTATCTATTTTGGTCCCTTTCTTGTGGTCGCCTTCGTATTAGTTATGACCTTTGCTCAGTCACTTTGCTCTCTCGTCGGCCCCTATTGTATTTTTGCTTTACCTGTGCTATAATAGAACCAATATGTCAATTAAAGTTACCAGAAAAGATCAGGGCGAGGCCAACGAGAATATCATTCGTCGTTTCAATCGCAAAGTCCTTCAGAGTGGTATGATGCCTTTGAAGAAATCGCAAATGCGCTTTAGTAAGCCTATTTCTAAACGTGAGCGCCGCATCAAGGCTATCATTCGCGAAGCGCGCAAGGCCGAAAAGGCCGAACGCATCAAACTCGGACTTAGATAATAAAATCTCCCTTCCGGGAGATTTTTTAACATGTTATAATAATCCTAAAGGAGTTTCTATGATTATATTATTTGGTTTAGCCGGTTCAGGCAAAGGCACTCAAGGCAAAGCCCTGTCAGAGATTTTCGGCTGGCGCTGGCTCTCGGTCGGCGAAGCTATCCGCCAGACGGGTGCATATAAAGAATACACCGATCGCGGAGAGCTAGTCCCCGACGAAAAGGTAATTGAATTAATGGATAAGCAAATCCAAAAAGCCGAATCCGAAGGTTTCGATGTAATATTGGACGGCTATCCTAGGGATGAGACTCAAGCTAAGTACTTGACTGATCACATGTCCGACAAGATTGAAGGTGCCATTTTACTCGAAGTCCCCAAAGAAGAACTCTACGAACGTCTGGCTTTGCGCGGTCGTGATGACGATCTAAGTAGTGATAGCATTAAGCGTCGTTTTGAAGTTTTCGAACAAAACATTAATCTAATTCTCCCGCTGTTAGAAGCCAAAAACATCCCCATTATAAGGGTAGACGGTGTCGGTACGGTCGAAGAAGTTACCGACCGTCTCGTCGAAGTGGTCGAGAATTTAGTCCCCAGCGCCACCATTCAAAAAGATGACGTCAACGGAGGAGAAATCGAGAAAAGCTATGGTGAATAAGGATAATTCCGACTCTAAGACCTTACAACAGAAAATCACCGCCATGCGCGAAGGCGGGAAAATTTTAGGCAATCTACTGCGAGATTTAAAGGTATATGTCCAACCCGGCATGACGGGGAAGGAAGTCGACGCCTGGGTTCGCAAAGAAATCGTCGCTCGTGGCGCTTCTGTCGCCTACGACGAACTAGAAGAAAAATTCCCCGGGGCTATTTGTATTTCCATTAATGACGAATTAGTCCATGGCGCCCCCAAAGACGAGCCATTCGAAGCCGGCGACAAAGTCTCCTTTGATCTAGTTATTGGCTACAAAGGCTATTATACCGACTCGGCCTTCACCATGTTAGTTGGCGACACCGGCTCTCCTGCTGTTAAGAAAATGATTTCAGTTACGGAGTCTTCACTTTGGGCTGGCATCGAGGAAGTGAAGCCCGGCGCCCACATTGGCGACATCGGCCATGCCGTAGAAAAAGTATTGAAAAAAGGTCATCTCGGCGTGATCGAGAACTATATTGGCCACGGCATTGATAAGAAAATGCATCAGCCTCCCGAAGTTCCCAACTATGGCAGGAAAGGTCATGGCTACAAACTAGTCGAAGGCGACACTATCTGTATCGAGCCTATGTCATGTCTTGGCAAGCCTGCTAACTATGTAGATAAATCCGACAATTGGAGCGTCAAAATGAAAGACGGCTCCATCGGCTGCCACTGTGAGCATACTATCCTTGTCACGGAAGACGGTTACGAAGTTCTCACTCTCCCAGATTAGTATTATTTCTGGTTTGTAATTTTTGTGCTATAATAAGCTTATGGATGAAA
>JAZQRY010000021.1:0-2968 GCA_045629825.1 Candidatus Nanosyncoccus sp. | reverse complement strand
ATACCTATAGTCTAGTAGCTAATGCCGAAAACCTTGTTATCGGCCACATTCCAGAAAGCATCATGCCAATTCTAAAAAGTCTCATTCCGACCCCTAACGAAGAAGCCGAAGAAGACATAAAAGTCCCGAATTCTGGTTTGGCGCTTAGAGTAGAGCAGAACGCTACTGCGAATTTTCAATTAGATATTACTGTTTTTCTTATGGCATTAGCGATTCTTACTGGTCACTACGTTATTAAGAAAAAGTTGCGTCACTAGTCCACAACTTTGCATGAGCGAATGAGTACTTCTACTCGCCCCTCACCATAGATATAAAAATAAGCCCCGTAGGGCTTAATTTTTATTTCGCGTATTCTACCGCTCTGGTCTCGCGAATCACATTTACTTTGATCACACCCGGATAACTCATCGTTGCTTCAATTTTATTAGCGATATCTCGCGCCAATTTCAGCGCCGATAAGTCATCAATCTGCTTCGGTTCCACTATTACCCGAATTTCACGCCCCGCCGAAATTGCATAAGCCTTCGCGATGCCCGGGAATGAAGTCGCAATATTCTCCAAATCCTTCATTCTTTCCGCAAAATTCTCTGCCGATACATTCCGCGCTCCCGGTCGCGCCGCACTCATCGCATCTACGATCTTCACAATAATTGCTTCTGGCGTAGTCGGTTCGATATCATCATGATGTGCCGCAATTGCGTGTACAATCTCTGCTGGCATACCATATTTTTTAGCGAGCTCCGCCCCTATCTCCGCATGCTTCCCCTCAATCTTATGCGTCACCGCCTTACCCATATCGTGCATGAGAGCCGCCGTCTTCGCGATTCTCTTATCTGCACCGATTTCTTCCGCAATCATACCAGCCACATGCGCCATCTCTACCGAGTGTAGTAGCACATTCTGCCCATATGAAGTCCTAAACTTCAGCTCGCCGAGTAAGTGCACCAATTCTCGTGGAATCCCCACAATCCCTACTTCCCTCACAGCATCTTCACCAGCTCTTACTACTTCCTTTTCAATCTCTCTCTCTGCTTTAGCTACCGCATCTTCAATTGAAGAAGGATTGATTCGCCCGTCTTTCATTAAACGCTCCAATGCATATCTTGCCACCTGGCGCCGAATCGGATCAAACGACGACAATACTACCATCCCTGGCGTATCGTCTACCATAATGTCCACTCCAGTCGCTCGTTGCAAAGCCTGAATATTGCGTCCTTCTTTACCAATAATCCGCCCCTTCATATCATCATCGGGTAGTTTAAGCGCGGTAATAGTACGATCCGCCGTCACTTCTGAACTCATTCGCTCCATCGCAGTGAGTAACATTGCCTGTGCGGTCTCATCAATGTCATGCTTGAGCTCCTTTTGCTCCTTAACTACCAACCCCACCAAATCTTGCTTGATATCATGCTCGGTCATCTTCATTAACTTATCGCGCGCATCTTGCTTCGATAGCCCCGCAATCTTCTCCAGCTTCTCGTGCTGCTTAGTCCGAATTGCTCGGATTTCATTCTTGAGCTCTTCAATTTCCTTTTCCTCCTTTACTAGCCGATCAGCCTTCTTCTCCAACTGATCCAGCTTCGCATCCAACGTCTTTTCCCGCTCAGCCAAGCGATTCTCTGTCCGCTTCCACTCCTTGCGACGTTCATTTTCTTCCGCTTGATTCTTACTGGTGACATCCGCTGCTTCTTTTTTAGCAGCCAGCACAATATCCGACGCCTCGCGCTTTGCCTTCCGCACCAGATTCTCTGCCTTTTCTTTCCCCCCATTTTCCTTATTTTTATTATAAGCAAAAACCCCTCCCGCCCCAGCAGTTAATCCTACTATGGCGGCAATAATTGGGATCACTATTTCCATATTGCCCTTTCTAATTGTTTTGCCGATATTTTCCTGATACCAGCGATTTAACAAATAAAATCAAATTATTTTAATATCTTTTCCACCTCTAATTATACCATATTTTTACAAAAAAATTACATAATTACATCTCAGCAATTAGCACTCTTGCATTCTGAGTGCTAGTTTGCTATAATATTTTTATGGCAAAACGTGATTATTATGAAATCTTAGGCGTCAAAAAAGACGCATCCGATGACGAAATCAAAAAAGCTTTTCGCAAACTAGCTCTCAAATACCATCCCGATAAGAACCCCGGTGACAAAGAAGCCGAAGCTAAATTTAAGGAAATTTCCGAGGCCCACGAAGTTCTAAGTGACAAGCAAAAGCGCGCCCGCTACGACCAATTCGGCCACGCCGGCGTAGGCGGCCCTGGTAGTGGCAACCCATTCGGTGGCGCCAATCCTTTCGGGAATGGCAACCCATTCGGTGGCGGCGACTTCAATTTCAATGGCCAATCTTTCAATTTTGACTTCGGTACTGGCGACTTAGGCGATATATTAGGTGGAATATTTGGCTTTGGTAGCAACCGTCGTCCCCGACGCGGCCATGATTACCAGACATCTCTTACTCTAACCTTCGAAGAAGCTATTTTCGGCACCACTAAGGATATCAACCTCAATGGCGACAAATTCCCTGTCAAAATCCCCGCCGGCATTGATGACGGTGTTTCTATCCGCATTCGCGGCAAAGGTGGCGAAGCTCCCGAAGGTGGCGAACCTGGCGACCTATATATCCATATCCGCGTCAAACCCCACCGCCATCTCACTCGCGAAGGCGCCATCATCCTGTCCGAAGAAACTATTAGTATGGTAGACGCAGCCTTGGGCTGCGAAATCGACGTCGAAACAATCGACGGCAATATCACCATGAAGGTCCCCGCCGGCACCGACTCCGGTACTCCATTCAAATTATCCGGTCACGGCGTTCCTTTTAGAAAAGACGGCGACCGCGGCCCTCATATTGTCACTGTCTTAGTCGAGACCCCAAAAAATCTCAGCAAGAAACAAAAAGAACTCCTCGAAGAATTCAAAGCCACCAAAAAACGCAAATTCTTCTAATCAAATATATC
>JAZQRY010000020.1:0-7097 GCA_045629825.1 Candidatus Nanosyncoccus sp. | reverse complement strand
TACGTTAGTAGCTCCTATAGCATATATAGCAAATCCATTAGCATCATTACAGAAGGTAGTGAGTGTAGTAGTACCGATACCATTCTCATAGGTACTGCCAGTTGCTCCTGACCAGGTACCTGGTTCTATGGTGGCGGTATGTGAGTCCATTCCTGATCCACTCATAGTACAAGACGCCGACACTGTCACCGCTGCATTAGCAGAAGCAGTAGTATCCGCTTCTACTCTCGCCGAGCCAAATACTACCCCAGCCAGCACAGTTACCCCCATTACGCCACCTAAACATAGTATCATCGTGCGGATTATTTTATCTTCTGTTGTCTGCACCACTCTTGACTCCTTATCCCACATTTAGAATGCATAATACTCATGCTATTTATTATACACTACCCAATCTCGCCTTGCAACCGTTCAAACATTCCCAAAATATCATCATATTCATGTATCTTCAATATCTCATGAATCTTTTCCACTTCAAACGGTTTCACCTTCTGTACCTTAAAATACGGCCAAAACTTAAAATTATTGCTAAAATGGTGTAGCACCGTATCTGGTCTAGGTCGCTCTCCCTGTTCGTTATACTTTCTCGGCATTATTTTACGATGCGAAATAGCCAGATTTAGCGCCGCCTGATCCGCCAATAGCATCTTTTTCTCTCCACAAATCTTCACCGCTCTCTCTAGCATCCCTGTTTTTAAGCATTCCGGCATATTAAACAGCATCACCCCCGAATTCATATAATCACTCTTCAAGATCCACTCATATCGCTCATCATCGGGCCGCAGGTCTATCACACCATTATCTTTCTTCCATTTCAATAACCCCCGATAATGATACCATCTCCGCCCATAGATATCTAGCACCCCCGCCACTTCAATATTATCCAGCGAAGTATCATAAAACTCCCCAACATCCCCCCGCGCCACCACATCATAATCCAGATACAGCAGCCTATCCAGCCCCGCCAGCTCTGGTACTTTATCCGCATATAGCCTCAGCATCGAGCAAGGGGTAAAATACGACCCCATATTCTTCCCTGGTAAATTCGCTGCAAATACATCTGTCGCATCTATCAGCTTCACAAAACTCTTCGGATTCGTACGCCCCGCGAACTCATCGCCAAGCCCCAATTTTTTCGCATTTTTCCCCTTAACCAGCGCATCCAAAAACTCCGCCGTCTTAGCCTCGAACGGCTTCACGCCTTCATATTTAATAGTCATTATATAGATATGATACTCTGGCACTGGAGTATCTGCTTTCGCCATCACCCCTGTTAATGCGTCAAATTTCTTCCGTCCGTTCATAATCAGCGACAAAATCGACACCAGCGCCCCCCGACTAATCCCCTTATCGCCACAATATAGTATGTCCATACCACTATTATACATTATCCGCCCACATATCAAAAATATGTTATAGTTATTGACTTTATGGTTAAACTGTGGTATAATGAAATCAATAAAACATTAGAGTAATATAGGAGTTAAAATGTTTAAGGGTTTAATCAATCTATACGAAGGGCACCGTGAGTTGACTCTCCTTGAGATCACTTACTTCACCCTTACCGTGATCACGTTTATCGTGGCCGGCACCATCGCTTTGTTTAACCAAAATCTTGGCGTCAGCATGCTAATCGTGCCACTTATCACCTTGATTATAGGGGTAGTAAACATTGTAGCTTGGTCACTCGTCCGACTTTTTGTTGAAAGTCTTATCGAGCGCAAAGCTGACAAGAAACCAATCAAGAAATAACAATCTACCGCGCAATCGCCTAGCACCTCGCTAGGCGATTTTTTATGTTGAAAAAATCCGATATTTAAGCGATAATAGAGTAAAGGAGAATTAATGGAAAAATACGACGTAGTAATTATAGGGGCAGGAATGGCCGGCCTGACATCAGCAATTTACCTAGCGCGCGCAGGCAAATCGGTCTTAATCTTAGAAGCCAAAGCCCCCGGCGGGCAAATTATCGACACCCTAAAAGTCGATAATTGGCCAGGTAGCTACGGCATATCCGGCACAGATTTAATGGAAAAAACCCTGTCTCAAGCCAAAGACCTCGGCGCAAAATTCGCATATGGCGAAGTCTTAAGCATCGAAGACACATCAGAGCAATTCACGATCCATACCGACGACGAAGATTATGTAGCCAAAGTCATCATACTCGCTCTCGGCACAGAGCCCCGCAAGCTAAGCGCTAAGCAAACCAAAGACGCCGGCTCCCGCCCCATCTCTTATTGCGCAACTTGCGACGGCGCCCTGTATAAGGGTGAGCCAGTCGTAGTGGTCGGCAGCGGCAATACCGCAAAATACGAGATTAAATATCTCGAAGGCATCTGCTCCAAGGTATACCATATCCATCACGACGACCCTATTCCAGAAGATGCCAAAGCCGTATTCGTCGCAATCGGCCGCATACCAGCCACAGAATTCTTGAAAAGCCTAGTAGAATTAGACAAAGACGGCTACATCGTCACAGGCGAAGACTGTCAGACTTCCCACCCCGGCATCTACGCCGCGGGGGACTGTCGCGCCAAAAGCGTACGTCAATTAGTTACCGCTGCCGCCGATGGAGCAATCGCTTCCAACGCAATAGTCGCAATGGATTCCCGCAAAATATGATATAATGTAAGAGTGGCCGAGTGGCGGAATTGGTATACGCGTTCGACTTAAAATCGAATGAGGCAACTCGTACGGGTTCAAGTCCCGTCTCGGCTACCATTGAGATTGGTTTTTTCAAATTTTCACCTAACCGAGCTTAAAGGGGCTTGCAATATTTTTAATATTATACTTTATTAATCACCGGTATCACGATAGGTGTATGCCCCGTCGCATCAAAGAGAATATGCGTAATATCTGTCTTAATTTCGTCTTTCAATACCTTCATATCGGGATCAGTCGAAATGGATTTATCCGTCTTTTGCCTGAGATAATGCCGAATCTTCCCGATTAGCTCTTCCGAATTATCCAAGTAAATAAATGCTCTCGATACAATATCCGGCGTTTTCATCAGTCGTCCGGTTTTTTTATTGAGCGTCAATACCAGGACGAAAATCCCTTCACGCGAAATATGAATCCGATCCTTCACTACTGCTTCGTGGACTAGCTGATCCGCATCGTCATAGAGTTTGTTTCCTACTTGCACCCGACCAGTCTTGCGGATTTTCTTATCAGGCGTCAATTCTACCATATCACCATCATCCGCCAAAAGAATCCTATCTTGCGATATCCCTATCACATTCTCTGCCATTTCAGCATTGTGCTCTAGCATATAAAATTCCCCATGATACGGCATATAATTCTTAGGCGCTAGCCGGGTTACGAAATCCACGTGGTCTTCGTAATACGCATGCCCCGATAGATGCAAAGGTCCAATATTAGTTAGGTGCGTCTTGCCATTTTGAATCACCTGAGCCCCCTCGCGTAGAAGTCCATCCACAGTGTTCACTACGTGTGGCTCATTGCCTGGGATCGGATTAGATGAAAACACAATCGTATCCGAAGCCTTGATCTTGATATACTTATGTGCCCCGCTCACCATCCGGTTAAGCACCGCATTCAGCTCCCCCTGCGAACCGGTACACACAATACATACCTTCGTATCTGGCATCTTGATAATATCTTCCATCTTTACCACGGTGTTTTTAGGTACTTTAATAGATTTCGCTCGAAGCGCCACTTCTACGTTATTGATCATCGAATAGCCCGAAAATGCCACCTTGCGCCCCCTAGCCGCAGCTTCCTTCAAGATAAGCTCGATTCTCGATATCTGCGACGAAAAGCATGAAATAATCACCCGCCCATCAGCATAATGATCCATCACCTTACCTAGATTTTCGCCTACATCATATTCCGAATGTGGATGCCGACCTGGCGAATCAATATTGGTAGATTCATTGACAAGTAGGTCAATCCCTTCTTTCGCCACAATTTCATCAATTCGCTCATAATCCGTCTGCTGCCCCATCGGATTATTTTCGTGTCGCCAGTCACCCGAAAAATAAATCACTCCATTTGGCGTCCGTACGACAATCGCCGTATTTCCAGGAATTGAGTGCAACGTATGAATAAATTCTACACTCAAGTGCTCCGAAACCTTAATAATCTCATGCTTCAGCGGATCTACCTTGATATAATTCATATCTGGCACATCATTTAGCTCCGACATCTGCCGCTGAATCATCCCAATCGTAAAATCCGTCGCATAAATCGGCGTGAGTGGTGAAAACTTCGGCAACAGATGCTTGCAAGCCCCAATATGGTCTAGATGTGCGTGCGTAAAACAGATTGCCTTCACTTTGTCGCGATTATCTTCAAGATATTTTATATCTGGAATTAGGTAATTCACCCCTGGATAATCTTCTCCCGCAAATAGCACCCCCATATCTATCACGATCATCTCCCCCTTGTATTCTACGATAGTCATGTTCTTACCAATACCAAATTCCCCTACCCCACCAATTGGGATAATTCTCACCGATTCTGGGTCGGGTCGCAAATTCTTTAGTTTCGCATTCGTCATCTGCTCACCCCCGTAGCCATTATAACGCGACTTATTTACCGGCAAACCAATAATATGCTGCGTCGCCTGTGCATTTACGTCTTGGCTTAGCATTCTCTGATGTCGCACCACTTCGCCCTTACGTACGCTCACTGATAGATTGACTTTACGCTTTTCGGCTTCTGCTTTATTTGGCTTAACAGCAGTTTTTGGGCTTTTTGCTACACTTTTAGCTGGCTTTTTGCTCTGTGGGGCATTTTTTGGGCTCTTGGAGCCCTTTCTAGCCCCTTTGGCTCCCTTACCCACCAATCCCGCATCCTGACCCCCAGGCGCGAAATTCGAGTTAAAATTGCGCCCTTGCGACTCTTCAAATTGCCGTTTGATATCTGGCAACCTTTCAGCTCTGGATTGTAACAACCGCGCACGGCGCTTTTCTTCTTGTAAATTCATAAATTTTCCTTTTTATTGTAAGTATTTAAACAGTACCCTTATTATAGCAAAATTTCCGCCCAAATGCAACAAATCCCACCAAAAATCATCCAAAGATAGTTTTCTCGAGAATCCTAATAAGCCTGAATTTTATTCTTGCGATGCTTCCGAATCATCATCACGATAATCGCAATAATCAGTGCAAAAATCATCGTCACTGCCGCCATGAACCAAATCGGGCAGATAATCACATCCTTACTCTCTTCTGAAACCTTCCCATTATAGCGCACCGTCTGCTTCACCCGCACTATCCCAAGTAGCGGCAAACCTTCGCTAATATCTCTCTGTGCATAATATGTCGTCCCCGGCATCACAGTCTCCGTGAAAGTATTATTCTGCAAATCCGGCCCCACAATTACTTGACCCGTCATCAAATCACTTGCTTCTACGATAACCGTCGCTAGCTCGTGAACATTACCATTATTAGTAAGCAAAGCCCCAATCGTAATCGGAGTGCTTAATACGAATTGTGGTACATTATTCTCTTGTATTTCTCCATCACGAATCGTCTCACCCGCCACGTTCGCATAAATCACGCTCGCCATTTCGAAGACGTCTTTCACCGCCATCCCTTCATTCCCAGACTCAATGCTATCCGGATCCTGGCCTATCATAATCGCCGCATATTGTCCGCCAGCTGGCGCTGATTTTGGCACAGTGATTGAATATTTTACCTTTTTCGACGAATTTGGAGAAATTACGCCTTCCGGCTCTTCGATCTTAATCCAATCCTTAATCATCGTGTAGTTAGATTCGCTCGCCATATCCGCCCCATAATCCGTCCCTACCACACTATACGGAGCCGCATAAGCCTTATAGTGAAAATCTTCCTTCGCCGTCGCCGGATTTACTACCGTAATCTCGCCTGTATATGTTTCGCCCGGCTCCAAATCGTCCATCATCTGACTCATCGGCATCACCGTGAAATAATGCGCACCTTCTTCCATTCTATTCCCTCTCTTTAATTATTACTTCATTCTACTACTATCCTATCACAAATTACCCAATCCGCAAAATAGTTTAGTTACGGATACGGGTCAAAAATATTAAACAAAAATACCAAGAGTCCCCACATCATTCCATAGCCTCACCCTTAAAGTAAAACACTTAATGTTTTAAATTAAAAGTCAAACAAGCAACGGAAATCTATGACCCTACTATACACCTAATGCCACGTCCAACTTTGCGACCGCCATAAGCAGCCGGTCCAATACTACTCGTAGTTACGCTCAAATGATACACAGAGTTGTTAAGTCTCGGTTTAGAAGACCACCAATAGCCGCTTTCGCCCTGACCATAGGGTGAACCGCTACTAAAGGCGCCAAAAAGAGGCGCGGAGAGAGCGTTTCGAAAATTAGCTATGTCTGTAGGGTCTGTAGTATTACCAGTAGAACCGTATATAATATTCGCTAGAGCACTAAATTCGCCACTAGTATCACCAGTAGGTAATCTCCAGCCTTTAGGGCAAATACTACTGGTAAGAAGATTTCCATCTTCTATAGTGCCTGGACTAGTACCATTACCGTAGCAATAAGAGCCTGCCGATGCGGCACAGTAGTTATAATAGCCACCTATTTTATTATTACCATGCCCATTAGCAGGGGGATTATCCGGAACAACATCTTTATAAGTTAGATTTACTCTCGCCACAGAAAAGCTGTCACCTTCCGTTAAGTTGCCTATAGCTCCATTAGCATATTGATTGCCAGCACTACGATTACCGATCTTTAAGCTGGTCAGGATAGCAGATTCGTTAGTTAAATCAATATCAGTATTAGAAGCAGATAGAGAATTAAGGATTGTGGAATCAGTAAGGTCTAGAGCTAAGTTATCCAGCATCCAACATTTATTGTCTACCAGCTTAGCAATTGTATAGTTCTGTCCATCGCGAGCATCAGCAAGAGTCAAAGTATCACCTATAGACATATCATTGCACGTAGTAGACAGTTCTCCTGCCGCAAATTGATGCAGAGAAGGTGGTGGAGTTACCCAAATCGCATAAAGATTCAGCGTAGTATTACTCGCTACCGTGCTAGGAGCTACTACGTCCGTTGGTTTGTAGAACGTCCCATCAGTACATTCAGTTTGGCTAGTATTAGTAGTACAC
>JAZQRY010000019.1:0-9664 GCA_045629825.1 Candidatus Nanosyncoccus sp. | reverse complement strand
CATAGTAGTCATATTCGTGGTCATATAAGCCAGCAGAATAAGCATCGTTTTCGAGGTCGTCCCAGCATACACCAGCTTCCTCGTGGTAGCACCTATGCTCAACCGGCTGCTGGGTAGGGGTATAGGATGGCGTAGTAGAAGTGGACGAAGAAGAGCTCGGCACAGGTTCTGAAGGCGAATCGGATTTAGTATCTGATTCGGCGGGAGTTGATGAATCTTGCTTTTTACTATCAGAACTATCCTTCTTGGAATCGGTCTTGCTAGAATCCGCGGGTCTAGTCTCCGAGCCATTAGAGTCATTCTTCGGCTTGGCGCTATTTATTATCACGATCGAAACAATCGTAATCAGCGCAACCGCAATTATTATAATATAGAGCAAGCGTTGGGATTGGCTATTCTTGGCCTTTTTCATTTTCTCATCTCCTTTACTATCTTTTTCATTTCCTTATCTACTCTATACGAATCGCAAATCTTTGAAATTGTTTTATTGTAAGTCCATTTTGGCAGTCGTGACGCCCGCATGTATGCTAGAGTTTCGTCTGGATATTTGATAAAACATTCTGCAACGAGCCACGCTATTGCCATGCGTATATAATATTCTTTGCGATTCGCTAATTTCTCAACTCGGTCAAATATTACCATCAAATAATCAAAGTCCACGAAGTAGCATTTTAAGAGTACTAACCCTACTCGTACTGCGAATTCTCGCCTATCGCGAAGTAGCTTATCTATTTTTACCTCCAGGAACTCATCCCGATGTTTTTTAATCAGCTTTAAAGACGAACAGAAAACATCACACGTACACCAATTATCGATATAATCTACTTGCGAGTCGAACATTGAAAGCATCTCAATGTACGGAAGTCTCGCAACCAGAAATCCCCGTGCTAGAACTTCTTCTAATGCTACTGGTTCTATAGCTAAGAACTTCTTTAATTGGTCACTTGGTATTTTTTTAGCGAGCTCTCTTACCTTCGGTATTCGCACGCCTAGAATTGGCCTCTCGCCTAGGACTGAGCCAGCCGTGAACTCTCGATATTCATCTTCCGAAAGCTCCGCGAGAGCTATCTTTAGCTCATCGTAACTGCAAATTTGTTTCCTTTTGTCTACCATAGGTTTGCCTTATTTACATTATAACAAATAAATTTCCCTGAAATCAATATGCAACCGTCACATACTAGACGCCCCATCAAGTATATGCTATAATATAATTGACCACAATGTGAGGGTTCAGGCGCCCACACTAGACGCTCGAACACTCGTATTAAACACTAATACAGTAAAAAGGAGGCAAACATGCAAAATCAACCAAACAGCAAACTATTCCTATCGGACTCGTTTGACCGCTTGTTTGACAGCGCCGAAGATAAGGTGTTCGTCGATTGCTTAGTGCGCTATATTGTCACCGATGAACAACCTATCACTACACCGGCGCTCTGGCAGGATGTCGCCATCTATATCCGCTATCGTACGCGCGACGTCTGGGCTCTTTCCGAAGAACAGCAGAAAATGTCCGAGCGCGCTATCCTAGTCTATCGCATCAAGTATATTATCGATCATTTGACCAAAAAGCAAATCGCCGATGTTCTTACTAAATTTTATAAGCAGGCTGATCAATATAATGGTGAATACGCGCTCTCGCCTCGTCATTTCTTTGAGCAGAGATTCCACGCTCCCGTCGATTCCCTTTTCTTGGTCCAAGAAAAACTCACCATCGACAAGCGTCAATTAAAAGATTTTGATAGAGATTTCAATCACCTTTTCGAATATCCCTGCTGGATTGAATTCACCGATGATGCTATCCAACTCATCTTCAACAAAATCATGAAAGACGAACTTACCGATGAGCAAATCGACTACTTCCTTGGCGCCAGCGATACTTTTAAAAATTATGATCAATGGTTCAAAGTCGTCAAACACGTTTTAGAAACTACGCATAGCTACCATACCTTCTGGACCGCAGGCGACACCCTGAGTATCATCCGAAAAGCTTTCCCGAAAGATGAAAAGTCTCAAAAATGGATCAACGACCAAATCTTCGAAATTTTCTGGCCCCGCATCGGCAGCCTATGGGCACTTGAGAATCGCGACCGACTCTGGCTCTCCGCTGATGAAGATATGGAAATTCTAAACGATTCCGTCAATTGGCTCCAGACCTTGGGTGACCTAAAATCTAGACTACCGGAATTAAAGAAAGATCTCCTATTTCGTAATTACGATACCGATGGTCGCAACTTCCGCTACCACAAAGATGCGCTTCTTTCTGACATTAAAAACGACCAAAAAGGCACCGTCGAGCTCATCTCCGAAAAAGCCGTAAATCGTTTTTGTGCTCTTGCTGACTTCGCTACCACTAGTGAGACCCTAAAAGAGTACCACGAATTCGCCGATAGCACACTTCTTCCTTATCTCAGGGAATTCAAAAAAGATTACGACCAGGAGACTACCTTAAAGCTCATTCACCAAGCTCTCGCCCATGCCGAAAATTATCAAAAAGACCTTGCTCGTGAGCAGAAAAATCTCACCAAAAACCTAATCAACGCCGACAAATAAGAGAAAAGTGCTATAATTTATTTAAAGGATTAATATGAACAAAACTAAAAATTATACCAAACAACTTTTCGCCGTCGAAGCTATTATTGGTATCGCCGCTACGATTTTCACGATTGCCATGATTGTAATATCGGCATTCATTATCGATGGCTATCCGCTAATCGCTGCGATAATAATTGCAATATCGATCGTCTCTTATATTATCATTTGTCTTGGCTTGACTAAGATGGAACAAATAGTAGGCTACTACCAATGCGCTAAATGTCGCCATAAGCATGTCCCGACATATAATGCCGTGCTCTGGTCGATGCATTTCGGCCGTACTCGCCATCTATCCTGCCCCAAATGCCACAAAAAAACCTGGCAAAAGAAAGTTCTCTAACTATCACTAATCTCCAGACTATTTTTCGCGCTTGCTTTTAATCTCTTGTAATTCAAATCTAAACTCTTGCTTTGCTTCAGGGTATTTTTCGGTATCTACTTTTTCTAGAAACATCCTTATAGGTCGTGCATATAGTATATTGTTGCCATATAGCGCCCGATATAGCACTAGCGACTCACCCGTTTCCGAATCGATCGCAATATCTTCTACGATGTACGAGTCACCCTTAAAATGTTTATAAATTCCGTGAATCACCAATTCTCTTTTCATATTTTCATTATACCAGATATGCTATAATTAACCCATAAAGGAGTAAAAATGAAACAATTTCGATCTATTATCTGGGGGATTGCCATTATTGCGCTAGGCATCATCTTTGGCGGCAACGCGCTCGGGCTCTTTAATCTTGATATTTTCTTTGATGGCTGGTGGACACTATTTATTATTATTCCTAGCGCTATAAGCCTCTTTACCGATAAGGAAAAAATTGGTAGTCTCGGGTTCTTGGCAGCTGGCATCATTCTATTGTTGGCTGCGCAGGATGTCTTTTCTTACGAAGTCGCTTGGAAAATCATCCTTGCTGTAGTGTTTGTGCTTGCTGGTCTCGCAATTATTGTTAAGGCTATTTTTCATAATAAGAACGATAAAGAAGTCGCCAAGAAAGTTAAAGACCTCGAAGATAATAAAACCATGGATTCGCAAATGGCCGTCTTCTCGGGTAGTGATCGGGTATATAATGGTGAGACTTTTTCTGGCTCCAATCTCGCAGCTATCTTTGGTGGAGTCAGCCTAGATCTAAGAAAAGCTAAATTTACTAAAGACACGGTGATTAAAGCCTTCGCACTCTTCGGCGGTGTCGATATCATTGTGCCAGATGACATTATTGTGAAGCTAAAATCTGGCTTTATCTTCGGCGGCTTCTCTGATGAACGCAAAAACGTTTCCGACAAAGGCAAGCACACCATCTATATCGACGCAGCCGGTGGCTTCGGCGGCGTCACCATCAACGATAAAGCCGAGAAATAAGCGGTACCTACATTACCTCAATTTTGTCACCTATCCCTGCTGCGTCCGCGAGCTTTAAGAATTCATCTATCGTGGCGAGCTCTGGATAGCCAGAATTAGGAGTCCGATAATGCATCGGGATGATGCGCTTCGGTTTCGCGGCGAGACAAATATCTACTGCCGTCTTCGCATCAATTGTATAATGCCCGCCCACTGGAATTAGCAAATAGTCCGCATCTGCAATGGCTTCGAGCTGGGTCTCATTGGGAAAATGCCCCAAATCCCCCAGATGCACCAGCTTCTCGCCATCACTAGACATAATCACAAAAATCGTATTCAGACCGCGAAGCGTCCCCTCGGCATCGTCATGGAAGCTCGCCACTTCTTCAATCTTGAAATCGCACGGCTCGCCATTAATCTCGACGCATTCCACCCCGCTATGATCTGCATGCCCGTGCGTGCAAATCACCTTTGCCGCCTCGACTCTCAGTGGCTCTAGCCCCGGCACGCTTCCATCCTTGTATGGATCTATCACTAGGCTATCATCCAGTCTAAAGCATACATGCCCCAAATACTCAATCTTCATTCTCTCTCCTTATCTATATAGTTTTATTATATCAGATATAGTATAATAAAGTCATGAGTTTATTTCCATCAAACGACACATGTGATATATGTGGTGCCGTACTAGACCCCGAAGATGTCTCAATTCATCTCTGTAAAATCTGCCAAGCCACGCAATTTGACGAATTTAATCAATCATAGGGGTAGAAGCGCGAAGCCTACGATTGGGTATTGACAGATTTATCGATATGTGCTATAATTATACACGTTATAACCATAAGGGCAAAAAGCACGTTAACTTTTCAAAACGGAGGCTGAAAATGAACTGGTTTTTGATTATCGTGTTGCTGTTGGCTCTTCCCGTAATCACCTTCATTCTTTCCGAGCAGTATGACGGAATGGCCAGGATTTACGTTACGGTCATCCCTATTTCGTTCTGCGGCGTGATCTGCGCGATCCTGTTCGCCATGGTATCCTGCATTTCGCACAATATTGGCACCAATGTACCGTTCATGGAGATGGATAAGTCCACAGAGCGCAAAGAAGTTAGCACGCACGAATTAGCTAACTTGAATGCGCCCGAAAAACCATGCTTTGCCAGGATAGAAGCAAACGAGCAAATTACATTCGGCTATTATGACGGAGGTAAAGCGTATTACGTAAGCACATCGTTGGACAACGTCTCTATCGACTACAGTGACGAAGCGTCTGTCGACGTCAAGGAGGAAAGCGCAGAGTACCGTGTAAATATGAAGCTGATTCATGGTTTTTGGCAGAAACATGCCACATTCCAGTATCATCTTTATATTCCGGAAGGTACTCTATACGAAGTAGAAAATACCATCCCAGCCACTTTAGTCGCCGTTTAGTACATCCCGAAACCGGGCCCCTCAAAAGGCCCGGTTTTGCATTTACCCGCCTTCTAAAGGATGTCGTAGTATAAAGCTCTTGCATTATTAGCAAAAGTGTGATATAATTATTTACATAAGGAGTTTTTTATGTATTACCAAGATGAAGCCGATAAGAAAGAACGGCGCAAAATTATTGCTGTGGCCACTATAGCTGTGATTGTGATTATATGTTTGATCGTTGCTATTGTTGTGGTTGCCACCAAGAAGTCTAGTCGCGTGTCGAACACCCCGAACGATACTATTGTAGCGGTGGATGATAAAGACAATAAGGACAATAAGTCCAATAATAATACGAACGAGAATAAGACTACTGAAAGCAAGACCACTGAGAATCAAACCGACGAGAAAAAGGAAGAAAAGACTACTGATAATAGCGATGCTAATAAAGAAAAGTCTTCTACGAATAATTCTTCGAACGGTTCGAACTCTTCTACTAAGTCGTCTACCAACAATAAGAGTACGAATAACACGTCGGCTAATACTAATTCTGGCGCAACTTCCAACACCTCTTCTTCTATGCCAAGTACTGGTCCCGAAGAAGCTCTGCCGATCGCCCTGATGCTAGGTGCGTTGGTTACCTACCTGGGTTCTGCAGCCTTAGCCAAGCGCGAAGCGTAAAAAGAGATACCAAATAAATAAAATGAGCCCATCTGGGCTCATTTTATGGTATAATATTGTTAAGCCCGAGTGGTGAAATTGGTATACACGTATGCCTTAGGAGCATATGCAGCAATGCGTGCAGGTTCAAGTCCTGTCTCGGGCACCAATGAAATTTTTGAAATACTTCGCCTACAGGGCGATTATGATAGAAAGTAGCGATGGATAAAAAAGAATTGATGACCGAAATCAAAAAGCGCTCTTGGCGTGGGTTCTATATAGCTCTAGTGTGTAGTTTTATTATAGGGATGGCAGGGACATTTATCAGCACCAGAAACGCATGCGACATTTCTAATCCGCTAAAAGCTTATCAGTGCCCTTCCGAGGGGACGCAGTTCGTTTTTAGCCTACTCGGCGGTTTAATAGATCTAGTTATTATAGGGCTACCCTTTGGTTACTTGCTCTACAATGATATTAAATGGAAACTACTTGGCTACAAACCAGCCGCCAAAGGCATCGTGACGGATGTTTTGCTTGTTACGACCGGCGTTATTGTCTTCCTATCCGCTTATGTTGAAATGCCCGCATGGTTAGGAGTGGTTTTGCTTTTATCTCTTTATGCATGGTTAATATTCTCGACCGTATACTATCACGCTCTAAAACAGCAATATGAAGACGACAAAAACAATGGCAAGCTACCGAAATTAGGAATTACCGAAGTATTAGAGAAAGAAAGAAAACTCGATGAAGAGTTGTCTAAAAATAATAAGAATAGCCAACCAGAAGACGAATTTGATCCTGACGATACGTTTGATGACGGATTATGATATTTAAAGCTTTTTCTTAAGGAAAAAAGGAATGCCCCGGACATATAGTCCGGGGCTTTGTCTAGATGGAAGTTGCACTTTCGCCTTTTGATCAGGTAGGTGATTGTTGACCTATCTGGTCGGTTTTCGACCTTAAAAGCCGAATCTGTCGCCGTTGATGATTGGGATTATACCCAGGTTCTCCCCAGCCCTGTAAGACTGGGGAGAAACCTGAGCCTGTAGCCGCTAGGCTGCAGTGAGCGGACTATACTTTGCGATATAGTCCATGTGCGAGCGAAGGATGGCGTCTGCGGGCTTCTCGGGTTCGGAGCCGTAGCAGATCACATCCTTATCCACACAGTCAATAATTCCATCATACTCTCCGTTCGAATCGCACTGGTAGACTCGCGTCACCCACATGCCATCCGAGTCGTAAGTCTCCACGATAAAACGCGGAACGTCACGACTGTCACGGAGAACGGTCTGGAAGGCTGTAAAGTACACATCTTCCATAAGCTTCTCCTTTCCAAGAGAAACGGTCATGTGTCGGTCATCTTTGCCGCCACACTTACTATAATTATAGCACGGATTAGCAAAAAAGTCAATAGCAGTCCCGAGGCAGCGACTCATTTGTCGCGTCAGCCCTCGGGTTTTCCTTTTGAGTCAAATACTTTACTGCTCTATTCTACCTGTAATCAAACCCACTATCAAAATCGCTAGAAATAGGGCTATCACTCCTAAAATACCAGAGCCAACGCCACGGAGTAATGACAAGAAAAACCCTCGACTATAATCATAATGGGCGACGGCAGTACCAGCAATAAGGCAAGATACGCCTACGATGGCAATATACACTTCGTCCACAGCTCCGTCTAAATCGTCGACATTCACAGCCGGGTCGAGCAACTTAATACACGGCACCGCAATGAAAATCGCCGCCACCCCATAGCCTAGAACGGCGATTGCAATATGTATAAGATTGCGCAGTGTATAGCGACGCTGCTTCGACACGGCTTTTTTGGCATCATCGGTCATTTCGGTTAGAAACATCCTGTCGTCATCATTGAGATATTGCAAATCCTTGACGGTAGCTTTAATCTCTAGTAACTTAGCGGCTGAATCACTATCCACTTCGGAAATCTTATACGCCGCATCGTAATCACTTGCCAGCTGCTCGGTGATGCGGTTAGATAGCGCCTTGAAAGGTTTCAACTCCTGTAGCCCTAGCGCCTTGAGATAATAATTCAAATATTTGTCTTCGTAAGTTCCCTTGAAATGATTCTTCTCTAGAAAAGCGTAGATTTCGTCCGCCAACAGAGTATTCCATACCGTCTCTGGCTCGACGTGATAATACTTCATGCATTTATTAATCGTGTCGACATCTTGCTCCGATGCCTGTTTAATCACATCTACCCAGAACTTTGTCGACTGATATTCCTTATTCGGTACTGCAAGTAAAGTGGGATGAGCCTCGGCTAAAATATTCAAAAAAGAATCATAAAAAGCATTTATCGCTTCGAGACATCGATTACTAACTGATTCCGATGCGTGGTCTTTGGCATGTATCTGATCGTTAATTTCGATATTTGCCGAAGCCATCGAATTGGCCTCGAGCTCGTCGGAAAGCTTATACATACCAGTGGTAAAAGTAGTAGTAGTCTCGGTCTTAGTCCTACCGCCGCCGTAAACATCGCCGTAAGAATAACCGCCATAGCTTGTATCAAAGCTACGCCCAAAGCTCGAACCAGATAAATCTGTCTTGCCTCGTGTAGTAGTAGTGACACTCTTAACTTCGCTCGCCCGCGCAATGGATTCGGCGTTCATTGCCTGCTCGCGCGTAGCTTTTTCGAGCTGGATTTTTTCGTTCTCTGCCAAGTAATGGTCGTAAGTCGCGCTGACGAAACCGTCCAGGTCTTCGGCAGTTTTCTTCGCAAAAGCAGCAAGAGTGGATAGTCTGGCTGGATCAAGCAGATACACCGAAGTCACCGCTTTTATCGTCTCAGCGATAACCTGTGAAGCCGTATTCGCAGCCATCTTGAAGGCTCCATTATCAATCTCTTTCCGCATCGCGCCATTGACCTTGCTCATCGCCTGATTTCTTGCTCGGTGCATTTTACTAGTAATCCAGATGTAGTTCTCGTATTTGTTGCTAAGAGTTATGGACTCGTCTCCTATATTTATCATCTCATCGTACGGGTTGGTATCCACCGCAATGTCGTCAGGTTGATAAAACTCTAACGCTGCGCCTGGCGCTAGCCCGAGTTCGATAAATACTTTTTCTTGCTCTGTATCCATAATTTTCCTTTTGCAATAATTATAGCATAAGCTCGAAATGTTTATTCAAAAAACAAGAAAAAGCAAAACCGCCCCTTGTAATAAGGCGCGGTTTGCTAGGTGCGGGTTGCTTCCCGCTGTCTAGCTCCCCCTTTCTCTTAGGAGCCGAGAGAAGTGTTTACTCTTCGTCCTCTTCCTCTTCCTCGTCGAAGCAGTCGTCGAGCCAGTACTCGATGATGCGCGAGTAGTGGCGCTCCAGCTCGTCGAGGTGGCTGCCGCCTTGGCCCATGTCTAGTATGGCCACCGTGACCACGTCCACGAGCGAGCAGTTGCCACTCAGTGCGTACCTGAGGAGCTGGTCCGCATCGAGCTTCGCTCCGTAGAGCGTCAGCTGCTCGTAGTACGCGATCTGGAGCTCCAACGGCAGACGCTGTGCAGCGGCCGTGATGTCGGCGTGGTAGCGCACCAAGACATCCAGGTGATCGATCAGATCCTCCGGCGTCAAGCGCGTCGCAACCACATTGGCATCGACGCCCAGCTTCAGAGCAGTGCCGCAGTGCCAGCCGAGATCG
>JAZQRY010000018.1:0-10469 GCA_045629825.1 Candidatus Nanosyncoccus sp. | reverse complement strand
GCGATTCGCATGCAACGTAATGGCCGGGCGCATTACCCTACGTACCGGATAGTCGTCCAAGAATCACAGCGTCATCCACTTTCGGGACGCGTGGTTGCTGAGGTCGGCAACTATAACCCAACTACCAAGGCTTTGACTTTGGACAAAGAGACGGTTGAAAAATACTTAAGCAATGGAGCTCAGCCTTCGAGCCGAGTAGCCTTTATCTTAAAAAAGAATGGCGTGAAATTGCCGAAGTGGTATAAAGAGAAGGCGGCTAAGAAGTCGGTGGCGAAGCACGCAGATAAGTTGCGTAAGAACCAGCCAAAGGAAGAGGCGCCAGCCGCAGGACCGACGGAAGAAACAGAAGCAAAAGAGTAAGTCGAAAGACCTTGCGCTTAGGTACTTTTTCGATTATAATGGTGTTAATAATAACTAATTAGGAGAAAATCATGGCTACTATTGATCAGCAATTCGTAGAATATATCGTAAAAACCTTAGTCAACAATCCCGATAAGGTGGCAGTAGAGCGTAAAATTGACGAAAAAGGAGTATTACTTTCTTTGACGGTGGCGCCAGAAGATGTCGGTAGAGTAATCGGTAAGCGCGGAATGACCGCTCAGGCGATCCGTGTTTTGCTTCGTGCCCTTGGGACAAAGCAAGATGCGCGTTATAATTTGAAGATTGTAAACACGGATGAAACGCCAGCGCCTAGTCACGAACCAGAGCCTGAAGCGCACGAGGACGATGATGTTGATGATGGCGCCGAGGAAGAAGTAGAAGAGGAAGTTGAAGAAGAAGATGATGAAGAAGAAACTTCTGAGACTTCAGCTTTGGCAGAGAAGACTCGCGCAGAGTTGGCCGATCTCGACGACTTAGATATTTAAAAAAGTACTTGACAATAAAAATTGCACGAGTATAATTAAACATAAGCTAACTAACTGCGAGTCGGCTTAAGAAAATAATTTGGGAGTTGAGAGCTTATCTATGTCTAAAAAACCGCTTTACCAAGGAAGCGGTTTTTTGGGTCTTTACAAAAGATTTGTTTGTAGTATAATTGAGTATAAGAAGTAGTGTGTCCTATTTTTATGACTTATGGAGCTGGCGACTCCTTAGAGGGGAAGTAGGGCAGTAGTCTTCGGCGCTAAGATAATAACACTAATAGAAAAAGAGGTAGGATGGCTACAAAACAGAAGTCTAGTGAAAGGGTTTTTTTCACTGAAGGCGATCAAGCTCTGCCAATCCCGGATCTAACGGCTCACCAAAAGGATTCTTGGGCAGACTTCGTCGAAAAAGGACTAAGGGAAGTTTTTGATGAGTTGAATCCGATTAAGGATTACACCGGTAGCAAGCTTTCACTTAAGTTCAAGGAATATTACTTTAAGGAGCCGAAAGAAACGGATGCTCAGGCAAAATACAATCTTGCTACATATGAAGCGCCGCTGCATGTGATGGTAGAGATCGAGAATCTTGAAACGCATGCGAAGAAGGAGCAAGATATTTATTTTGGCGATTATCCATGGATGACGGACCGTGCGACGTTTATTATCAACGGTACGGAACGTGTAGTAGTATCACAGTTGATTCGTTCGGCTGGGGTGTTCTTTAATGCTGAGACGGTTGGTCTTAGAAGATATTATGGTGCGAAGGTGATCCCAGGACGTGGCGCATGGCTGGAGTTTGAAACGGCGGCCAATGGCGCGATGTATGTGAAGATTGACCGACGGCGCAAGATTCCGGTGACGACGTTCTTAAGAGCTTTAGGGCTTAAGAAGACGGAAATTGAAGAGAAATTCAAAGATGTAGATAATGGCGAGAGAAGCTATCTCGCGGCTACATTCGAAAAGGATGTGACTTCGACTCAGGGCGAGGCTTTGCTCGAAGTATATCGCCGATTGCGTCCAGGTGATCTGGCAACGGTAGAAAACGCTAGATCGATGATCGAGCGGACTTTCTTTGACCCGAAGAGATATGATTATTCTGATGTGGGTAGATTTAAGATCAATCGGAGATTGGGTTTTGACACGCCTAATGACCCAGCGCATCGCACATTACAAATAGATGATGTGATTGCGATTGTCTCCGAGATTATTAGACTGAATAACACACAAGAGCCAGCGGATGATATTGATTCGCTTTCGAATCGGCGGGTGAAGCTGGTGGGTGAGCTTGTACAAAGGCAGTTTAGATTAGGAATGCTTCGTTTGCAGCGGAATATCCTAGACCGGATGTCGATGGCGAATCCAGAAGAAGTGACGCCTTCGCAACTTCTGAATCCACGCCCAGTAGTGGCAGCGGTAAAGGAATTCTTTGCGACTTCGCAGCTTTCGCAGTTGATGGATGAAGTGAACCCATTCTCAGAATTGGCTCACAAGAGACGTCTAAGTTCGATGGGCCCTGGTGGTCTAACCCGGGAACGGGCTGGATTTGATGTGCGTGATGCCCACCCGACCCATTACGGCCGTATTTGTACGGTTGAGACGCCAGAAGGTGGTAACGTAGGCTTGGTACTAAACTTTGCGACTTATGCACAGGTAAATAAGTATGGATTCCTAGAGGCGCCTTACCGTGTAGTGAAAGATGGTAAGATTACTGATGAAGTAGTATATATGGATGCCGATACGGAGCAAGAAGCAATTATCGCTGACGCTTCGGTAAAGGTAGATAAGAATGGCAAATTTGTAGAAGATTGGGTATCGGCAAGAGTACATGGCACGCCAGCGCAGGTAGAAGCCGCGAAGGTGACGCATGTAGATGCGGCGCACAAAGAAATTTTGGGCGTGTCGGCGTCTCTAATTCCATTCGTTGAGAAGAACCGTGTCGACCGTTCATTGATGGCCTGCGCAATGCAGAAGCAGGCAGTGCCGCTACTTAAGAACGACAACCCTGTCGTGGGTACCGGGATCGAAGGTGAAGTAGCTAAAAACACTTCACAGCTAATTATGGCTTCTGGTCCTGGGGTTGTTAAGAAAGCTGACGGTGATTCGGTAATTGTGACCTACAATAAAGGTGGCGATAAAGAATACAGGCTGCAGCATTTCGAAAAGACTAATGATGATCGTTGTTATAACCAGCGCTGCAAGGTGGCACGTGGACAGAAAGTCAAAAAGGGTGACACCTTGATCGAAGGGGCTTCGGTGAACGACGGTGAGTTGGCTCTTGGACGAGACCTACTAGTGGCATTTATGCCGTGGCGCGGGTACAACATGGACGATGCTATCGTGATTTCGAACAGATTGGTCGAGGATGATACTTTGACTTCGATTAATATTAAAGATTTCGATGTGGAAGTGCGTGAGACTAAGCTAGGTCCAGAGCAGGTGACGCGGGATATTCCAAATGTATCCGAGCATTCACTCAGACACTTAGGTGAAGATGGTATCGTGAACGTCGGTGCCGAAGTGAAGAATGGTGATATCCTAGTCGGTAAGATTACGCCTAAGGGTGAGCAAGAGCTAAGCTCTGAAGAGAGACTACTCCGCGCTATCTTTGGTGAAAAGGCTAAGGATGTACGTGATACTTCGATTCGGATGAATGGCGCTACTGGTAAGGTAGTAGATGTAAGAATTTACACACGTGAGCAGGGTCATGAGCTCAAAGCTGGCGTAATCATGCAGATTAAAATCTTTGTAGCAGAAATGCGCAAGATTGGCGTAGGTGATAAGCTAGCAGGTCGTCACGGTAACAAGGGTGTAGTATCGCGGGTACTCCCGGTCGAAGACATGCCGTTTATGGCGGATGGTACTCCGATTGATATCGTGCTTTCACCAATGGGCGTGCCGTCACGTATGAATCTCGGTCAGTTATTTGAGACGCACTTAGGTATGGCAGCGAAGGCTCTGGGCTATAAAGTAGCAACGCCTTCATTTAATGGTGTACCTGATGAAAAGATTTCGAAGGAGCTAAAGAAAGCAGGCTTTGACGAAGATGGTCGCATACAGCTATATGATGGCTTGACCGGTGAACCATTTAATGAGCGGACTAGCGTAGGCGTAATGCATATGCTAAAGCTACATCACATGGTAGAAGATAAGATCCATGCGCGTTCGACTGGGCCATACACAATGGTGACTCAGCAGCCGCTCGGTGGTAAAGCGCAGAATGGTGGTCAGAGATTTGGGGAGATGGAGGTCTGGGCACTCGAAGCTTACGGCGCAGCTACTACTCTCCAGGAAATGCTAACTATTAAGTCTGACGATGTATATGGTAGGGCTAAGGCATATGAAGCTATCATTAAGCATGAGCCGATTGAAGGTCCGAAGCTACCTGAAGGCTTTAACGTGTTAGTGAAAGAGTTGCAAGGCCTTGGCTTGAAGGTTGACCTACTTGACCATGGCGAATCTGCTGATGCAGGCGACGTAATTGAGCATACATCACGAGAAATTGAAAGTACAAAAGATGATCAATCCATCTACGATCAACATAAAAAAGACACCGAGCCACAAATTTACGACCTCGATGAGTCGGAGGCCGAAGCGATGATGGCGGAAGAAGGTGTAGAAATAACAGAGAGCGACGACGATGATGGTACTGTCGATCTCGGAGAGGAGTTCTAAGATGGCTTGGATGGATAATTTCATTAGCGCATCAGATTTTGACTCTATTAGGCTAACTATAGCTAGTCGGGATGATATCCTGAACTGGAGCTATGGCGAAGTGACGAAGCCAGAGACGATTAATTATCGTACTCAGAAGCCAGAGAGAGATGGCTTGTTCTGTGAGCGGATCTTTGGGCCAACCAAGGATATCAATCCTTATGATTCGAAGCTTAAGGGCGTACGTTCGCGTGAGGCAGCGGTAGATAAGGAAGGTAACTTAGTAACCAAGTCGATCACTCGGCGTGAGCGAATGGGGCATATTGCACTTGCGGCGCCAGTAGCGCATATCTGGTTCATGCGGGGGATCCCTTCTGCGCTTAGCTTGCTTCTTGATGTCACTGTCAAGAATATCGAGCGCGTAGTATATTTCGCCACTTATTTAATTATTGATGTCAAGGCAGACGAAGTACAGAAGACCTTGGAAAATTTGGAAAAACAAACCGAAGCAGCAAGATCGGCGATTCGAATTCGCTACGAAAAAGCCGCAAAGGAAAAGGGTGCCAATGTTGAAGCTTTGGCCGAAGAGCAGGCTAAGGAGCTGGACGAGCTAGAGCTTGAATTTCAGACCAATAAGACAACTCTAGAATCGTTTAAGAAGGGTAACACTATTACTGAAGTACAGTATAGAGCGCTACCTGAAGAGTATGAAGATTTAATTACGGTAGAGATGGGGGCGACTGCGATTAAGAAAATGCTCGACGAAGTGGATCTAGATAAATTGATTGAGAAGCTTCATAAGGATGAAGAAGAAGCAAAAGGTCAGAAAGAAAAGAAAATCCAAAAGAGGCTAAAGACTCTCGAAGGAATGCAGGCGGCTGGAGTGAAGCCAGAAGATTTGATTCTGACGGTAATTCCAGTAATCCCACCAGATCTCAGACCAATGATTGCCTTGCCTGGTGGTCGGTTCGCAACATCTGATCTTAACGATCTTTATCGTCGGGTAATTAACCGTAACAATCGTTTGAAGAAGTTGCTTGACCTTAATGCGCCAGAAGTGATTTGTCGCAACGAAATGCGGATGTTGCAGGAAGCAGTAGATGCTTTGATCGATAACTCGGCAGCGCATGGTTCGAGAGGGGCGAATTCGACTAATGGTCGGCGTAAATTGAAATCGCTTTCAGACTTACTGAAAGGTAAGCAGGGTAGATTTCGTCAGAACTTGCTGGGTAAGCGTGTAGACTACTCTGGTCGTTCGGTGATTGTGGTAGGGCCGGAACTTAAGCTAAACGAATGTGGTTTGCCTAAGCAGATGGCGCTTGAGCTCTTTAAACCATTTGTAATTTCATGGTTGATTAGCCATGAATACGCTAGCAACATTCGCGCAGCTTCGAGATTGATTGAAGCCAAAGAGACTGTGGTATGGGATGCTTTGGACGAAGTAATTGAAGGAAAGTATGTACTACTTAACCGTGCACCATCTCTACACAGATTGTCGGTACAGGCATTCCAGCCTAGACTGATTGAAGGTAGAGCAATTAAGCTTCATCCATTGGTAGCGTCTGGGTTTAACGCTGACTATGATGGTGACCAGATGGCTGTACATCTACCACTCTCTGATGCAGCGCAAGCTGAGGCGAAAGAATTGATGTCAGCATCTAAGAATCTCTTGAAGCCGGCGGATGGTTCTCCAGTGCTTGCTATTTATCAGGACGTGGTGCTTGGCGCTTACTACTTGACCTATGATAAGCCTGGCACTGATCAGGGTGATCCGAAAGCTTTCTCGAGTGTATACGAAGCCGAAATGGCTTATGAGCAGGGTATCATTGCTTTGCAGACTCCAATTCGGGTATTTGCCAAGAAGGAAATTCGCAATACGACTCTTGGGCGAGTAATCTTTAACGAGATTTTGCCTAAAGATTATCCTTATGATAATTCGGTACAGACAAAGAAACACTTGTCTAAGGTAATGGCAGACATCTTTGATTTGTATGGTTCAGAAGTAATGGTGAAGACCGCTGATGCATTGAAGGATTTGGCCTTTGAATATGAGACAGTGGCGGCGATTTCGACAGCGAAGGATGACTATCCGACTTATGATGAAATTGATGACTTTATTGCTGAAGGTGATGCCAAGACAGCTATGATTCAGGAGCAATACAACGAAGGTTTGGTAACCGAAGATGAGCGACACAAGTTGACTGTAGCTAACTGGCGTGATATCGATAGCAAGATTTCGACATTCTTGCAGGAGAAGTTGGCTGAGCTAGATACGGATATCGCTGTAATGGTGAACTCTGGTGCACGCGGTAATATTTCCAATATTAAGCTAGCTTCGGCTGAGATTGGTATCATGGTGGATATTAACAACAATGAGATTGAGCTTCCGGTGAAGTCTTCTTACAAGAAGGGTCTTAATACACTTGAGTCCTTTATCGCGACGCGAGGTGCTCGTCAGGGTCAGGTATCAACGGCACTTCGTACAGCCGACTCTGGGTATTTGACTCGTAGATTGGTAGATGTATCTCAGGATGTATTTACTTCTGACGAAGAAGCAGAAGATCCAGGATTTACGGTGTATCGTGATGAGACCGAGGCTTCTGGTATCGAGTTTGGAGCGCGTCTAGCGGGTCGCTATACAGCTGAGCCGGTGCCAGGTTATCTTGAAAAAGATGAGTTGATTACCAAGGAAATGGCTGAGCAAATCGAAGCGGATGAGAAGATTCAGTCTGTGAAGATCCAATCGATTTTGACTACTACGGCAGTGGATGGAATTCCACGTAAGGCTTATGGTCTTGATATGTCGACTAGGGCTCTTGTAGCTGCAAACAGCCCAGTAGGGGTGATCGCAGCGCAGTCTCTAGGTGAGCCAGGTACGCAGCTGACGCTTGATACCAAGCATGGTTCTGGCGTGGCCGGTTCGGGTGAAATCGCAAGAGGTCTACCCCGTGTGGAAGAGCTTCTAGAGGCTCGTACTCCGAAAGGCCAGGCTTATGTATCGCCAATCGATGGCGTAGTGAATATCTGGGAAGATAATAATCGTTATATCGTAGAGATTGCACCGCAATCTGGAGCAGTAGAACGGTTTGACCTGGGTGGCAGAAAGCCTTCGGTCAAGGATGGTGCCACCGTGAAAGCTGGGGCGACTTTGGCTCGCAAGAGCGGCGATAAGCCAGCCATCAAGGCTCCGCATGAAGGTGTAGTAGAGTTAGTGAAGGATGGAATCGTACTCGTAGCTGCAGCTGGAGCACCGGTAAGGATTGAAATTCCTGGTGATGCTGAATTGGTCGTAAAGAGCAATGATTCAGTTGAGGCAGGTGATCGCTTGACGACTGGTTCATTAAATCTACAAGATTTGATGAAGTACAAGGGCGTAGAAGCAACTGAGCGCTATATTATGGACGATGTCTTAAGCGTATATGCTGCTCAGGGTCACGAAATTTCGCCAAAACACCTAGAAATTATCGTAAATCAGATGTTCTCACGGGTACAGATTAATGATCCTGGTGATTCGGAATTTGTATCTGGCGATATCGTATCTAAGACGGCTGTCCTAGTTCGTAATAGAGAACTTGAAGCAGAAGGAAAGGAACCAGCGACATTTACCAATCTGTTACTTGGTATTACGAAGGTTTCCATCTTCTCTGATTCGTTCTTGTCGGCAGCTTCCTTCCAGGATACGACGAGAGTTCTTATCAATGCAGCTATCAACGGACGGGTTGATCACTTGAAGGGTCTCAAAGAGAACGTAATTATCGGTCGCAAGATTCCGGTAGGTACTGGAGTTGCACCGCTCGAGACGTTTGAAACGCCTGATACGAAGGTTCCGACCGAAGAAGATTTGGAAAATCTTTAAAACATTAAAATACTAGATATAATATCATCCGGAGCCGCGTCCGAAACCCCTGTCGCCACAGGGGTTTCGGCGCTAATTCTCGCCTTGCCAGGCTCCGAGTTGCTCCGGATCGATATTATTATCTAGTATTTTTTGGTATTAAAGTGTTTCAAATTTATGAGAAGTGTGGTATTATAGTAGGTAGTTATTAAGAGGTATTATGCATTTCAAGACTATTTTCAAATCGCTAAAAAATAAAGATATGCTCAGACGGGTATTAATTATACTCGGGATTATTGTGGCATATAGGTTACTAGCTCAAGTGCCAGTACCGATGGGCGATGCATCGACATTTAAAGAAGCAGTGACAAATCTACTGGAGAAGTCAGACTTTTCGAGCTTTCTCAATATGATCTCGGGTGGTGGGTTGGCTTCATTTAGTATTATCCTAGTTGGGCTATCGCCGTATATTACTGGCTCGATTGTAATTCAGCTTTTGACGAAAGCGATTCCAAGGCTAGAAGAGATTTCGAATGATGGTGAGACTGGACGACGCAAGATCAATCAGTGGACGAGAATGCTCACGGTGCCGCTAGCTATTGTGCAGTCAATTGCCTATATCTTTATTCTGTATCAGTCTACTTTGTCGGCAAATATCGCATCTGATTTCACTCCGACCTTTGGGGATTGGGCTTTGTCGGTAACTGCGATGACAGCTGGTTCGGTAATCTTGATGTGGCTGGGCGAATTAATCACTGAGCAGGGGGTTGGTAATGGTATTTCGACTATAATCTTCGCTTCGATTATTTCGCAATTACCGACGACGATGGCGTCGCTTGGTTCAGCGCTTTTTGATACTAGCGAAGGTACATTGCAGCTATTTGGCGGATTGGAACTACCGGTAAATCCGACTATTTTCTGGATTTTACTTGGATTTACAATTGCGATGCTGGTAGTGATATATTTCTTAGTCAAGCTGAACGAAGCACAGCGGATAATTACCATTAATTACGCGAAGAGAGTACATGGCAATTCGTCGTATGGGGGGATTAGATCGATTTTGCCAATTAAACTCATTGCAGCGGGTGTGATTCCGGTAATCTTTGCGACTGCTTTCTTGTCGTTGCCGGCTCTGGTAGGTCAGGTGGTCACGTCAGTTGATCCAGGTAATGAGATAGGTCAGACACTTGTAGCTGTATTCTCAGCGCCTTCGGCAAATAATTTCGCCACTATGTATCCAGACGGAATTACAGCGCAGTGGTTTGTGTATCCGGCGCTTTACTTTGTACTGGTATTTGCTTTTACATATTTCTACACGTCAATTATCTTTAATACGAAAGAGATTGCGGATAATCTGCAAAAGCAGGGTGGATTTATCGAAGGGGTGAGACCAGGGATTACTACGGCTAAATATCTAAGTAAAGTAGTTAATAGGCTAGATTTGTTTGGAGCATTAGCGTTGGGTATTATCCCAATGTTGCCATTTATTACGGATTATATCTTTATAATGACGACTGGTGCGCCGATTGGGCTTTCGATTTCGGGTACTGGGCTTTTGATCGTGGTGACGGTGGCGTTGGAGAATCTACGGTCGATAGATTCGCGAGCATTAATGATAACATATGACGATTTTGACAATGGGGCTGGAAATTAAGGGTTGGCACAAAATAGTGAAGTGGGCAGTCTGGGGGGTGCTAGGAATACTATTTGCAGTATTTGTAATAAAAGTAGCGGTTTTTGAGAACCAATATTACAACGAAAAAGAAGGAAGCGAACGGGCTTCAGCTACGGTAGTTTCGACGCAAGAAGAATTGATTGAAGAAAAGCCTACCGAGCAGGAAGTGCAGGAATATAAGGTCGCTCCGGATAGACCACGGTATTTATCAGTAGAGAAGTTAGGAATCGCTAACGCTAGGATATTGCCAATGGGCGTGAATGCAGAAGGGGAGTTAGATACGCCGCGCAATATCTTCGATGTAGGTTGGTACGAAGCTTCTGGCAAGCCGGGGCAAGGTGGCACTATAATTATCGATGGACATAACGGTGGACCGCACGTACATGGTGTGTTTAAGAATACGCCGAGTTTAGCAGAAGGTGATATCATAAAGATCGAGCGCGGA
>JAZQRY010000017.1:0-15232 GCA_045629825.1 Candidatus Nanosyncoccus sp. | reverse complement strand
AGGGGGGGGGGGGGGGGATGGGGGGGGGGGGGGGGGGGGGGAATTCCGCTTGGGGGGGGTAAAGCTCAAAGGATTAGATTGGCGACACAGATTGGGTCGGGGCTTACAGGGGTATTATATGTGCTGGATGAGCCGTCGATTGGACTGCATCAGAGAGATAACGATAAATTAATTGCGACTTTGAAGCACTTGAGAGATTTGCGTAATACGGTGCTAGTGGTGGAGCATGACGAAGATACGATGTTGGCTTCGGATTATATTATCGATATTGGACCGGGGGCGGGAGCAGCAGGTGGGCGATTGGTGGCGGCGGGTACGCCAGAAGAGATTATGGTGGACGCAGATTCGATAACGGGGCGATATTTAGCTGGTAAAGAGAAAATACCAGTGCCGAAGAAAAGGCGAAAAGCGAAGCGGGGGCAGGAGCTAGTGGTAGTGGGGGCGAGAGAGAACAATTTGAAGAATATAGATGTGCATTTTCCGCTAGGGGTGATGACGGTAGTATCGGGAGTGAGCGGGTCGGGGAAGTCTACATTGGTGAATTCGATTCTGGCGAATGAGTTGCTGGCGAGACTACACCGAGCGCAGACAGTATCGGGGACACATGAGCGGATTGATGGAATCGAGAATTTGAATAAGGTGATTGTAATTGATCAGAGTCCGATTGGGCGGACGCCACGGTCGAATCCGGCGACTTATACTGGAGTATTCACGGCGATTCGGGAGTTATTTGCGGGACAACCAGAGGCGGAAATTCGAGGCTATAAGGCTGGGAGATTTAGTTTTAATGTGAAGGGTGGTAGATGCGAGCATTGCCAGGGGGATGGAGTAAATAAGATTGAAATGCATTTCCTGCCGGATGTGTATGTGACTTGCCCGTCGTGTCATGGGCGGCGGTACAATGCGGAAGCTCTAGAAGTGAAATATAAGGGGAAGGATATTTCGCAGGTACTCAATATGACGATTGACGAGGCGGTGGAATTCTTTGGGTCGATACCGTCGATCGCTACGAAGCTACGTACAATACAAGAAGTGGGGCTAGGATATATTCGGCTAGGGCAGCCGGCGACGACCTTTTCGGGGGGCGAAGCGCAGAGGATTAAGTTAGCGACGGAGCTAGCGCGTAGGTCTACGGGTAAGACGCTTTATATTTTGGATGAACCGACAACGGGGCTGCATACGGACGACGTGCGTCGGTTGCTTTCGATACTGGGGCGGCTAGTAGATGGGGGGAATTCGATGATTATTATCGAACATAATTTGCATGTGATAAAATCGGCGGACTGGGTAATAGACATGGGACCAGAAGGGGGGCTAAAAGGAGGACTAGTCTGTGCCGGAGGGACGCCGGAAGATCTGGCGAAGAGTGCTAAGACGCCGACGGGGGAGTATCTTAGAAAATATTTAAAATAAAGGAGATATATGCGGATTTTGATTAAAAATGGGGAAGTATTAATCTCGGAAAATGATGAGCTAGTGGCGAAGCGGGGGGATGTGATAGTGAAGGGGAAAAGAATTGAAAAGGTTACAGATGGTGGATTTGACGGGGATTTAGATGAATTTGATAAGATAATCGATGCGACGGATAAATTGGTGATGCCGGGGCTAATCAATGCGCATACGCATGCGTATATGAGCATTTTTAGGAATTATGCGGATGATTTGGAATTTTTTGATTGGCTACATAAGGTAGAAATAGTCGAAGATAAGATGACGGAGGAGGATTGCTATTGGGCTACGCTGCTATCGGTAATCGAGATGATGAAGACGGGGACGACGTGCTTTGTGGACATGTGCCATAGGAGTAGTGCGAACGCGACTGGGGATGGTAGGGCGGTATCGAGTGCGGTGAACGATAGTGGAATGAGGGCGTTTATCGGTAGAGGGCTAGTAGGAGAAGCGGATGATCCGGGAGCGTTAAGACGGCTAAATGAATTTTTGGCGGATGCGGAGCTGTTTTCCGATAATGATAGAGTGAAATATATTTTGGCGCCACATGCGCCGTATTCGTGCCCCCAGAGTTTATTAAAATTGGTGCGCGAAACTGGGTTAGAAAAGAAAATGATGGCGACAATTCATATTGCGGAGAGCGATGCGGAAGTGGAAGGGATTCGGCGTGACTATGAGATGACGCCAGTGGAATATGTGGAAAAGTCTGGTTTGTTTGATTTGCCGACCATTGGTGCGCACTTGGTGAAGACGACAGATAAGGATATCGAAATATTGCGGGAGCATGGAGTAAGCGTGGCGATTAATCCGCGGAGTAATATGAAGCTCGGGAATGGTTTTTCTAAAGTACGGAAACTGATGGAAGCGGGGGTAAATGTGTGCCTTGGGACGGACGGAAGCGGGAGTAATAATACGCAGAATATGTTCCAGGAGATGAATTTCGCGAGCTTGGTATATAAGGGGAGTGAAGGAAAAGCAAAGTGTGTAGACGCGAGTGACGTGGTGGGGTTTGCCACTACTGGTGGAGCGAGAGCGCTCTGGATGGAAGGTGAGCTTGGCGTGGTGGCTCAGGGGGCGCTCGCGGACTTGATACTAATTGATCTTACGGAGCCGGAGTTTGTGCCGAGAAATGATTTGGTGAGTGCGCTGTGTTATAGTGCGAATGGGTCTGAAGTCACGACGATGATAGTGAATGGGGAAATAGTAATGGAAGATAGAAAGATTTTGACGTTTGACGAGGAGGTGGTATATCGGAAGTGCTCAGCCATGGCGGAAAGATTAGGGATGGGGCGAATATAGGGGCGTGATGGTTTGGAAAAATGATCAGGTGAGTGAGAAGGAGACGGAGCGGATATTGGAGCTGGCGGCGGAATGTTTGAGTCTGCCGGGAGATTTTGTGGAGTTTGGGTGCTATAAGGGTGATACATCTCTAATGCTTGCGGAATTACTTGTGGAAAACCATGTGGATAAATCGGTGAAAAAGTTGTGGATTTATGATTCTTTTGAAGGGTTGCCGGAGAAGGGGGAGAAGGATTCGTCGGTGCTGGGAGAGAATTTTAGGAGTGGAGAACTGGCGGTGACGAAGAGAGAAGTGAAGGAAAGATTCTTGAAATCGGGACTGCCGGTGCCGGTGATTAAGAAGGCGTGGTTTAGTGATCTAGGGTCGGGTGATTTGCCACGGGAGATTGCTTTTGCTTTTCTGGACGGGGATTTCTATGAGTCGATTAGAGATTCTTTGCGGCTGGTGGGTCCGAGAATGAGTGCTGGGGGAGTGGTAGTGGTGCATGATTATACTAATCCGGCACTGCCTGGGGTGAGAAAAGCGGTGGATGAGTGGGGCGTGAAGAGGAGGGAATATAGGGTGATTTTGTTATAAATCGCACAGTGATTTGGGGTACGTAAAGATGTATTTAGCACTCTTGCATTATGAGTGCTAATTTGCTATAATCGGGGGTAGAAAAGGAGTTACAAACATGACACTAAAACCGTTGAAAGAAAGAATTGTGGCGAAACAGGACAAGCCACTAGAGAAGACAAAATCGGGGATACTGCTAGGCGAAGCAAAGGAAAAGCCGGCGTATGCCGTAGTCGAATCGGTGGGGCCGGAAGTGAAGGGGGTAAAGAAAGGCGATAAAATTATATTTAAAGAGTATTCTACGACAGAAGTTAAGATCGACGACGAAGAATATATTATTCTAAAGGAAGAAGATATACTGGCGACTTTGTAGGCTGTGGAAAAGTGGTGGAAAAGTCGGTTACTCTAGAGTAGCGGAACGAACCTAGAAATTAGTGAGAATATGTAATAATAAGCCGAGTATAGGCTTTAAAGGAGTAAAAATGGCAAAGAAAATTTATTACGAAGCGGAAGCGCGAGAAAAGGTGCTGTCGGGGGCGAAGCAGCTTTATAATGCAGTAAAGGTGACATTTGGGCCAAAGGGTAAGAATGTGATTATCGAGAAGGAATATGGGGCACCAGTGATTACGCATGATGGTGTAACGGTGGCCGAGGCGGTGGAGTTGCCGTCCAAGGAAGAAAGCTTGGGTGAAGCGGTGGGGGCGAAGCTAATTAAGACAGCAGCGCAGAAGCTAAATAAAGTAGCTGGGGATGGTACTACTACAGTAACGGTGCTGACTTATAATATTCTGAACGAAGCGAACAAATTGATTGCAGCGGGGGTAAATCCGATGGAGCTTCGGCGGGGGATCGAGAAGGCTGGTGCAGAAATCGTAGCTGAGATCGATAAAGTAGCAGAAAAGATTGAAGGTGATTCGTCGAAAGTAGCTGAGGTTGCGACGATTTCGGCGGGAGATGCGGAAATTGGTAAGTTGATCGCGGAAGTGATTTCAAAAATCGGTAAAGATGGTGTAGTGACAGTAGAGGCTGGTCAAGGACTCGAGATGGAGCAAGAAATTGTGGAAGGATTCTCTTATGATAAGGGGTATGCTTCGCCATTCTTTGTGACGGATGCGAATCGTCAGGAAGCTATTTTTGAAAAGCCTTTGATATTAATTACTGAGAAGAAGATTTCGGCGGCTAACGATATATTGCCACTCTTGGAGCAGGTAGCACAAAGTGGAAAGAAAGATTTGGTGATTATTGCTGAAGAAGTAAGTGGGGAAGCTTTGTCACTGCTAGTGCTAAATAAATTGAAGGGAGTGTTTAATTCTCTAGTACTGAAGGCGCCAGCATTTGGTGATAGGCGTAAAGAGGTGATGGAGGACATTGCGATCCTGACTGACGCGACAGTAGTGAGCGAAGATAAAGGGCTGAAGCTGGAAGAAGTCGGTATGGAAGTACTGGGCTCGGCTGCGAAGGTAATTGCAACCAAGGATGAAACTACGATTATTAAGGGTGCGGGCGATAAGAAGGCGGTGGAAGAGAGAATTGCTTTGATTCGGTCACTAGCTGAGAATGCGAAGTCGGATTATGAAAGGGAGGAGTTCGAAAAGCGTGCGGCGGCTCTATCTGGTAAAGTAGCGGTAATTAAGGTAGGGGGCGCGACGGAGACGGAGATTGACGAAAAGAAATTCCGAGTAGATGATGCTGTGGCGGCGACAAAGGTGGCACTAGCTGAAGGTATTGTGACCGGGGGTGGCGTAACTTTGACCATTGCGTCAGTGAAGCTAGATGAGACGGATGCTGGAGCGAGAATTGTGAAGAATGCTTTGAAAGCACCGTTTGTACATATCATGGAGAATGCAGGGTTGAATGCACAGGCGCTACTAGCCGAGGTGGAAGGCGCTAAGGCAGGGTAGGGCGTAAATGTAATGGAGCCAGAGAAGGGTCTAGTAGACCTTAAAAAAGCAGGCGTGATTGACCCGGCAAAGGTGACGAAGGAAGCGGTAAAGAATGCTACTTCGATTGCGGCGACGGCGATTACGATGGGAGCGCTAATTTGCGAAATCCCAGAAGAAAAGCCAGCGATGGGGGGCGGCGAGATGGGCGGAATGTACTAAACGCACAAGTAACAAAAAATAGCCCCGTTGGGGCTATTTTTAAATACAGCGAGTATTTTTGGGTTGAAAAATGATGGGGAATGGGTTATACTAGAGTCAATGAGCGGTAAAAAAGATGATATTTTGAATGCGAAAGATTTACCCTTAGACATTGATGAACCTGGCTCGGGTGAATTAGAGAAGGAAGAAGAGCTTTCGGATGAAGAACTGGCGATTACGGCAGAGAATGTTGATGCCTTTGCGGATGATTCGGTGAGACTGTATCTACGCGAAATTGGCAAGATTCCGCTACTGACACCAGAAGAAGAGGCGGACCTTGCGCAGAAAATTGTCAAGGGCGATCAGAAGGCCAAGAATAAAATGGTAGAGAGCAATATGCGGCTCGTGGTATCCATCGCGAAGCGCTATGGGGGGAGAGGCTTGGATTTCTTGGATTTGATCCAGGAAGGGAATACTGGACTAATACGGGCGGTAGATAAATTTGATCCGGATAAGGGTTTTAAGTTCTCGACATATGCTACTTGGTGGGTACGGCAGGCGATTACGCGTGCGATTGCAGATCAGGCGCGGACGATTCGGATTCCGGTACACATGGTAGAGACGATTAATAAGGTGCTTAGGACTTCGCGCAAACTAACTGCGGAGCTAAATCGGGAGCCGACTAATGAAGAGATCGCAGCGGAGCTGGGGCTTGAGCCAGAGAAGATTGACTATGTAATGCGGATCAAGCAGGACATTGCATCGCTTGACGCGTCGGTAGGGCGCGAGGGAGATGATGAAGATTCAGTGCTGGGTGATTTTGTAGAAGACGAAGAGCGGGATAGCCCGGAAGATTCAGCAGCAAATCAGATTCTCAAGGAACAATTATCGGAAATCATCGCGACGCTATCGGATAGGGAGCAGAAGATTATACGGCTGAGATTTGGTATTGGCGGGGGGCGACCACATACTTTGGAAGAAGTGGGGGCGGAGTTTGATGTGACGAGAGAGCGAATTCGGCAGATTGAGGCGAAGGCGCTATCGAAGCTACGTAAAAATAAGGATACGAAAAAATTGCACGAGTATCTAAAATAGGAGGCAAGATGAAGAAGATTGTTGCGGTGATAATGGTGGTAGTAATGTCGATAGCGACATTGCCGTTAGTTGCTGGTGCGCCGGTGTTTGCCGATGGAGAAGAGAATAAGGACGGTTGCTATAAGGGTGCGATACTGAGCTCGTGTGATGATGGGAGCGGGTCTAGTATCATGGAGATATTAAGATTAGTGGTAAATATCATGACAGTAGGTGTGGGGATATTGGGGGTAGTAGGTATTACGGTTGTTGGTATCCAATACTTGACGGCTGGGGGAAGTGAAGAGAAGACGCGGACGGCTAAACGAAGGATGCTAGAGATAGTGATTGGGCTGGCAGTATATGCGGTGGCGTATGGTTTGCTTAGCTGGTTGCTACCTGGGTTTAGTGGTGTGTAAAAGTGAAAAGAATATTAGTAGTATATAATCCACGCTCGTCGCAGTTTGGGAAGGTTAGACAGGAAGTACTAGATAAGCTGGTTCGGATAAAGGGCTGCTTAGTGGGCAAGTATGAAGTAGAAAAGACCGGAATAGATAAAAATGTAGAGAAGCTAGCGGGAATACTACTCGATGATGATTTAGTAATCGCGGCTGGGGGCGATGCGACTGGGGTGATTGCGGCGAATGCTATTATGAGATCTGGCAAGGATGCGACGCTAGCGGCATTGCCTTATGGGAATTTTAATGATCTCGCTAGGACGTTTGGGGTAAAATCGGTGGATAATATTTTAACTGGACCATCTCTAAATTCTAAAATATATCCATTAGAAATCTGGGTGGATAGGAAGATGGTGAGATATGCGACTTGCTATGTGACGGTGGGGATGATGGCGGAGTCGGTGAAGATTTATGATGAGCCAAAAGTACGGAAGAAATTAAAAACTGGGTTGGGGCGGAAGATTGGCTCATATACGGCAGTGGCGGGATGGTATTTTAAGAATCGGAAGAAGAAATGTTTTATGCCGAAATTCACTCTAAATGGGAAGGTGATGAATGACGGCACATCGGATTACGTGGCGGTGAATGGGCGGTATGTGGCTAGGTTAATGAAAGGTGGCAGTGATTATAAAAAGGGAAAAACATTTCGGAGTGGAGTATATGAGCTGATTAAGTTTTGGCGCTTATTTGGCTTCATGAGCAAAAGCATCATAGTTCAGGTGCCGGGAGCTGAGACGCAAGGTGATAATTTAGATTTTATGGAGCCGGTGAATGTAAGCATACAGGCAGAAGGGGAAAGTATCGACTTGAAGGGTGTGCATAGGATTGAAATAAAGAAAAGCCAAAAATATTTAAGAGTAATTGTGCTATAATTTTGGTATGGACAATGTAAAGATCTTGGCTGTAGTGGGGATGAGCGGCAGCGGTAAATCTGTAGTGGTGGATTATTTGACGGATAAAGGGTATCCGAAAGTTTATTTTGGGGGAATGATTTATAAAGAGATGGAAAAGCGGGGGATAGAACGAACTGAAGATGGTGAGGCAGAAAAGAGATTCCGGGAAGAGATTAGAGAAAAGGAAGGAAAAGATTGGGTGGTGCGACAGGTGATTGAAGAAGTGAAGGATTTGATAGGTGCAGGTCAGAAGCGAATTATTCTGGATGGAGTGTATTCTTGGACGGAGTATAAGATTCTAAAGAAGGAATTTCCAGATAGTGTGAAATTTGTGGCGATTGTAGTGGATCGTAAATTAAGATATGAGAGAGTAGAAAAGAGACCACTCCGATCATTTGACGGGCGAGCAATTCGAGAGCGAGACATCAGTGAGATTGAGAATTTGGAGAAAGGTGGTCCGATAGCAGCGGCGGATTATTATATATTGAATAACGGTACAGTAGAAGAATTACAAGAAGGTATAGATAAAGTATTGAAGGAGATGAATTTTGACTGATATTGCAAATTTGACAAATGTAGCCTATAAAAAAGGCAATTGGATGCGCTATACGCTTTGGGCGCTGGCGGCGGTTTGTATTGGGATTTTGATTTATTCATTTGTGGGCATGATGAATGGAGATGTGTCGGCGAGTGTGCCGGAGGGATATAAATTTGCAGTGACGAATAGTTATGAGGGGAGCAAAGTGCGAACAACTTACTATGTATATGATGATAAGATCATGGTAGAAGAGCAGGGGTTTCATGATGATAAAGTGGACCGGGCGGTGATGATATATGATGGGGTGAGTACGTCGACTTTAACTTTGAATTCGGATGATACGACTGAAATTTGTGAGTATGGTGTATGTCATTCAGTGCCAAAGGTGGTTGATGTGATAAAGAGATTATTATCGCGTAAAGTTGGACGAGAGTATATAGGGCTATGAAAAAGTTGGTGTTAATTGACGGAAAGTCGGTATTTTACCGCGGGTATTATGCGATGGGGGCGCTAAGTCTTGCGGATGGGACGCCGACGGGTGGAGTATATGGATTTGCGGCGATTGCGATGGAGATTGTAAAGAAGTTGAATCCGACTAAAGTAGTAGTAGCGTGGGATTCGAAAAGTTCGACAGCTAAGCGACGAGCGCTGTATCCGGAATACAAGGCCGGAAGGGTGAAGCCAGGAGATGATTTTTATGCGCAAATACCACTACTGAAGGAATTAATTAGTGATCTCGGGTGGAGTTTTGTAGAAATAGATAATTATGAGGCCGATGATATAATCGGAACTTTGAGTCGGCAGGCAGATGAGACTTTTGATGCGGATGGCAAATGCGAATGGGAGACATATATTATTTCGTCAGATCTGGATATGCTGCAGATTGTGGATGATAATACTTTTATGTGGCGGATATTGAAGGGATTCTCGAATATTGAAGAAATCGACGTGGCGGAAGTGGAAGCAAAATATGGCATAAAAAAGTCGCAGTTCTTAGATCTTAAATCACTTAAGGGGGATTCATCGGATAATATCCCGGGAGTGCCGGGGATTGGAGAGAAGACGGCGGCGAAGCTATTAAATGAGTATGGCGATCTAGACAATATATATGCGAATATAGATAAAATAAAAGGCTCAGTAGGCAAGAAATTGACAGACGGAAAAGAGTCGGCATATATGTCGCGGGAGCTGGCGAGAATTATGTTTGATGCGCCAGTAAAGTTGTCTGAAATTCCGGATTTTTCGCTTGATCCAGAAAGAATAGTAGCTGGGCTTAAGAAATTGGAATTTAATTCTTTAATTAGAAAATTTAGTTTAGATGAAGTTAAAAAGGAAGAAAAAATAGAAGAAAACTACGATATTGAAATTAGCGAGAATCTGATCATTGATTGGGATGTGAAGGGGTTGATGCATGAGAAGACGGAAGTTGCGGAGAAAATACTTGGTGGGGAAGAGTTTTGGGATTTGGGGCAGGCGGAGTTTTTGCTAAATCCGCTAGCTAGAGGGCAGTCGGACCGTTATGATCCGATGGATCTTAGGACGGCATATAAAGTCCAACGGCAAGAGATGGAGAAGTTGCCGAAGGTTTATAAGGTTTATACGGATTTGGATTTGCCACTGATACCAGTGCTCTATAAAATGGAAAAGAAGGGGATGCTGATTGATCGAGAATACTTCGAGAAGTTGAAGCAGGAGTATGCAGATGAAGTGCAGAGGCTAGAGCGAGAGATTTGGGAGCTGGCGGGGAAGGATTTTAATGTAAATTCGCCAGTGCAGCTCTCGGAAGTATTATTTGTAGATTTGGAGCTTCCGACGAAGGGAATCAAAAAGACTACGAGAGGGTATTCGACCGGCGCGAAAGAACTGGAGAAATTGAAAGATGCGCATCCGATTATCGTTAAGCTGATGGAATACCGGGAAGCGACGAAATTACTAGGTACATATATTACGCCGATGCCGGAGATGGCGGATGCGGAGGGGCGAATCCATACTACTTTCACGCAGAATGTGACAGCTACAGGGCGGCTTAGCTCGAAAGATCCGAATTTGCAAAATATCCCAGTGAGAACTGATGCGGGGAAGCGGATTCGGACTGGATTTGTTGCGCCGGAAGGAAAGATGATTGTATCGGCGGATTATTCGCAGTTTGAATTAAGACTCGCGGCGGTGCTAGCGGGGGACCGAGATCTAATAAATGACTTTAATAACGATATAGATGTACATACGAAGACAGCGTCGGAAGCTTTTAAAGTACCTTTTGACCAGGTGACTAAGAATCAGCGGCGAGCGGCTAAGGTGATTAATTTTGGCATCTTATACGGGATGAGCGTGAAGGGATTATCGGAAGCAGCCAAAATGCCGATTGGGGAAGCGAAGCAGTTTATCGAGAATTATTTTGAGATGAGAGCGCCAATTAAAAAATACTTAGATGAGATTCTAAGACAGGCGAGAGAAGAAGGATATGTAGAAACATGTTATGGGCGTAGGCGACCGACACCGGATGTGAAGTCGACGAATTTTGTAGTGCGACAGGCGGCGGAGCGGGCGGCGCAAAATATGCCAATTCAGGGGACGGAAGCGGACTTGATGAAGCGGGCGATGATCGTGGTAGATGAGAGTCTACCTAAAGGGGCAGAGCTGATAATGCAGGTGCATGATTCCTTGATGGTGGAATGCGAAGCGGAGCAAGTAAGCGAAGTATCAAACATTTTGAAAGAGAAGATGGAGAAAATCGCCCCGGAACTGCCAATCAAGTTAGCGGTAGACGTTGCGTCAGGTAAAAATTGGGGTGAATTGTAAAAAAGCGGTTGATTAAACCGCTTTCTTATAATTCACGTCTATTTTTAGCTGGCGTAAGCAATGTTGTGCTCCATGGCTTGAGTTTCGAGAGCGACCATGCGGGCAGCATCGTCGATAGCTGAATTTACTGAATGCTTGACGCGGGCGTGCTCTTCGGCTTTCTTGGCGTCATTCCAACGATCCAAAGTACCTACTAGGTAGCCGGTAATGCGACGTAGGCGTTCGAATCTGCCGTCTTCAAACCACTTGGCGTGGTCGTTAAAATACTGCTTGGCGGTAGCTTCGTCAGACTTTTGCTCAATTAATTTGACGCCGGCTTCGACTAGGCAAGAGACGTGGAGATTTTCGAATTGTTCAAAATCAGCTAGAGCTTCTTTCACTTCCTTTTCTGAAACTTTGGTATATTTGGATAGTGATTTAGCGAATCTTTTTAGGTCGAAAGTTTCGATTTCGTTGGGGTTTTGATAAATAATATTCTTCATGGTTTCCTTTCAATTATATGTTTATAAGCGTTACCTAAAATTAATTCTAACCCCTACATATGGTGGTTGTCAAGCATAAAAAACGCTAAATATGGTGTTTTGCTGTGGAAAACTCAAATTACCGAAATGTGGTAAAATAGATGTATGCCAGAGTTGCCGGAAGTTGAAACAATTAGGCGGGGATTAAATAAATTTATCGTCGGGAAGAAAATTTTGAAGACGGAAATTTTGTGTGAAAAATCATTTATTGGTAAGCCTGTAAGCGGTAAAGTGACGGATATTCGGCGGTTTGGTAAGGCGCTAGTAATTGATTTAGATAATGGTTGGTCGCTAATGGTGCATCTTAGGATGACGGGGCAATTAATATATGATGGAAAAGAGCGCTATGCGGCGGGGCATCCGAGTGAGAATTTTACCGCGAAATTACCTAATAAACAAACTCGGGTAATTTTGTATTTTGAAGATGAAATGCTTTATTTTAATGATCAGAGAAAGTTTGGATTCTTTAAGGTGATTAGGACTGCGGATGTGCCAAATGAGCCATTCATTCAGAAATTGGCCAAGGAGCCTTGGGTGATGGAGGCGACGGAGTTTTATGAGAAATTACAAAGACATCCCAAATCATGTATAAAGGCGGTGATTTTGGATCAGACGGTGATTACGGGACTGGGGAATATTTATGCAGACGAGGCATTATTTATGGCGAGAGTGCATCCTTTGCGAAGATGCGGGACGATTACGGAAAAGGAAGCTGAAAAGATTCTGCTAGCAGCAAGAGAAATTATGGACAAGTCTATAAATTCGGGTGGTTCAACTATGGCGACTTATATTAAGCCGGATGGCACGAAGGGTGATTATTTGGAGAAATTTGCGCAGGTTTTTCGTCGTGAAGGCAAGAAATGTCGGAGATGTGGCGCAGAGATTGTTAAAATAAAAGTGGCAGGGCGGGGGACGCATGTTTGTCCGCATTGTCAGGAGAAGCCAGATGATTAAGATTTTTACGGGCAGTGACCGAGTGCGAGCTAAGAACGAGATTGTGAATTATCTAGGAGATAATTATGAAGTCTATGATGGAGTGGACATAGAGTCGGCAGAGTTACTTAATATTTTTCGGGGGGCGTCGCTGTTTGAGGCAGAGCGCAAGATTCTGCTTAGAGATGTAAGTGAGAATAAGGCGGTGTTTGAAAAAATAGTAGATTACCTAGATACGCCACATAAGGTTGCGATATTTGAAAGCAGATTAGATAAGCGGAGCGTCGGGTATAAAGCTTTGAAAGATAAAGTTGAGATTTTGGAATACAAGTTGCCGGAAAATCCGAATTTTAGACTGGTGTTTGATATTTATAAAACGGCAAAAAAAGATGGGGTGAAGGCTGTTAAGATGTTGGAAAAAATTAAAAATGACGAAGAGCCGATTCAGTTTGCGGGGCTTCTGAATTCACAGGCGATTAAAGATTTTGCGGCAAGGCAGGGCGCAAAAGAAAAGAGAACTCTGAAAGAGCTCTCTTCGCTAGACAATAATCTGAAAAACTCTAAGTTGCAGCCTTGGCTTTTGATTGAGTCGTTTTTGATGCGGATGCCTTCGTGGTGGACTTAGCTTTAGTGGCTGACTTGGCGCCTAGCTTGACATTGGTGGCTTTAGCCATAGCATAAAGCTTAGCCTTGCGACGGCTAGCGGTGTTTTTCTTGATTAAATCCTTCTTAGCGGCTTTGTCGTATTCGGATTGGACCTTGGCAAGATTCTCTGCTGAAGGGTCTTTCTTGAATGACTTTAGGGCAGCCTTGATGGACTTTTTGATTTCTACGTTGTGCTCAGTGCGTTTTTTCGCTTGTCTGGCAGCCTTTTTGGCAGATTTAATAATCGGCATTTTCTTCCTATTTACATTAAAAATTAATAACTTTCGACTATTATACCCCTTTTTGGCAAAAATGTAAAGAGTCTACATGCCTGGAATTTGAAATGCCCCTGGATCTGCTACTTGTGGATGATAAACTTGATCTTGCATTGCGGGTTGTGACCCTAATGCTGGTGAAGGATTTGTGTCGGGAGTTGGCTGTTCGGTATTGTTGTCACTAGCTGGGATTGGTTGCGTGGTGTTATTGTCATCGGATGGAATGGGCATGGGGACTGTAGGGTCATTTGCAATTGGCGGAGCTGGTGGTGGTGGCAACACAGGCGCTTCAGGTGCGTAATTGATTTCGGGCACGCCATTGATTTCTGGATTTGTGGGTACTTGTGGAGCGATAGCTGCAGCCGGATTGTCAGACTCTGACATGATAGGTTGTGGCGTGTCGGTCGCTGGCTCTACGCTTGCGTTTGCTAATGCGTTTTCCATCATTTGGCTGTAATCTTGCGAATTATTGTCTGTATTGAAGGATTCTGCTCCTGTCTGTATGGTAGGAGCCGTGAATGTATCTTGTGGTACGCTTAAGTTGTCAGATGTTTTTGTTGGCGTATCTGTGCTGGCTAGTGTGTTTGGGTCGCTTGGCGCATTTGGGGTGCTTGGCGTATCTGTACTATTTGGTGTGTTTAGGTCGCTTGCTAGGGTGCTTGGTTCGCTAAGATTGCTGACATCTATAGGTGCTAAGCTGGGCTCTGGTATCGTCTCGTCTCCAGCTTGAGCTAGACTAGCTGCTGCTTTTTGTAGATCGTCTAGAAGGGCGCTGGTCTCGGTCGCTGGCTCGGTTGGTGGGGCGGTTTCGGAAGTACTAGATTCACTTTTCTCTGGGGAGGTCGTTTCTTCTTTGGTGTCGTCTTCTTTTTTGGGCTTGGGAGTAGTCTCGCTTCCATCATGTTCGATATCAATTTTCGCTAAATCGTCTCCCGATTTGCTTTTTTCTGTCTTTTTGATGGTGGTTATGCCAAACATCTCATTTTCTACGTCGCTAGTGATATTTTGTGAAATTAATTGCTGATTTGCTCCTAGCTCCATAAGTTTGGATGCGATCTTCATGGTATTTGAAGTGGTACTGGCATTTGAGAATCTATCAGTAGCCGCTACGATGCCGGTCAGGAAGGCTGTGGATTCTTCGGGAGAAAGCTTCTCCTTGGTGTTAAGATTCATGATTAAATCGGCGATCATTTCTGAGACTGAGCTTGCGGCTTTGTCACTCCATTCAATTTCGCCGAATTTGCCGGGATTGCCGGTCGTGACATTAATAATGGATGCGTCATGCATAATGCGACCATGCTCGCGTAGGGCTGCGTCGAGATCGATGCCGTTTGCGACATCTAATGCTATGACTAAGTCTACATTGTAATCACCGTAAGAAAATTCCAAATCTTCTTCTGACACGCGAGTCTTGTAGGGAGTGATGTACATTTTGACATAATCACCGTCTACTTTGCATCGTACATGATCAGCTTTGTCTTTGTTGAGTGCTACTACGAAATCTTGCAAGGTGTCGGCGGAAGGCTCAAAAGTGTCTTCGGGTTTTAGAAATTCTAGGGCATTTGGAGTAGAACCGGAATAAATCGCGGTGGCTCGCTTGCCTAATTTATCTAAATAAAGTGAAAGTCCAATTGCGGCGGCTAGTTCGTCTACTGATGGGTCACCTGAAAGGGCAATTAGGACATTTTGAGATTCGGCGATCCCGTGCGCGACT
>JAZQRY010000016.1:0-8995 GCA_045629825.1 Candidatus Nanosyncoccus sp. | reverse complement strand
GTCCAGGCTCATGAGCTTGCCTTCAATCTCCTTAAGACCCTTAACCCCCATATTGCGGATGTTAAGAATATCGTCGCTAGTGCGGTCGCGTAGCTGACCGACCGTATGAATACCTGCCCTCTTGAGACAATTATACGATCGTTTTGAGAGATCGAGCTTTTCGATTGGCATAGAAACGGCTTCAAGGTCTGGCTCTAAGCCAATAAATCCATCCTTCAGGTGCTTTAACGCCGTATCGATCCCGCGAATTCCTATATGGAGTTCGTCGATGTTTGCTTTTTGCCTATCGATTGCCCATTTCAGCCTATCGTTTTCTGATTTCAGATCATCGATTTCTGATTGTAGTTCCAGTATCTGATGAAACAGGATCCTGCGAGAGCAACAAGCGATAAGTTCAAGCTGTGGCCAATGAAGGTTGTAGTACCTAAGCCGAGCAATAGCATGACGCTCTGTTTTTTTCGCCTGCGCATCAGTCACGCCAAGCTCCTTCGCGCATTCTTTGATAGTGCGACGGCGACCATCTTTAAGGCCAAAACGCAGCTCAATAAATCGCATTTCTTCATCACACAGGGTCGCACGGAGAAGCTCATTGATAGTTTCTAGATCTCCTGGAGTCAGAGGTTCCAACTCTTCGTAGTGTTCCAGTAAAGCCTCGGGGCTAACAGGTACATGTGCAGATGCTACCAAACGCCTAGCCAAGCGCGACTGCTCACTTTCGTGCAGGATAAATCCTGCTTTGTCCACCGCTACAATGATTCGCTTAGCACCGACAATGTTGACGCCAGCATATCGCAATAGTTGAAAGTGACAGCACGCCGTCTCTCCTGACGGCAAGTAATCCCGCCAAACTACATCGTTCCTAGCTGTGGCGATTAGCTTCTGCACTTCGATACCCCTAGCCTTAAAAACTTCGAGCATCTCAGGATCGAGGTCGAGTTCTTCGAGACTAGCGATTGTTGACAGTTTCCGAATTGCCATCTTGCATTATCCTTTCTTGAGATTTTAAAGAGCTTTGGTGAAACAAATCACCTTTACTTTAATATTGTACCATATAATTCCGTAAATGTCAATAGCAATAGGCTTATTGCTATTTAAAAAAACGCCGCACTGGCGGCTTTTGATTCCTGATAATGGTGGGCGAGGAGGGACTTGAACCCTCACGATCCGAAAATCACAAGATTTTGAGTCTAGCGCGTCTACCAATTCCGCCACTCGCCCATAGATAATGTAAACACTGGCAAATCATTGCCACTATCTGTATTTTATCATATTTTACGGATTTATGCTATAATTATTTTATGGACACGAAAAGCGGTGGGCAATCTTCGAGTGACCTGCAAAGGCAGGCAGCAGCTTCGATCGCCAGGAAAAAAGTACTGGCGTCTTATGCTGAGTCGGCCGAAAAAGCCCGCAAGGACGCTAGCCGCAACGATGCGCACATGAAAGATGCGCCAGTATCTAGTAAAATTAATTCCGAATCTTGGAAAAAGTACCATTCAGCCTGGCAGAATTATTACCAGAAATACTATAGCGAATACTACTCTCGGGCGGCCCAGAATTATATCGCGAAAGAGCGACTCAAAGATGAGCGGGCGCGAGCTGAGGAAGAAGAGATTTTGGGCTCAATTACAAAGGCTAGCGCGAAGGGAAGTCAGGCGACGGGCTTATCACTCGGCACAGGGGTGGACGAGCAAGATGGCGCCTATGATGAAGCGATAAAACAAAATCTGCGACGTAAAATCCGCAGAAAAGCTACCGAAAATGCCAAGTTTTCGCATCGCCATCGGCATTTGATGCCACTCCTAGCTGGGATTGCAGTGGTACTACTAATCCTATTCTTGCAATATAACCGGCTGTTTTTTGCGCCGATTATGGCTTACGTATCGCCAGGGAATGCGCCCGCTTCGGAAATTGAAGCGATTGATCCAACTATCACACAGGCAGTGTCTGCTGATCCGCGCTTAATCATCCCGAAATTAAACATCGACGTGCCGGTACATTTTGGCATCCAGCTTGACGAAGTAATGAATAGTATGAATAACGGCGTAGCGCATTATCGGATTGCCGGGGCGAGTGCATATCCGGGCGAAATTGGAAATTTAGTGATTACGGGTCATTCAGCGGGAGACATTTATAGCTCAAATCCGTATAAATACATTTTCTCGGGACTGGAAAGATTAGAGGATGGCGATTTGATTTATATCAATTATAATTCTGTGCGTTATACTTACCGAGTGATCAGCAGGGAAGTGGTGGAGCCGACTAATGTAGCGGCCCTAGTGGTCAATACCGACAAGCCTTTGCTCACCTTGGTGACCTGTACGCCGCTAGGGACTTCGCGCTATCGCTTGCTAGTGACAGCAGAACAGATTTCGCCGAGCTATGAAGGCGCCGAGGAAGCCGAGACGATTACGACAATAGACCAGAATGCAGGCGCCGAGATGCCATCCAATGAACCTTCATTCTTCGAAGGGATCTGGAACTGGATGACGGGATCTAATTAAAAGGATTATTTGGCGACAACTTCACGAATTAGGCTATCACCGCTAAAGTAGTAGAGCCATTTGTCGTCGGTGACGGTGGCGGGGAAATTGAGGCTAGCGTCATGAGCAAGTTCGCGACGATTAAATCCGTCGAAATCATATACATAAAGGAGATTTTCTGTCGAAACGGCGAAGATCATGTCATTATCTAGCCAGCCGAAATCGGCTGAGTCGGTCGTCCATTCGGTGACGGCAATCGCTTCCATATCTAAAGTAGCGATATGCGCGCCATCGTGCATAGTAATAAATTCACCGTTATGTCCGACTTTAATCTTGGTAGGATTGAAACTAAGCGTAAAATCTTCGATCTTAGTAAAATCGGATTTTTGATATAGCGAGACAGAAGCATCATGCAAGATGGTAATATATTTATCATCATAAAACTTGCTAAGCGTGACCTGAGCGGGGAAGTCTAGCTGGGAGAGCTCGTCGGTCTTGCCATTGCCCAGGTCTAGGAGATTGAGCGTATATTTAACGTCAGATTCGGCGGCTTGCTCAGCGACAAAGAGCACTTCGTTTTCGAAATGGTCAAGAGAAACGACCTTCTCGGCGAGGATGGCCGAAATTTGCTCACTAGATGTATCAATACGGCGCAAATTTTGCCCTTGCAAGGCAAGCAGAGTGCTAGCTGAATTGTTGACAATCTGGATATCGTCAAAATTGGTGGCGAACTTTTGCGAGAGATTAATACTGTCTTTGACATGGTCTAGATTTAGAATCACCCATTCCATAGTATCATCTTTTTTGACTTTGAAGAGAATGTGAGCGTTGTCCTTAGCCCAGTCAGCCGAGATAATTTGGCCATCAAAGGTGCCAACAGTGGAGCTCTCGGGCAGAGTGGAACTTGAGAATATGGTACTAATATCAATTGGTTGGGATTTGAGCTTTTCGTCGTTTAGGGAGATTAGCTGCCACTTAGTGGTAGAATTGGCTAGCAAGAGCGTGTCACGGTCGGGCGAGACGGTAGCGAAAATAGTATCCTTCGTGTCAAGTACCGACTCGGGAGTGCGCTCCGTCAAAAATAGGCGAGGGTAATGTAGGCGGTAGAGTAAACCTTCGCGGATATTAACTGTCCTAGACCAAGTATCATAGCCTTCTTTGGACAAGGTGACTGAATGCTCGCCACTAGATAGAGTCTTAGATGTATTAGTTCGCTGCAGCCAAGAAGAGCCACCATCAATCTCGACATTGGCGCCGGTGGGGACGGAAGAGACTTGCAAGAGCCCTTGACGCTCCACTTCAAAATCCGAATTAAGCCAATACCCTGAGACTACGAGCGCTAATATCACTACCGTCAAAATAACCGTGATGACCATGATAGCTTCGGAAATAATTATTTTGAGACTTTTAATACGCTTTGTTTTGTCGTTGTCCATTTCCATATATTATAACATGAAATAAAATAAAAAATAGCTCTTGCTTTTTTTGACTAAAAAGGTTATGATGGATGTAGACATAAGAGAGGTATATTATGCAAAAATCCGATAGTCAGAAAGCCCAGAACGTACGTCGTAAGACGCAGGCTTCGACTACCTTAAACAGAAAATACGTGAAGCGCCCGGTGAGCGATATGGTGACTAGTACTACCGTGCAGCGATCGCCGAGAATATCACATTTTAATCGCCCAAAGGTGAATATAAATGTCAAGACTGCGGAAGAAGAACAAATTGCACAACCAGCACCATGCCAACTGCAAGCGACTGCCATCGCTAAGATGCAAGCTCGTAAGACTACTAATGTGCAAACTGTTAAGACGCGCAAGCTTTCCGCCAAAGAGCTTAAGGATCAAGCCATCAAAAAGGCGCTAGCTACAGCTGATACGATTCAGCAGTCTTCTACCAAGAACAAGAAGAAACGCGCCAATAAAATCCATTTTGGATTCGGACGCATAGTGTTAGCTTTGGCGTGTACTACGGTAGCCGTATGTGCGATTGTATATTTTGTAAATCTCAATATGCCAGATATCTCTCTCAGAGTCGCCGCCATGCAGACCGGTATTGACGCATCATACCCGAGCTACGTGCCACGTGGGTTTAGTATTTCTAGCATCACTTCTGAAAATGGCAAGATTACAATGGAGTTCACTAATAGCGAGACGGGTGATGCGTTTACGCTAATCGAAGAGAAATCATCTTGGGATTCAAATGCTCTGCTATCGAATTATATCACTCCGGAATACAAAGAGAATTATACCGTAGTCCGCGAGCAGGGATTGTCAATCTATGTAAGTGGAAGTAATGCGGCTTGGGTGAACGGCGGAATGGTATTCAAGCTAGTTACTAAGTCTGGCGCGCTAACTAATAAGCAGATTCGCGCGATTGCAGTATCGTTATAAATCTAAGATGACACCCAAAAGCCGAGACACAAAGTCTCGGCTTTTTTATATGACTAACCTTTAGATGGCGTCGGCGGTAGCGTTGAGCCGGGCTAGTGTCAAATCGCGCCCGAGTACTTCCATAGTGAGATTCAGGGCTGGACTGAAGGGGGCGTAGCTTAGAGCTAGACGAATCAGGCTGAATAATTCGGCAGGCTTCTTGCCTGTCTCGGCTAAAAGCTCATTAAGCACTTCTTGTAAATTATCTGCGGTCCAATCTTTAATTTGGCTAAGCTTCGCTACGGACTGCTTAAGCAAACTCTCGAGTTCAGCTTCGGAGAGCTTTTTTAGGAATTTATTATGAGTCAGCATATCCAGATCTATCTCTGGGTCGGAAAAGAAGTAGGCGGTCATTTCACGTAGATCTGAAAGTGTCTTGAGTCGGTCGTAGATAATGGAGAGGACTTGCAGGCGATATTCTTCTTTATGGTTCGCGGCGGTTTCAGGCCAAAAATCTACCGTGCGATCATAGAGAGCCTTAGCGCCTTGCTCGTCGAAAATTTTGCGAATCCATTGACCGTTCATCCAAAGAAGCTTGGTCTCGTCGTAGCGAGCGCCAGAATTTTGGATGCGATCCAAAGAGAATTTATCAATTAATTCTTCTTTATTATAGATTTCTTGCTCAGTGCCGTCATTCCAGCCCAGGCAGGCTAAGTAATTCAACATAGCTTCGGCTAGGATGCCGTCGTCGCGATATTCGGTGACAGACTTGGCGCCGTCGCGCTTGCCAAGCTTTTTGTTACCCTGTGGGGCAAGGATGTGGGGAAGGGAGACTAGCTTCGGACGCTTGAGACCCAAAGCATCATAGAGCGCTAGGTAATTTGGTGTACTTGAGAGATATTCTACGCCACGCATCACGTAGGTGACACCCATTTCGGCATCGTCTACGATGTGCGCGAAGTTATAAGTCGGGTAGCCGTCTTTCTTAATCAAGATGATATCATCCTGTGTCTCGGGTCCAGCACTTAAGTCACCCATGACTTCATCGTGCCACTTATAGTCCTTAGGCTCGGCCTTAAATCTAAGTGGAATGCCAGGCTGCCATTCTGGAGTATCGGTAGGTCGGAAGTTACGATAGAGAAAAGGCTTCTTCTCGGTATTGCATTTCTGACGATAAGAATCAATGACTTCTGGCGGAGTGGGGTCGGCATAGGCACGACCAGCCGCGATTAATTTGCGGGCATATTCATGATAAATGCCCATACGTTCACTCTGGAAATATGGTGCGTGTGGACCGCCTACGATAGGACCTTCGTCCCAATCTAAACCGAGCCATTTCAATGTATCTTCGATTAATTCCGTAGCGCCGTCTACATAGCGGGCACGATCGGTGTCTTCGATGCGCAGGATAAATTTGCCTTGCTTTTGGCGAGCTAAGAGATATGGATATATAGCCGAGCGCACATTGCCAATGTGGATATAGCCGGTAGGGCTAGGTGCAAATCTTGTAATTGTCATATTGTATATTATATCACAAACTAGAGTGGGGAGTGGCTACCCCGGGTCAATTACTGAGCCTGGGGACCGTTTTCTTCTTCGTCGTCATCGTCATCGTCACGCTTGGCGAGAGCGAAGCAAAGTATACCAGTAGCTGCGGTGACGGAGGCAAGCATTAGGAGGCCAGTGGCTGGGAGATTGTTATTAGCTACGTTGGCTGCACTTGTAGCGGAGGAAGTGTATTGCTCACCGTGCGGGTTCGCGTAGAGTGCGGTGTTGTCGCCACCGCTAACTTCAGTGGTAGTGGTATTGTTACTAGTGGTGCTATAGACGGTAGTGCCTGAGTAGCTGCTAGAGCCTACGCCCTGTACAGCGCCGTTAGAGACTGCAGTAGTATAAGTCGCGCCATTGTTATTGACGTCAGTGGCAGGCGTATCTGGATTGACCGGAGTGACAGGGTTATTATTAGGATTGTCATTGCTGTCGGTAATCACGCCGGAGACGACGCTAACTACTACTGTACCCTGATAGGTGCCAGCGGGAGTACTGTAGCTGCCCTTAGCACCGAAGTAAATATTCTGAGAAGCGGTAGTAATGCCAGAACCGGCAGAGATGATAGTAATCGGGGTGGTGGTAGAATTGGTTAGCGGATAGTAATTACTACTAGTAGTCCCGACTGAAGTCTCACCGTACGTATTACCATTAAGTTGGTAATTGGAGCCCTGATCTACGCCACCAACGATATATTGGCCTAGTGAGTAGCCCCAGCGATCAGCTGGGAAGCTACCGCGCGTAGCTGAGCTAGATAGAGTCTGCAATTGATTGGTTCCATTAACTAGATAAGTATTGGTATCGGCATACATAGTGGCGGTGAAGCCTGCGGCGTTATTGGAAGAGACAGAAATTGCGTAATCATTGCGTAGGAAATCGTTGACGTTGCCTGAAGCTTGACTGCTCGGTCGCGTGATTGACACGGAGAGTGATTCTTTTACGTTTACTTCAAATGTAACATCTTCGTCGGTAGACGCGGCTGAAGTCGGTCTAACGCCTGCTAGTATTATTATTGCGGAAACAGCAAACAAGATGCTTCCTGGTATGACCTTACTTTTTTGTTTTACCATAACCAAATTATAACACAAAGATTTTGATTTTTGTGATAAAATGATAAAAAATAAGCATTTTAGCAAAAAAAGTAATTTAACAGGGGGAATGGAGTAAACATGGCGCCAGAAAACACCGGTCAGCTTGTGGAAAACCCAAAACCAGCTGACGGAAAAATCAAACTAAATAAAAAAATTGATAAAAAATGGAATGTGTTTTTGGTTGCGGGCGTCGCAGCTTTTTTGGCTGGAGCCGGCTGCACTGCGTTCGCGCTGCTTAAGCCGCAGGCCGATATCGAAGCGCTTAATTATCCTACGATTCCTTCAAAAAGCTCAGCCGATGCGACTTATAGCGACCTAACCGGAGCCCCACTGTCTGACGGTGTGGCTAAGGACGCTCCAATGTTTTGTATACAGGTGCCGAATGGTACGGATGGGGCGCGCCCACAAGCTGGGCTGACCGAGGCTGGGGTAGTATTTGAAGCTATTGCCGAGGCCGGAATTACGCGCTTTGCGGCATTATTCCAAAGTCCAAAATCTTCTATCATCGGGCCGATTCGTTCGCTCAGATTGTACTATCTCGAATGGGACACACCGTTTAACTGTACGATCGTGCACGCAGGCGGAGCAGATGATGCTCTTGCGGCGGTAAGATCTGGTGGCTATTCAGACCTTAGCGAGGACTATAATTATATGTATCGTGGCACTTATGGCTCCCGACTATGGAATAACCTGTTTACTACGTCTACTTATCTTAGCAACTTCAGTCAGAATACTGGCAAGACGACTTCTCATGTGAAAGGATTCGCTCGGATGACGCCCGAAGAATCTAGCAAATCTCGGGTGGATAAATTAGTTAGTGAAAAACTAAATATCACTAAGACTGCTAGTGGCTCTACTTCGGAATTAGCCGGGACGGTTAATAATATTAATTTGAATTTTGGTAGCTCGGCGACCTTTAACGTGAGCTACGCATACGATACCGAAAGCAATACTTATAAGCGTAGCTATGGGATTGGTTCGCACGAAGTATACTCCTGCCCAGACGGGGATCAAGGTGAGCGAAATCCGGAAGATATCTGCTCGCTTACACAAATGGCGCCAAGCGTAGTGGTAGCGATGGTAGTATCGGAGCGACGGGCGGCAGATAATTATCACGAAGATATCACCACGATCGGATCAGGGAAGGCCTACATCTTCCAAAACGGCATAGCCGAAGAAGGGACTTGGAACAAAGCATCCCGAGATGACCAAATCGTATTTAAGAATGGTGATGGGGAAGAGATCAAACTCGCCCCTGGGCAGACTTTCGTATCCGCCATCCCAGAATATGGTAGCATTGAATTTTAAGCTAATGTGTGATATAATTATAGATGAGATAGCTCATCTATAATTATTTGGCTCCTTCGTCTAGTGGTCCAGGACGTCTGGTTCTCATCCAGAAAATCGCGGGTTCGACTCCCGCAGGAGTCACCAGAGAATTGAAAAAAGGCCTTTAGGTCTTTTTTTGATTCTCTGAACGATTTCTGTCAAGAAATCGA
>JAZQRY010000015.1:0-9282 GCA_045629825.1 Candidatus Nanosyncoccus sp. | reverse complement strand
AGTGTCCAAACATATAATAGTTCAACTAGCCCAACAGGAGCTACTATGTCTAGCGCATTGCAAGCGCAGCCGTATAGTTTTCTGCTCGCTGGCTACTACTACTATGGTTCGTTCTACATTGGCGGGTCGGGCGGGCGCTATTGGTCTTCTACTTCGGGCTCCAATACCAATTACGCTCGCTACTTGTACTTCACCTCCAGTAACGTGTATTCAGCCAGTTACGATGATCGGTACGGCGGATATAGTGTCCGATGCCTACTTGACTCATAGTACTATCGGACCTAGCCAACTCTTTTTAAGCAATTTTTAATATCCATATATTATAATATGAAATATGAGAATACTGTATGTGGAAGACGAAAAATATTTAGCGGAGGCTGTAATGCATTTGCTGAAGAAAGCTAAAATTGATGTCGATTATGCAGAAGATGGGGAGACTGGGCTAGAATTGGCGCTAAAGCCGAATTACGATGTATTGGTGCTTGATATAATGCTACCGAAGATGTCGGGACTGGAGATACTAGAGACAGTACGGGATCGCGGGATAAAAACACCAGTGATTATGCTCTCAGCGCTAAATGAAGTCGAAGATAAGATCAAGGGCCTAGAATACGGCGCCGATGATTATCTAGCTAAGCCGTTTAAGACGGCGGAGCTCATTGCTAGATTAAAGGCTTTAGCTCGGCGGCCGGCGCTTGTAGATGCGAAGACGCTCAGCTATAACGATTTGGAGCTCGACCTAACTAACCGGACTTTAAATGGCATCGAACTAACCGATAAGGAGGCTGGGATCTTTGAAATGTTGATGAAGACTCCGAATTCGGCGGTAACGAAAGAGCAGATCCTGGCGCACGTGTGGGGTGTGGATGCAGAATTTGAAGAAAATTATGTAGAGGTATATATTTCGTATCTTCGGAAGAAATTAAAAGCGCTCAAGTCCAAAGCCGAGATTAAGACGATTCGCAATTTGGGGTATAAATTATGTTCAAAAAATTAAGAAATAGATTAGTGCTAATCAATGTCGGGATTACTACTGTGGTAATCGTGGTGGCTTTTGCGGCGATTTACATCTCGGCGACGAAGGCGGCGGATAATCGGATGCCCAATATCCAGGCGTTTGGGTTTTCGCAGGACGAGAATCTCGAACAGATGATTATCGAATCCTTTTACCACGAGAGGCAGGAAGCGGCGAGAAATTTGATGATAACTTTGATAATCTCCGGGTCGCTGATTGAGCTCGCGGTGATTTTTGCTTCGTACTATCTGGCGGACGAGGCAATCAAGCCGGTGAAGGAAGCCTACGATTCGCAAAAGGTATTTATCGCTAATGCATCGCATGAGATTAAGACGCCACTTGCGGCAATTCAGGCCAATCTCGAAGCGGCGGATATTAAGGGGAATAAATGGATTGATAATGTCGAGAAGGAAGCCACCAAGCTAGCTAATCTAAATAATGAGCTTCTTACGATGGCGCGGATGGATCTGGTGAAGAAGGCGACGCTGAGTGAGATTAATCTACGCGAGACGGTAGAAAAATCGCTCGAGAGCTTTAAGCCCAGGATGGAGCAAATCGAATTTAAACAGACCATCAAGACGCATGGCAAGGTCAAGATTGCCGTAGATGATTTCACGCAAATTTTTTCCATACTAATGGATAACGCGATTAAGTATTCGGATAAGGAAATAAAATTGAAGTTAACGGATCATGAATTATCTATCGCGAATGATGGCAAGAAGATAGCTAAAAAGGATCTAGAAAAAGTCTTTGATAGATTCTATCAAGTAGACAAATCGGCAGAAGGTGTGGGGCTGGGGCTCTCTATTGCGAAAGCCGCAGCGGAGCGAAATGGCTGGGAGATTACAGCTAAAACCGTTAATGGCAAAACTTGCTTTGTTTTGAAGTTTTCGTGATATAATTATAAGTAATATGCTAGAGATTCGGGGTGTGAAAAAGGTCTACCTGACTGGTGGAGTGAAGCGGACCGTACTGAGAAACGTCTCGATTAATTTTCGCGAGAATGAGTTTGCGGCGATTTTGGGGCCTTCGGGCTCGGGTAAGACTACGCTACTCAACATTATCGGTGGGCTAGATAAATATACGGCTGGGGATTTGGTAATAAATGAGAAATCTACAAAGAAATACCGGGATAAAGATTGGGATTCTTATCGTAATCACCGGATTGGATTTGTATTTCAGAGTTATAATCTTATTCCGCATCAGACGGTGCTACAAAATGTACGTTTGGCGCTTACTTTGTCGGGGATATCAAAACGTGAATCAATCCGCCGAGCGAAGAAGGCTTTAAAGGATGTAGGGCTAGAAGAGCATATTGAGAAAAGACCAAATCAGCTCTCGGGTGGGCAAATGCAGCGCGTAGCGATCGCCCGGGCCTTAGTGAATGATCCAGATATTCTACTTGCAGATGAGCCGACGGGTGCACTAGATTCTGAGACTAGCGTGCAGGTGATGAAGATTCTAAAGAAGATAGCCAAGAATAAGCTCGTAATTATGGTAACCCATAATCCAGATTTAGCAAAAGAATATGCAACGCGAATTATTACCCTGAAAGACGGGAAGATTACTTCAGATTCTAATAAATACGACGGCAAGGTCAAGACGGATTTGGCTTTGGTAGAATCAGAGAAGAAAAGTAAGAAGACGAAAATGTCTTTCTTTACGGCGCTGTCGCTCTCAATGAAGAATTTAATGACTAAGAAGGCGCGCACTATCTTGATTGCGATTGCGGGGTCGATTGGGATTATTGGGATTGCACTAATTAGTGCGGTATCGACAGGGTTTCAGAATTATATCGATAAGATCGAAGAGGATACGCTGACTTCTTATCCACTTCGTTTGCAGAAGGAAACTGCAGACGTAACTGGGATTCTCTTAAGTCTGACCGGCAATGCGGGCGGAGATACTGGCAATGGCAAGCTAAAAGAGAATCAGATGCTAACGTCCACGCTGGGTACTGTGTCGAATAATGATTTGCCGAGCTTCGTGGATTATCTAGATGCGCATAAATCGGAGATTCAAGATGATATTCGGATGCTGGAATATGAATACAATGTGGACCCATTGATTTATGCCAAGGATGCGACGGGTGCGGTAGCTAAGATGAATCCGAGCACATTATTTACTTCGCTGGTGGGCGATACGTCGCTGCTCAGGAATTATTCATCGATGACTTCGGTATTTCAGCAGTTCGAGGCTGATAGCCTCAAGGAAAATACCGAGCTCCTGGCTGGGCGCTATCCAGATAATTATAATGAGCTAATGGTAATACTGAGTAGCAAAGGCGAAGTGTCGGAGTTGATTACTTATTCGCTAGGGTTTCATGATACGGATGAGCTAAATAAAATCGTCTCGAAAATTATGAGTGGAGAATCTACCGATATACATAATGAACCGCTAGAGCTTTCTTATGATGACCTAATGGGCGTAGATCTAAGGCTGGTGGCAAATACGGATATATATAAATTTAATAGTAAATATGACGTATATGAAGATATGTCTAGCGATAAGGATTATATGCGCCAGATTTTCGGCGATGCAGAGAAGCTTAAAATCACCGGAGTGGCGGTAATGGATGCCGAGATGCTATCGGCGGGGAGTGGAATTGCGTATTTGCCGTCACTTGTGACGCACATTATTGATAAGTCTGGACAGACTGAGATTGTCAAAAAACAACTAGCGAACCCGGAGGTAGACGTTTTCTCGAATACGAAGTTTAGCGAAGAAGGGAATAATTATAATTTTGAATTCTCAGATCTTGTATCGATAGACGAAGCGAAGCTGTCGCAAGCCTTTGGTGTGAAGATTGACCAAAATGCGGTAGCTGCGAAGTCGGCTGAATATGTCCAGCAGATTTCCGACGATATAACAGCGGATGTATCGCCGGTAAAAAATAAACTCACGGAGAGATTTCGGAATTTGGCAGGGAAGCTCAGGACTTCTATCGCCGGAGATGATGGTAGCGGGATGCTGATGAAGTCCGATATTGATTCGGTAGTGGATAATTTTATGGCCAGCGAGAGCTTTGCTGACCTAGAAGCTGAATATTCTATTCCAGCGGGGAATTTTGCTTCGTTATTTAATGGGCTACTTAAGGGACTACTTCAGACTTACGTGGCGGTCTTTGACGGGGCGATGCAGGAAAAGGGAATCCCGTACGACGTAGAGACGATGCCGATCCCGATGGTAGAAGAATTATACAGTATCGCGCTAGAGCAATACTTACCCATGATGCCGGTAGATACAGCCCTAGAGTCGCTAGCCGTTGCAATTACGGAAGTGACCATGAAGGTGGAAATATTGACTAAGGTAGGGCAGTTAACGTCTTATCTGACTAGTTCCTTTGCGAATGCATTTAATGTAGACAAGGAGGCTATTATCGGGGCATTTAAACTGAATTTCTCAGAAGAAGAATTAACGCGCGTAGTCACCGCGATGTTTACAAAAAAGAAATCTACACTCGCGACTAATCTGTCGGCGCTCGGCTATCAAGATATTGAAGACCCGACGACTTTGGCATTTTATTTCTCGAGCTTTGATGGGAAGACGAATTTCGTGAATTTCCTAGAAGATTACAATGAAAAAATGCGTTCGCTCGGGATGGAAGACAAAGCAATTGATTACACGGATACTACGGGCGTACTGATGTCGTCGGTAAAGGTGATAGTAGATGCGGTATCATATGTATTGATTGCATTTGTGTCGATTTCGCTGGTGGTGTCGTCGATTATGATCGGGGTAATTACGTATATTTCTGTCTATGAGCGCACAAAGGAAATTGGGATCTTGCGGGCGATGGGTGCGAGCAAGCATAATATTTCGTCGATATTTAATGCCGAGACGGTGATTATTGGGTTCTTATCAGGTGTGTTTGGAGTGGTGATTTCGTATCTTCTGATTCCGCCGATTAATTTGGTATTGCATCATTTTACGGGTGATATCCCGTTATCGGCGGCGCTAGACCCGAAGATGGCGCTGTTCCTGATTGGGCTATCGGTGGTGCTGACTTTGATTGGTGGGCTAATCCCGGCTCGCTCAGCATCGAAGAAGGATCCAGTGGAAGCCTTGCGCTCTGAATAAACAAGTGCTATAATAGTAGGTACATTGGAGCGTCGCCAAGTGGTAAGGCAGTGGGTTCTGGTCCCACCATTCGGGGGTTCGAATCCCTCCGCTCCAGCCATGCGGAATATAAATTGGTTTTTTGACTCGTTGTCTATTATTCAGAGTAATTTCACTCATCACTCGTGATATAATAGACATAATTAGTTTAATCGAATCCGACGCTAAAGAGCATAAGGGGTATAAGAATAGATTATAACAAAGGAGAAAGGAATTTTATGGTAGATATTGAAGTTTATAAACGTTTAAGCCCAAAGGCAAAAGAATTTTACGACAAACACGAAGACTATTTCGACAAAATGGCTGATAAGTGGGGTGATTTCGTAAATATGGCTGTAGTTATTGAAGAAGCTGCGAAACGAGGCAAGATTGAAGAATCTTCTATAGACGTTCATCCGGATTAACCATTAGGGGAAAATATGGCGAAAAAATACGATAGATGGTATGACTACCCTGGTGAATCTTTGGGATACTTCTGCCATATTGGCCAGAAGAATTCAGCGCTGATAACCCTGAAGCACAAAAGGCAAAAGAACGGAACTAAAAAACTCGAATGTCGAACCGCTGGAGTATCTAGTTTGCTACGGATGTCTGGCTCCCTGGAGCGGATGGGATTCCCATTCCTCCGCTCCAGCCAAGATGCACAAGTATAATAAAAGCCCCCTTTAAGGGGGCTTTATTGTAAGTAAGCTCTTACCTAGCTATTCCTACGCCTTAGATAGACGAAAGTGAGAATTGATACTGAAATGCCGACCATAATCGCAGTTATCAGCGAAGCGTTCTTCGCAGACATCTCCGCCACTGTCGCAGTACCAGTTTCCGGTGCTGCGGCTTCTTTAGAAGTCTTCTCTGCAGCGCCACCTTCTTTGCCGTCTTCATAGATAAGCACAAAGGCCGAGAATTCATCAGATTCAAATGCTACCGTCTGAGTTTCTTCATCATATGTAGCGTCAATGATAGTCGCCTCATACTCACCAGTCTCTGGGTTGAAGTGCAGCCTAATAGCCTTCCAGACCCGAGTCATGCCCTCTGGTACGGCTGGCGCCCCAGCTACGTCATAAGTAAGTGTCAACGCTTCCGGGACTTTCGTCACATTGCCGTATAATTCGCCATCAGCCCCCAGCTCTATACTGTAATCGACGTAGCCATAGACTACCATCCCCTCAGCTAGTACCTTATTTAGAGCTTCTCGCTCGCCGTCATACAACTCCCCTTCGTCAAATTCACTAGAATACATCTCCGTACTTACCATGAGCCCGTTTTCGAGAATCGCCTTGGCATTACCGGGTGTTACGTAGAAAGTGGTTCCAGATTCAGTTTCAAATGCGATGGGATTTTCAGTGTCATCGGTCAAGTCGGCATAATTATCAAGCAGTGTCCCTAGAATTTCACCAGCTGCTTGAGTCAATATGACGGTGTTAACATCTTCCTCATCGCCACCAGTATAATCCTCACCAGACGGTGCTGGCATCAATGGCAATACATTGTAGACAGTCCCATTATTACCAGCATATGCTTTATAACCATCAGCGATATAGTTTTCATCGAGATTCTTATTGTAAGTCCCGCCAGTTACAAACCCAGTCACATCTTCACTAGACACGATTGGATCGCCATTCGTTGCGCTAAACACACCACCTTCAATCGACAACTCGACCTTTTCCACATCCTCTTCAGGATTATGCTGCGGGTTCCTTTCACCAAAGGCCACCGGCGCAGTAAAGGTTCCACCCTTCACAGTCGCACTAATTGGTTGCTTGGTCGTGTGTTGTGAAACAGCAATTGCCACCCCGCTCGCTGTCGTACCACTACCGTTTGGAGTAAATTCATAAGCGGCATCCGCTGGCACGCTAATCGTCGCACCATCGACCGTCAACTCACCTGCACGTACCTCAACTCCACATTTAGCAGCGTTGATAGTCAACCCCTCACCAAGTACTGTCTCACCACCTACTTGCGGAGCATATACACCCACATCATTTGATGTAATTGTACCCGCATTCAGTATAAACTTTGCATTTCCGCCATAATTAGGCTTGCTCGAATCAGCAGTACCATTCCCTGCTACACCGATACTATCCGGCCCAGTCGTAGTTATAGTGCCACCATTCATCACGAACTCGGTATCATTAAAAGCAGATATTACCCAAGTTTCAGCATAGATATCGCCATCGTTCAAAGTAAACTTAGCTCCGTCATCCATGATTACGCCAGCTTCGCCACCGTTCACAGTACCACCACGGAGCTCGCCACCATTCATCGTCGCGACTGTGCCCTCACGCAGATATAGCGGTGAGTAGTAACCCTCGCTATTATTTATACTACCGCCATCACCATAGATATTGACTGTACTATTATAGAACAAGAACGAATAATCATTCGCGGTAATGGTATGATTGCCTAGATAAATCGACAAATCCACACCAGAAATATAATAGTCGAGCCCCATCGTAAAGTCGCCATCGATAATCATCGTTGAAACACCCTCACGCGTTAAGTACCCACCAGTCCCCTCAGTAAAGAAATTCGTCAGTTGCTCTGAACTACTGACCATCTCGCAGTTCTCAATTCCCTCACACGAAGTCGGAGCACCATCCGCCCAAACCACAGGTGATATTGCGCCAGCCCCTAAAGCCGCAACAATCGTAGCAACCAAGTAACTCGCATGTCTTAGTTTTGCCATTTTTTCCTCCACTTATTATGTTTTCAATTATATACCGCCAAAATCCTTAAGTCAATAGTATAAAATTAAAATGGTGTTGTTGAAAAATGATACAATAATAATATGCCAATACGATATCAAGCATTTATAAAAGACGATGATAAAAAGGAAAACAAGATCTTAAGTGATATTATAGTTACTGGGTCTTCGAAAGGGGAAGTGTCGTTTATTTCTAAGGGCGGAGAGTTTATCATGCTCGAATCTCCACTTAAGGACCATATTGCTAATCAGGACTTTGGCTTAATTGCTACTTTACTAAAGGTCGAAGATGATAGCTTGAAACTATTTGATTGCGATTTGACTATCGGTGCGAAGCCTAGCAAACTCCACTTACTTGAGCGCTTACCCGCTTCGGGTCCAGCGAACGAGCATTATCTTGCGGAAGCTGCCGAGTTTCATACTCCGCCGTTTGTGATTGAAACAGTAAATCGCTATGCGGTATGGGATGAAGTTTTGGTCGGTAAAACTGTAGATGTTGGGCTTTCAGCATTTCCATTTAAAATTGTGGTGCACGACGATATAGATTCTTTTAATAAACAATTTGACATTTTCCCAATCGAGACTAAAAATGGAACGGTTAGTGGTTTCACCGAAGACTTTGTTGCGCCGAAGGATTTGGAGAGCACATCGCCTTACACTTTCTTTCTAGGTAAGGTGCTAGACATAAAGAATGTAAAAGCGAAATTTATTTACAACAAAATTAATTTATCTATCATATACGTAGATTGTTTCTTGGGTGTCCTAAAAGTAGTTGCCGGCAAAGATAAGTTCGCTCTAGATAATCTAGAAAAAGGTAAGCTACTAGAAATATCGGCAGACATTAAGGCCGATTTTGGAGTTTGCCCTTCGCCCGAGGCGTTAATTAAAAAAGAAACGGAGGAAGACAAAAAATCGAAGAGAAAGCGTCGTTCCTTTTTCCGGAAGGGTCCGTGGATGACTTACAATGGAGCTCAAGGGAAGAAAAAACTAAGCAAGCATTCTTCGGGTACTAGCACTAAGAAGTTGCCAGAAAACGAGTCGGGCAATAAATAGTTCGATTAAATTGTGCTATAATGTTAACTATGGCAAAGAAAAAAACTTTCACAAAAAAGCAACTGCAGACTTTGACGGCGGAAGAGATCATTGATAAGCTGCAGCACGAGAATTATTCACTCCTAGCTACGCTGGGGGCGGAAGATCTACGTAAGGAAATGGTGCCGGTAGGCAAGGCTTGCAATACTGCAATTAATTATTTCTTTCGTACCACTGGACCCAAAAACGATGTAGAGAAACATAATCAAGCCGCGCGTAAGAAACTGGTGAAGATTTTGTCTAAAATTACACCTGGTTCTTACACTGGGATGCCTAAAGATAATCCAAATGGCATGGTGGTTGGGTTTAACCACCCTTCGCTTGGTGAAATTGCACGGATTTTAACTATGAAAAT
>JAZQRY010000014.1:0-15408 GCA_045629825.1 Candidatus Nanosyncoccus sp. | reverse complement strand
TATCGTGAACCGTACCTACGGCGCAGCTACGGGTGATAAGTCTATCATCCCGGCCGAGATTATCAACTACGATGGCACCAACTACGCCTGGAGCAACTGGACTGGTGGCGAGACGTCTATTGACGACATGAATATCACCTATACCAAGGAACTGTCGCCAAGGTACTAAACGGCACTCCTTACCCTACAACTATTCGCGGGCGTAAAACCCGCGAATAGTGTTTTATTTAGCTAAGTCAACTTGATAACCGACTCGAAAATACGTGTCTACTTAAGCTCTATATTCCCAAGTCCAGCCGTCTTTGGCGTCGTTTACTACTATATTCTGCTGTGCCAATTTATCTCGGATTTCATCCGCCCGAGCGAAATCGCGCTCTTCTCTAGCCTTTTGTCGCTCGCAAATCAGCGCGTAGGCTTCCTCCGAAATATCAGGGGTAGAATCGATTAAGGAGAGACCAAATAGTTTATCTACTTTCTTCCAATCTGCCAAGGTTAGCTCCCCGGTATCTATTAGTGCAAAGGCTTCCGGTGAATTCAGGTTATTATTCACCGCTGCCAATACAGCGTCAAAATTGAGCTTCAGTCGCGCTTCAGTCTGCAACTTAACAGATTCTGGCGCATCTTGAAAGCAAAGCGCGATTCGATTGCGCCAGCTTAGCCGTCGTGCCTTAGCCGCCTCGAGCGATTCAAATGTAAAGTTCCGCGTCCCTTGATAATGTCCCGAGAGCACCCACATCTTGAAGTCTAATGGGGCGAACCCCCGCTCCGCTAAATCATCTAAAGTGTATACATTTCCTAACGACTTAGATACTTTCTCTCCGTCGATCGTAATAAAATTACAATGTAGCCAATACTTAGCCAACTCCCGCCCCGTCATAGCATAAGTCTGGGCAATTTCATTAGTATGATGCACCGGAATATGATCAATCCCGCCAGTATGGATATCTATCGGGCCGCCCAACTCTTTCTCGATAATTGTCGAGCACTCTAGGTGCCAGCCCGGATATCCTGGCTGCCCTAGATAATCCCACCGCATCGCATGGAGCTCCCCTGGCTTAATGAATTTCCAGACTGCAAAATCCGACGCGTTTCTCTTTTCACTAGAGAATCCTACTCTGGCACCTGCCTGTAGCCCAGTCAAATCCAGCCCAGCAAACTTCGCATAGTCTTCAAATTTAGATGTGTCATAATATACCCCATCTTCCGTCTCGTAAGTGAAGCCGTTTTTTGTCATTTTATCTACCGCCTGCATGTCGTCCTCTACATAATCTGTCGCCCGCGCTATTATATCCGGTTCAGTTAGGTTGAGGGCGCGGAAATTCCGCATAAAATCATCGGCATAAAATTCCGCAATTTCATACACGCTCTTGCCTTCGCGCTTCGCCCCCTTCTCAAGCTTGTCTTCGCCCGAGTCAGCGTCCGAAGTTAGGTGCCCTACATCGGTATAATTTAATACTCGCTTCACCTTGTATCCATCCATCTTGAGCGCCCGAATCAATAGGTCCCAATAAATATACGAAGCATAGTTCCCGATGTGCTGAAAATTGTATACCGTCGGACCGCAAGTATAAATCTTCACCACATCACCGATTGGCTTGAACTCTTCGACCTTTTTGTCTGCTGTGTTATATAATTTCATCAGATTTCTCCTAAAATTTGCTTCAATGCGTCAGCGATTCCCTCGAATTTATCGGGTGACACGCCATGCTTGCCCTTGGTTTTGACCGCGTGCAAGTATTCCGGGTTATTCTTAAGCAGCCCTGGCATATTATACGAAGCAATCAAGGCATCTTCATCGCCATAGATCAATATTGCTGGCGTCTTGAGTCTCGACAGTACTTGGTAATTCGACTTGTCTAGTACGATATTTTCCATTGAATTCTTAAAAGCTTTCGTCTCAAGAATACTCGGATCTCGCTCTCCTACTGCATTCTTAAACATCTCAATTCCCAGCGTGAATAACGGATTCTCGAAATCTTCTTCTGTAAAAACCGGTGGTGAAACCAAAATTAATTTATGCACAGTGTCGCCATGTGTCGCAGCGTACCTAGTTACAATAAAAGTTCCCAGCGAATGTCCGACTAGTACTAGCGGCGTGTCAAGCTTCAGTTCGGCAATTGCGTTATCTAGCGCCAGTATCTGCTCGTCGTAATTATATTCTAAATCATCTCCGTTATAAGATTCTCCCGCACCTAAGAGATCGAAAGTCACAAATCTAATCTCATCGAACTCGGAATCGTTCTCTAGATATTCCAACACGCCATCAAAAGTATGCGAATTTGAAGCAATACCATGTATTAACACAGTTGTCAATTTAGGATTCTTCGCACCCGTATGGTCATGAGTCTTCTTTAGGGTCAATTTCTGATTAGGCATCGCGCAGTAACTCCGGTACTATTTTTACAAAATCTGCCACGACCTCTTCATACGTCGCATCATACGTCCGAAAGCCAGCCGCATAAGGGTGACCACCGCCACCAAAGTACCCCGCAATCGCCTCAGCAATTGGTGCCGACGAATCACATCGAATCTTGCCCGTTACTCTGCCGTCTGGATAAGTCTTAATCGCGGCTGCCACCTTTACTCCTTCTACGAGCCGCATTTCTTCCAATATCAGCACATTCGGATTATATTCATTCGAATATTCATGAATATCATCCCACGTGATATGGACGAGAGCCAATTCGCCATCAAGATAATACTCGATTCGCTTGATGAGATCTGCCTTAAAATCTAGAATTCTCGGCGATTTTTTCATAAACTCGCGCCGCCGATCTTCTAGCTCAGATATTACTGCCCCGAGCCTAGTCAATTCGGCCGCTGTCTCAAACGTCTCCGCTGTCACCGACGGACTAGTCAGCCCCAAAGTGTCAGATAGTAGCCCCTGCAAAAGAGCTTCGGCTGTTTCCTTATTGATTTCCATTTTCAATTCTTTTGCAATATTATATATTACCTGCGTGCAAGACGGCTGCACTTCAATAATACTCTCGTGCGGGAAATTCAAATCGTCTTCCGTCTCGTGGTGATCAATCACAAATACCGGGGTCGTATAAAGCTTGTTCTCAATAGCTGCGTCATCCAGTAATTTAGACAACAAGATTTCCGCTGCTGTGTCTACGATAATATATCCATCAGCTCGCCAATCAAATTCAGTCGTAACCCTCGACCAATCTGTAAAATAATGTAAATATCCCGGGATATCCACCGGGCAATAGAGCGAAACGTGCTTATCCGCCAGCAAATAATCTAGCGCAATCGCACTCCCTAGAGAGTCTCCATCTGGATTCTCAGCCTCAATTACGCAAATTTTCTCTTTATCTTTCAGGAATTCTGTAAAATTGTCATACATACCATAATTATATCATGTAGGCCCAAATATATGATAAAATAGATGCATGAGTATTTTTCGCGCAGACAAAAGATTCACTCAATTCGAAGATGTTACTCCTGCCCTTCTCAAAAAAGAAGGCGTCAAGCTGCTACTATGCGATTTAGATAATACCCTGCGACTCCACTCCGAAAAAGAGCCAGCCGACGAGCTCGCCAAGTGGGTAGCTAGCTGCCGGAAAGCCGGCACCAAAATTGTCATTATTAGCAACAACGGACGCAAAAAAATGATGAAGAAATTTTGCGAGCCTTTAGGTATTGATTGTGTTTGGTGGGCTAAGAAACCTATGAGTAAGAAACTCACCGAGACTATGATCAAGTTCAAAACTGACCCCGAAGACACGGTGATGCTAGGCGACAAATGGTCTACCGACGTATTGGCTGCTAGATTCGCCAAGGTTCGCGCTTGGAAAGTTGAGCACCGAAAGAAGGTAGTCTAATGTCTTCTTCAAAATCACCCACTAAGCCCACCAAAGGCACTGCAGGACTAACCGGCCCCACCTGCTTGACTATTCTCCGTATGCTACTCTCCGTAGTATTCGCTATTTTTGTTTTACTACCTGATACTTGGGCTAAAATAACTGCTCTTGTCGTGTTCGTCGCGGCCGCAATCACTGATAAAATTGACGGCATTTGGGCGCGCCAAAGCGGTGCCGTCACTGATCTGGGTGCTTTTCTCGACCCGTTAGCCGATAAAATGCTCGTCGACCTAGCCTTCCTGGCTTTAGTATATATTAATATCGTGCCACTTTGGGTCTTTGCTGTTATCCTGGTGCGCGACCTAGCTGTCGACGGTATGCGCATGATGGCTGCTCGCAACCATATCACCATCGCCGCCTCCTTCTATGGAAAGCTTAAGACTACCGTTCAAATGACTGCCTTAATTATCTTACTAGCTAACTTAATTTTCGTAAATCCAGTCATCGCTATCCTTGGCGACATCGCGCTCTATCTCGCCCTCGCCCTCACTATTTTCTCTGGCGTGGACTATTTGTATAGGTGTAGAAACATAATTACTTAACTATAGCTAGTATCACTAACAAAATAGTACACGCGAAAGCCGTCGAGTCGATGCGATCGAGAAACCCGCCATGCCCTTCCGAGCCACCTACTAACATTTCTAGTTTAGCGAAGGCTTTATTCTTGATTAAAATCTCGTTCGAATCTTTGACATTGAAATGCCGCTTCAGATAGCTTTCGAATAGATCGCCACATAGCGCGAGCGGACCACATAATAGATACATCCAATCAGTCGCAAAATCCCCACCAATCGCAATTTTGATAGCCACGAGCCCAATCGCCGCAGCGAGCCCCAGCACTGTACCTTCCCAAGTTTTATTCTTTGAGACGCGCGGGAACGGCCGCGATTTCTTAAATATTTTACCGCCTACCATTTTCCCGAAAAGATATGCAAAGATGTCATATCCAGGCACGCCTAGAATCACATACCAGAAATGATCTACGCTCACATCCGCCACGAAAATCACACTCCAGACCAAGAACAGTATTTCAAAAACCGCCAGCACTGCATTCGAAAAACCAGATTTACGCTTAAAGAAACTAAACAATTCAACCATAGCCACGATCGCAAATAGTGCGTAAAGAATTTTAAAAGGCAATCCGTCATGAATGCAGAGCCCCAAGATAGCCACCGCAAACATACTTGCGCCTACTATCACCCGTACCTTAAAATTTCTGTCCATGCTTTTATTATAGCACAGTTGTGGTAAAATATACCTATGCCTTTAGAATATTTATATCGTAAAATCAAAAACACCTTGCGCAAAATCGATCTTAAGCTCGAACGCGCTAAATATAATTATATTGACAAATTGCCGCAAGACATTGAATACTTCAACGGTGGCCTCTATGATGCTATCTATGAGTCGTCTTGCAAATATCCGCACAACACTGCTCTACATTATTTCGATACCGAAATAACATATAAAGATATGATCAAGAAGATTAATAAAGTCGCTGCTGCCCTGAAAGCTATCGGAGCTGGAAAAGGCGACCGCATTACCGTCTGCATGCCAAACACTCCCGAAGCCGTATATATGTTTTATGCTATTAACGAAATCGGTGCCGTAGCAAACATGGTTCATCCCCTGTCGAGTGAGAAAGAAATCGAAGATTATCTCGTTCAGTCCGATTCTAAGGTTATGCTCTGTATCGATATCTCCTATTTTAAAGTCGAGGCCATTATTGAGAACACTAATGTCGAGCAAGTCATCGTAGTCTCACCTTCCCGCTCCATGGACCTAATTGTCCGTATGATTTACAAATTAACCAAAGGCCGCAAGAATCACGTCAAGAAATCTCAGCACGTCCTAACTTGGGATAGGTTTCTTTCTAAAGCCGGTAAGTTTATCGGCAATCCCCACGTACGTGTCGATTCCGGCGACGATGCCGTGATTATGTATTCCGGCGGTACCACCGGCAAGCCTAAGGGTATTGTACTTTCGAATCTCAACTTCAACGCTCAGGCTCTCGGTGCTAAGTATCTAGTTCCAGAATTATTCAAGCCCGAATATTCCTTCATGGCATTTCTGCCTATCTTCCATGCTTTCGGCCTAGGCTGCTGTATTCATATGCCACTATATTTTGGCGCTAGCTCCTTCTTGATTCCTCAATTTAATCCTAAGAAATTCAAGAGCTACGTCACCAAATATAAAATCAGTATCCTGGTAGGCGTACCTACAGTCTTTGAGTATCTCACCAAGATTAAATTCAAGAAAAACGAGCTCCGCACCGTCAAATACGTCGTATCGGGTGGCGATATGATCAGTATGAGCAACAAGGAAAAAATCAATGATTTTCTAAGTGCACATGGTTCGAAAGCACGAATTGAGAACGGCTATGGCCTGACTGAAGCGTCGGGCGGCTTTATCTTCTCTCCTCCTTCAGTCGCCGAAGATCCAGATGCGATTGGCTTCCCCCTGCCTGACAACGAAGTGATTATCATGGATCTTAAGACCAAGAAGCCAGCCAAGCCTGGTGCCGACGGCGAGATTCTAGTCCGTGGTCTTTCGGTCATGAAAGGGTATCTAAATAAGCCTAAAGAGACCGCCGAAGCCTTTATTAAGGTCGGCAACAAGAAATATCTCCGCACTGGTGATATTGGCTACATTGACGAGCGTGGCTTAATCCACTTCCGCTCACGCTTGAAGCGTATGATTATCAGCAATGGTTACAATATTTATCCTGCGAATATCGAAGATGTCACCTTGAAGTGCAAAAAAGTCTCCGCCTGCGCCGCCGTAGGTCGCGAAGACAAGCTCCGAGGCGAAAAAGTAGTTGTATTCGTCGTATTGCAAGAAGAAGCGTCTGAGCGCGCCACTAAGAAAGAATTGAATAATATTTACAAGAAGCATCTCGCCAAATACGAAATCCCCCGTGAGATCCGCTTCTTGCCCGAGTTACCTAAGACTAAGCTTGCCAAAGTTGATTTCAAAGCTCTAGAAGAATTGTAATTATAGATTCGTTCTGTTCTCAAGCGCCGCCGAAAGCGTAATTTGATCAGCGTATGAGAGATCTACGCCTAGCGGTAGTCCGCGTGCCAGGCGAGTAAGCTTCAGGTCTGGATTTTGCTCGTGCAGTAATTTCTCAAGTAGAAGCGCCGTAGACTCCCCTTCCACCGAAGGATTAGTCGCAATAATTACTTCTTTTACATTGTCATTATTTACGCGCTTGATTAGCTCGCCGATATGTAGCTGGTCAGGCGTAATTCCATCAATTGGCGAAATAGCGCCACCCAGTACATGATAAGTGCCTTTATATGATTTAGTCTGCTCTATTGCATAGATATCTAGTGGCTCTTCCACCACCAAGATAGTGGACTTGTCTCGCTCATCGTCAGCATAAAATGGCGAGATATCTTCGCTCGCATCGATAAGTGCAAAAGTCACCGGGCAAGACTTTACCCCGTCATGCAAATTATCTAAAGCCTGAGCGATATTCTCAGATATTTTAGCGTTGGACTTAAAAAGATAATAGGCATACCGCTCCGCCGTTCGTGGCCCCACCCCAGGCAACATTGACAAAGCTTCGATTACATTAGTTAGAGCTTTTGGCAGCATAAATTACATCCCGCCAAGACCGAGATTTCCAAGTCCACCCATGAGAGGCTTCATCTTGTCGGTAGCGATTTCTTGTGCCTTAGCGAACCCATCACGCATACAGTTCTCGATCCAGTGCTCTAGCTCATGAATGTCGTCTAAATCGACTTTCTCTGGATCGATTTTAACTTTCTTAACCTTGAGCTCGCCGTTGATCTGCACAATTACAGCGCCGTCCCCAGCTTCCACTTCTACGATTTCGTTCTTTAGCTCTTTTTGAGCTTTGCGTAGTTGATTTAATAGCTTCATTTGGTCCATTTTTTGGCCCATATTATTCTCCTTCCTTTTCTCTATAGGTATATAGATACATTATATCAGAATTCTCTCGCATTGGCGAGGTAATGATGCGTGTCATATCGTAATTCTCGTGCTGCTCATCTAGAGCACCCAGCGTAGCTAATTCGCCGCGCTCATTGTCTAGCTGGTTAATCACCTTCAAATCGGTCTTACTCTCAAGAATCTTGTAGAAATTGTAGTTCTCAGTCGCGAGAAGCCTCCCCGTCGGCATATTTTCATTAATTACTTCAAGCGTATAATCGAACTGGTTCACGATGCTAGGATTATAGCGGTAGCCATAAATATACTGCAGCAGATTCGGCGTAATCATCACGCCGAATAGTATCACCAAAGGGAAAACCGCTGAAACGCGCGCGTATGGATTTTCCGGGAAAAGTCCATACCATTTCTCCAAAATATACTTAAACCCGTGCGCAACTAGTAGTGCGAAAGGCAAGATTATAAATACGATCGCATCTGGATTAAAGCCCACAATAATAAGGCAGAATACTAATAAGATCGAAGCAATTGAGTTACGCGAAGCGAAGAATCCTTTGGTCGTCGAGAAAAGCCCAATCAGCGCCAAGGCGAATACCGGCAAGCTAATAAGTGGCGACAAGAACACGCTCTCGACGGTATTTCGCCACGAAAAGACCGGCGCTACTGCTGTAGCAATATTCGGGAAGAAACTGCTAAAATCGTAATTCTCGGTAAAGAATAATTCCATCAAAGTATCTGGATGGTTGTGAATTCCGATTCCTAGCAGCGCAAATCCACCCAGTAGGAGTAGCCCGATTACTATGCTCGGGATTTTTGGCAAACTACGCACTGCAAAGCGTAGATGCGGCTGCAATGCTACGAATAATACACAGAAAATCGCAAAATACACCATATATGATGTCAGAATTGAAAATAGCATGATAATCGCAAAGGCGAAGCAATATAATGGCTTCGGACGTTTCTCGCCTTGAATTTTAGACCCAAGCCATAGGAGTAAAGTCGGCCAAAAAACCAGCATAATTAGTGGTGTACCAGAGCCGGCTAAGAATAGAAAAGGCGTAGAAAGGATAATCAAGCACGATGCGAGTAGCGACACATTACTCTTAAACCACCGGTTTAGTAGTAGGATCAATAAGAATCCTAGTGGTAGCCCCACTATAATACTCGGCAATTTAATCGCATAAGCTGTGAGCCCAAAAAGCGAAATCGACAGCTTCTGTAGCAATCGATAAGGTAAATCGACTAATTCCCCGCTCAGGATTCCTTCCCGCCCTAGACCAAAGGATTTTGTCGCCGAATCCATTTCGGCCTGTGACAGCCCATATTGTGCAATAAGTGGCAGAATAAATAATAGCGTAACAAACGCCAACCCTAGCACAATATAACCAATCACGAACCGATACCGATACAAAAAAAGTTTCGAAATTGTAATTTTCTTCTTCATAGAATCATTATAACATAAACTAAATTGAATTTTAATGCTCTTTGTCGAGCGACATAAATCTCGACCGCGCTCCGTCGAAGTATAACTCTACCGTACCGATTGCTCCATGGCGGTGCTTACGAATAATTAGCTCTGTGATATTGGTGTCTTCCTCTTCAGGCTTCTTATAATAATCCACTCGGTGCAAGAACATTACAAGGTCCGCATCTTGCTCGATAGAACCCGACTCACGCAGATCCGATAGTACTGGTCGTGGGTCGTCACGCCCCGTTACACTACGTGAGAGCTGCGCCAATGCGATTACTGGAATTTCAAGTTCACGCGCCAGGATCTTCAACCCACGCGAGATTTCCGTCACCTCCTGTACACGCTGCCCTTTATAGCGGTCGCCACCCTGAATTAGCTGCAAGTAATCAATAATCACTATCCCGATATTATGATCGTGCATCGCACGTCTTGCTTTGTTGCGTAGCTCGATAATCGTCATTGAGCTAGTATCGTCAATATAAATCGGAATCTCATCCATTTCGTCCGTCGCATCGCAAATCTGCTGGAAGTCTTCGTCCGATAGATTACCGGTCCGCATCGCCCAGTTATCCACGCCGGATACTGCTGAGACCATTCGGTCTACAATTTCATTTTTGGCCATCTCCATCGAGAAGAATAGCACGCCCTTCTTATTAATATTTGCAATATTATAAGCTAGGTTTTGCGCAAAAGTCGTCTTACCCATGGCCGGGCGTGCCCCGATTACAATGAAGTCGCCCTTTTGGAAGCCCGCTGTCTTCTTATCTAGATCATGAAACCCAGTCTTAAGCCCCCTGAGCACTCCCCGATTTTTATGTAGCTCTGCGATACGCTCCAATGCGTCCGCCAAAAGGTCGTCCATCGCCACGTAGTCGCTTTTGACAATCTTATCAGATACTTCAAATAATTCCCTTTCTGCCTCGCCTACCAGCGCATCTACATCCGCATCGTCCTCGTAAGCTTTATCGGCGATTGTCGAGCCGGCCTTGACCAGGCGACGTCGCACCGACATCTTCTCCACCATCTCTGCATAAGCTTTCGCGTGGGTCGCTACCGGCACAAAACTAGAAAGCTCAGTAAGATATGGCGCCCCACCCACCTCCTTTAGCTTCTTGAGTGATTTTAACTCTGAAGTCAGAGTGATCAAATCGATTGGCTTATGTCTATCATACAGGCCCATCATCGCCTGAAAAATAATCGCATGCCGCTCGTCATAAAAATCTCTTGGCCTAACAATCGTTAGTACATCCGACATTACGTCGTCTGATAGCATTATCGCACCAAGTAGAGACTTCTCCGCCGTCAAATCCTGCGGCGGCACTCTACCGCTTCTCTCACTCAAATGGGTTACCTCCTAAATCACTTTGTACTCTACCACCCATTATAGCAGAAATTTTATCAATCGTGGGGTCTTTTTCTTCCGCACCAGGTTGTTCTCCCACTTCGTGTATTGTAATTTTTACACCAGGTGCCGCTTGACTAAGAATATTGCGATTATTGTCGCGCGAAAGAATCGTCTTCACGATCTTTCTTTTTGGATAGAGCTCTAAGTTCACTCCGTCGAATTTATGCTCGCACTTTAGAAGCTGCGAATAAATCGCATCGTTTAAATCTTGCACTTTGTTTAAGAATCCCTGCCAATCAAAAGCCACTTGAGCTGTAGGCTCTGGCGCCGGCTTCGGTGATTGTGCTGGAGTACTTTGCTTCAGGGCGCTCGGATCTACATTGTTCTGCGCGAGCGATGCAGCGCTGCTCGTAGTAGGCGCAACACTCATCGCTGGCGCGCCACTCATGGTCGGTACGCGTGCAAGATTACTCGTAAGTGCTACCAGCAGCCTTGCTTCTACATGAGGCGCCTTCACGTCCGCTAATTTCGCAAGTAGCGGTAGAAGCTCTGGCTCAGGCGATTCGACAATCTTACGTATAATCTCTTCAGTTAAAGTCTCCGGTTTTACTCCTGAAAGTAGCAAATCCTTCAATGCATTCGTAATACCAGCCAGGTCGCCGGCCTTATACTGTGCTAATAATCCATCAATTTTCTCGTCATCAGGTAGCCCCATCGCCGCGACCACCATTTCCTTGGTGATTTTCTTATCCGACAGGGTTGAAATTTGGTCTAGTAGCGACAGCGAATCTCGAAAAGATCCGCCGCCCTGGGCTGCAATTACTGCTAGAGCATCATCGTCGATAGCGATTTTTTCCTGATCTGCAATTATCTTTAGATACTTCGCCATTGCATCTTTACCTGACAATTTAAAAGTAAACACTTGAGTCCGAGACGTAATCGTCACTGGCACTTTATGTGCATCTGTCGTAGCCAAGATAAATACCACATGAGACGGCGGCTCTTCTAGAGTCTTCAGCAGTGCGTTAAAAGCTTGTGGCGTCAGCATGTGCACTTCGTCTACGATATAGACTTTGTATTTGCCGGTAGTAGGAGCAATCGTCGCCTTTTCGCGCAGTTCCCTAATATCGTCAATCCCGCGGTTGCTCGCCCCATCTATCTCGATAATATCTACATAGCTATCTTCGAGCTCATATTTAAAGCCATTAATTTCGTGTGCCAATATCCGCGCTACGCTTGTCTTGCCGCACCCCCTCGGCCCCACAAAAAGATACGCATGCCCTACTTTACCCGCCGCCAGAGACTTTTGTAGTGGCTCAGTAACTTGCTCCTGCCCCACCACGTCCGCCAGCTTCAGCGGCCGATACTTCCTGTATAGCGTCCTCATAATGCTGCTTCAACGGCAGCCCACGTCGCTTCCTCATTGTCCACCGGTATCGTCACTGATACTTGCGAACCTTCCTTCAAGTGGAAATAAGTCACCGAAGCATATAATACCTGATACTCCTTGCCGGCTACCTCGACGTAATATTTATCGTCATGGTGCGTCAAAGTACCGATTACGGTCTTACGCTGGACTGGACCAATTTGCTTATATAGGAATCTTCCGTCTTCAGTAATCGTCAGCTTCATAATGTCGCCTTCGACTAGCTTAGACTTCGAAGCATAGTTCGCCGGCACTGGGTAATTCTTGCCGTCTGGCCCGATCATAATCTGACCATCGAAAATCCCTTCAATAACTTTGCCTTCTGGGCCTTGTACAACCGTCTCACGCGGCGTGGTAATCACCTCGCCGTCGCCCAGTACTGAGACTAACAGCTCTTTAGCTGCAGAAAGGTTAGTCTCAGCTTCGCTTAGGAGACTACGCAATCTTGTTATTTGTTTTTCTGGTATTTCAGACATCACCTCGCATCCTGTCTAAATATAGTATTAATATTATATTATACCTTCGCAGGTGTAAAGTCAAGTGCTTTTATTTGGTAGTTTTCCACCACATTAACACTAGTCACCTGCAAAACGTTGTAAAAATTACATTTTAGCTTTCTTTCCAAAGCCCTGTATGACGCTTCCCGTCAAATAACATCGTAGGAATACCCTTCACCTTAAGCTCATTTTCTACGATATTACGGTTATTATGCATCTTAGTAGTAGTCTCATCGGAATTTGCTATAGATTGCACTTTTCCGACTTCTTCTTTATTTAGCCCGAAATCACGGAGCCAACCCTCAATCTTCTTGATCGCTTCGTCTGCCGAATAGTCTTCGTTGAATTTATTTTGATAAGACAAGCCTTCGCTATTTCTCTCCATGAAGATCTTGTCGATAATCTTAACCCCCGCGCCCGGCTTAACCTCTTCTGCGGCAAACATGTAGCGCACAATAATTTCTGAATTAGCGAATTTGTATTGGTCATCCGCGTCTTGGATTCCAAACGGCACCAATCGTACATTATAATTATCAAAGAATCCAGCATCTTTTTGATTGCGATACGACATCATACAGACCGAGCACCCAGGGTCAAAGATATCCACGGCGAGCGGCTTGTCATCATCGTCATCGCCCACTATAATATATTCAAAATCATAATCTTCTATGGCATAAGTCCGGAACTTATCGGGTATCGCTTCGAAAATCTCACCCCATTCCGTAAACCACCGCCCCGTAGCTTCTAGGGCATTGGTCGGCTCGCTCTCGTCGATCGAACATACTTCTGCTCCTAGCGAACACGCCGAAGGCTTCGTTACGTTGCACGACCCCAATGCCCATAGCGCCAGTAATGATTTAATAGCAGTAAGTAGCGCCCAAATCGCCACCACCACGATAATTACTGAAACAATTTCAATTAAGACTGATAGCGGCTTCACCCATTTTGGGTGCTTCAGCATCACGCGAGCGAGCAATGAATTCTTCACATCATCTTTAAAGCCCGTCTCGCATTTCTGCAAGCGCACTTTCTTCCAAAGGCATCCCCAAGCCTTCTTCATGGCCTTGAGATAAGCCTTACCTACCTTAGGCTTAAAAATAGATATCGCTGCCACAAAAACACCGATAATAGCTAATATAATAAACGCTGCAATACACACCATAATAAAATTATTCTACCACTATTAAATGATTTTTGCCATGACTTTTTTGACTTTTTCGATATCCTCGGGGCGATTATGAAGCCCAAGCGAAAACCTCATCAAAGGTGGCAAGCCTAATACATGATCAAGATAATAATGCACGCAGAAGTACCCCGTCCGCGCCATAATATCTTCGCGCGAAAGCGCCGCGCCTAGCAGATGTGAATCCATACCATCTACATAGAATGACATCGTCGGATTAGCCTGATGATTGACCATATGTACCTTATTTGAAGAAATCAGAAAATCATATAGCTCATTATAATTATTCTCCAAATTCTGCCAAGATTGCTTAGGCAGTTTATTCAGCCAATCTAGTGCCGCTCCCAGTCCCACGATTTCACCCCAAGCTTGCAAGCCCGCCTCGAAGCGCGTATAGCGGTGTTCCTTCCCTGTTGCGGAAAGAATATAGGCGCTTTTTTCGACGTCATCTACCATGCCACCACCCACAAATCCTTGCACCATCCTATCCATCAAATCATCGCGCCAAATAATCACGCCAAGCGACGGAGCATATAGCTTATGAGCTGAGAAGCAAATCGCATCCGCTTCTATACCCTTCAAAATATCGCTCGAATGCGCCATTGCCTGCGCTGCGTCGATAATAATAATTCCCCCAGCCTTATGTACGGCTTTTACGACATCCTTAATATTCAGTAGCTTCCGCCCGTCAAAGTTTGATGCGCAGTTTATCACTACTACTGCATCGGTAAAATCACAGGCGCATATATCGATCGATCCATCGTCATTTCGCTTAATCACTTCTCGCGGTAGCCCCGTCCGCTCACTAAAAGCCATCGTAGCAAGAAATGGCGAATTGTGCTCAATCTCACTAGTTATAACCTTCTTGAATTTATCAGCCTTTAGCTGCGATAGAATCAAATTAATCCCATAAGTAGTATTTAGTGTAAAAGAAACCGTATACTTGCGAGGCGATAATTTCAAGAACTTTAGTACCTTCTCACGCGTCGCCTCGACCTTCTCGTCCGTCTCTACTCCCCACTTGTATTTCACTCGCTCCCCGCAAGAATTGTGCTCCGTATAATATTTATTAATGGCGTCAGTCACGCATCTCGGCCGTAGGCTTTGGCAGGCCGCATCTAAATAAACTTCACCTGCTCCCAAATAATCAAATTCTTCCATACCCCCATTATACACTAATTCATGCCAAAATCTGCACATTTTTTTCGTACATGTTTAAAATGTGTGCTACAATAATAATTAAGCATAAGTTAATATGCCGAGTAGGCACTGACTAAGGAGAGGTCAACATGAAGTCATTATTTGAAGGGAATGAGAACAGTAGTAAATTAGCTACGGTTTTTTCCTATGATTTCTGCGTGCATTCTCTCGTAGTCTCTCTTGGCGCCGTGCTTGCCTTTACCTGTCTCTCCGCCATTATTCTCTCTAGTATCAGGGCTTCCGCCGACACCAATACCACCGACTCGGTTTCTATCACAATTCCTTCTGCCTGTACCATAAATGGTACTGGAGCTTCGTCTCATACTGCCACCATTACTCCTGGTACCTATTCCGGAGCAACTGGTAGTGCTTATGAGAATGGTATCGGTAGTACTACACTAACTACCTTCTGTAATGATGCAGAAGGCTTCTCCATTTATGCTATAGGCTTCACTAACGATACCTTAGGCAATACCAACCTAGTAGGAGATACTACTAGCGAAAC
>JAZQRY010000013.1:0-15655 GCA_045629825.1 Candidatus Nanosyncoccus sp. | reverse complement strand
CATGCCGTACCAAGCTCCTATACTAAAGTAGCTCACTACCAAGCTAGTACTGGACCATCTAGTACTGATGCTACCTTAGGAGCTAAACTTACTACTACCTACGCTTCCTATATATCCTATACTCAAGCAGCTGATGATTATATAGGACAAGTCAAATACATTATGGTTCATCCTGGTAGTTTTGTAGCTGGTACTTATAGTATTACATATAATGCCAATGGCGGTAGTGGTACTATGGAAAGTGAAACAAGTATACCTAACTACGATGACCATACATTGGCCACTAGCACCTTCACTCCACCTACCGGCAAAGTCCTTAAAGGTTGGTGCACTACGAATACTAGTCAAACCGAATGTACTGATGGGACGTTCTATGAATCAGGAGACACCATAGCTCCTAGTATGGTAGCGAATAATACTACACTTAATCTTTATGCTATATGGGGTGATCCCATAGTGACCACTAGATATATGCAGGATGTCACTACATGGGGCGGTAGTCTCAGCACTGGAGAAGAAGTCATTGCTATTGATGCCCGCGATAATAAGAAGTATTATGTAGCTAAGCTCGCCGACGGCAATATCTGGATGACTCAAAATCTTGATCATGATATTAATAGTAACTACGCCTATAGTTCTGCCAATACCGATATCCCGGCCAACTGGAGCGATACTCTAACTAGCACCTATGCACCAGGTGATGACACATGGAGCTGGTCATATGAAAATCCCGAATCCTACGATCCTGGCAATCTTTGCTGGAATGGTGTACTGGATGAAGACTGGGAAACAGACCTAAGTACCGGCACTATATCTTGCCCTAATCCAACCTCGGAACCCAACCACTATCACATGGGTAATTACTATAACTGGACTGCAGCAGTCGCTATGGAAGATTCTAGTAGCTACAAAAATAGTCAAACTGATGTAAACCAATCCATTTGTCCAAGCGGTTGGAGATTGCCCATCAGCGGAAATTCTGATACCGGCTCGAAATCATTCTATTACTTAGCTAATCAGCTAAATCTAACTGCTGGTACTAGTGGTAATATCCAGAATTCTCCCACATACTACGTGTATTCGGGAGATTGGGACAGTACTTCGAGCGACGTTGGTTCTAAAGGTTACTGTTGGTCTTCAGTAATCCCAGATTTGTATGGCGCATACGACCTTTACTTCGATATTTATGGTTTGGTGAGCCCTCAGACTCTTGACGATCGTGATCATGGACATTCAATCCGCTGCGTAGCCCGCTAATCTTATGTAGGATTAAAGATCGTAAACCTAAATTAAAGTCCAAAAAAATCGCAAATTTTATTCATCATTTTTCATTTATTTATGCTAAACTAAATATATAAGACGGAAGTGTGGCCGAGTGGTTGAAGGCGCACGCTTGGAAAGCGTGTAACGGTTTGCGCCGTTCGCAGGTTCGAATCCTGTCGCTTCCGCCATAAAGCTTCAGCAAGAGCTTGCTCTCCTGTTGCTCCAAGTATTAATAAAACTCATCGGAAACAAAATGGAAGGTAATTTAATCGAACTAAAAGGTTTAACCAAAAGCTACGGCTACGGTGACGCTAAATATTTCGCCCTCAAGGATTTTGATCTGGATATCAAACGCGGCGAATTTATTATGATCATGGGTCCATCTGGCTGTGGCAAAACTACACTACTAAATATCATCGGTCTATTAGACCGTGCCACTAGGGGAGAATATCTATTAAATGGCGAGAACGTTGTAAGTATCTCCGCTCGCCGTCAAGCTAAGCTTCGCGCCAAGAAGATCGGCTTCATATTTCAAAACTTCAACTTAATTGAAGATTTGCCGATTATCGAAAATGTCGCCTTGCCACTAGTCTATACTGGATATTCTAAGACTGCTCGGCTCAAGAACGCTTCATCGGTACTGAAGCGTTTTCATTTACAAGAGCGCGAATATTACCTTCCCTACCAGTTGTCCGGTGGTCAGCAACAGCGCGTAGCTATCGCCCGAGCTATTGTGGGCGATCCTGAGATTATTTTAGCCGATGAGCCTACTGGTAATCTAGACTCCCGCTCTTCCCGCATTGTGATGGAAGAATTGAAAGCTATCCACGAGGAAGGCAATACTATTATTATGGTCACTCACAATCCTGCCCTTACCGTCTACGCTACTCGCGTGATTAATATGCTCGACGGCCAGATTGATACCGATGTCAAGACGGTAGCTGATCACAACCTACCTCAACCCGTCAGTGTCAAAATTAAAAAACGCAAGAAATCTCGGAGAAAATAACCATGGCATTATTATTTAGAACTCATCTGCGCCTAGCACGCACTTCCATCAAAGAGAACCGCACCCGCTCGTTCTTAACTTGTCTCGGTATCGCTATTGGGGTGGCCAGCATTGTCTTGATTTTGTCTCTCATGGGTGGAATTTCCAATCTTATCAAAAATGAAGCTACAGAGATTGGCACCGATTTAATCGTAGTCAGGCCCACTTCGCACAAAGACACCGTCTCCAGCGTGATTGACGAGCTAACCACTGCAAATTCTTTCCAAAACAGCAGCCTTAGCATATCAGACGTCGCCGCCATTTCCAAAGTCGAAGGCGTATCGGCCGCGGCTCCTATCGCTATCTCAACCAATTTAGTCAATTCCGAGAAGAATAATATTCCTCAAGTTCCCATCCTTGGTACTAACCTAGATTTCAATAAAATCGAGCCACTCTCTGTCCACTTCGGCTCTTTCTTAAGCGAGCATAATGAAGAAAAATCCGTCGTCCTAGGCCATACCCTTTCCCTAGCGCTCTTTAATACTATCAACAGTACCGTCGGTAAGACTGTTGAAATCATGGGCGAGAAATTCATGATCGTGGGCGTACTTGATAGCGTCGATCAATCTATTAATTTCGACAATATCGATTTCGACAACGCCGTCATTATGGACATCAATAGTCTCAACAAGATTGTTGACTCCGTCCAAATTCAGCAGATCAATGTAAAGGCCGCTAATACTGATACATTAGCCCAGACTTCAAAAGATATTACCGATACGCTTACCAATCAAAAGCTCGGTGACCAAAGCTTCACCGTCGCCTATGGCGACGAAATCGCCCATCCTGCCAGTTCCCTATTTACAATCGTATCTGGTATGCTGACGATAGTGGCCGCTATTTCCCTAGTGGTCGGTGGTATTGGCGTCATGAATATTATGTTAGTATCGGTAGCTGAGCGCTCTCACGAAATCGGCGTCCGAAAAGCTGTCGGGGCATCTTCTCGCAACATTCTCATGCAATTCTTATTCGAATCTCTCATCCTATCTACTCTCGGTGGTATCTTTGGGCTAGTTCTCGGCTATCTCTTTGCCTTCCTGATTTCTACCATTACTCCATTCTCCCCTTATATTAGCTGGCAAATCATCGCTCTGACCTTCCTGACCACCTTAGTTGTCGGTATCATCTTCGGCATCTACCCAGCCCTCAAAGCCGCCTCGAAAAACCCAATTGATTCTCTCAGGCATTACCGATAATGAAACAACTTCTCGAAAAACTCCCATTCTACAATCAAGCCGTCCTTCCCTACCACTGGGCTCAGGCTGTCGCAGCTGGTGCTAAATATCATCACCCTGCTAAAAAAATACGCGTGATTGGTGTCACTGGCACTAATGGCAAGACTACGACCTGCTTTATGATCTGGCACATGCTAAAGTCTGCCGGTCACAAGACTGGTCTGATGACTACCGTCGCCTACGGCGTAGACGAGCTAGAGCCAGAATTAAACCACATGACTACCGTGGATGCCTTCACTCTAAATCACCGCATCCGCCAAATCGCCGACTCCGGCGCCGAATTTCTCGTGCTCGAAGTCACTTCTCATGCTCTTGCCGAATTCCGTACCCTCGGTATTCCCTTCGAGATTGCCGTCTTCACTAACCTTACTCACGACCACCTAGACTATCACAAGACCATAGAGAACTACCGCGCCGCCAAGGGTAAGCTCATCAAGAAAGCCAAATTCAGCATCTTAAATGCTGACGACCCCGCCATTAAATATTATCAAGACTTAGCCCGGGAATATACCACATATGGTATAGAACACGGCGAAAATCGCGCCAAAAGTATCAAATTGAGCCCTTCCGGCGTAAAATATTCGTGTGGTGATATAAATATCACGACCAAAATCCCTGGGCAGTTTAACGTCTATAATTCTCTCGCTGCCTGCTTAGTCGGTAAGAAGCTTGGACTCACTAACGAGCAGATCGAGCAAGGTATTTCCACTCTGGATAGTGTCGAAGGTCGCATGACCATTGTCGATACAGGTCAACCCTTCACTGTGATCGTAGATTATGCCCACGCCCCCGATGCCCTCGAAAAGGTCTTTGATTCCGTCAAAGACCACAAAGGTCGCATCATCTCCGTCCACGGTGGTGCTGGTCGTCGCGATCCATCTACCCGTCGTATTCGCGGCGAAATTCTAGCCAAATATTCCGATATTGTCATCATCACCGAAGACGATTCCCGTGACGAAGATCCCAAAAAAATCGCCGCGAGCTTCATTGAGGGTGCCGAGAAATACGGCAAAACCATCGGCAAAGATCTTTTCGAAGAACTAGACCGAAGAGCCGCTATCAAGCTAGCCATTTCTAAGGCTAAATCTGGAGATATTGTATTAATTCTCGGCAAAGGCCACGAGAAGACAATCCTTCGCGCCGACGGCCCCCATGATTTCGAAGATATCAAAGTCGCCGAGGAACTTCTTAGCCAAGCCTCAAAGAAGTCGTAATAGTATCTTGAATTATAAAAAATAACAAAGAATAACCGTTTTTATGATATTATTAAATTAATATAAACGGGAAATATCATGAATAACGATCAACCAAGCAATGCTGGCAGCGGCAATCCGCCTGCTAGCCCAAATAATCAACCTATTAACCCAAATATGGGCCAGCCGGCTAGCCCAATCACGAGTCAGCCTATAGCTCCGAACACTACGCAACCAACCCCTGCGACAGGAGTCATCGGATCTGGCGCTATGCCTGCACCCGAGACGCCACCCAAGAAGAAGCGCACTGGCTTAATTGTGGGTCTTATTCTAGCATTTCTAGTACTCGTAGGCGGGATTGCCTTTGCGGTCTTTGCTATCATTAAGAATCAACCAGAAAATGTTATGGCGGAATCATTCAGTAATCTTATTAATGCCAAGCAAGTAGCTGTTTCTGGCTCATTCACCTATACGCCAAAAGGCGAATTATCTAGTACTGTAGGTCCAATCAATGTTACGATTGACACTAAAGTTTCCGATCTGAACCAATCTTCTGATACTACCGTCTCTGCTACCTTTGTCAACACTGGTAAGACCATTGAGCTAAACCTTGGTGAAGTAATCCTAAATAACGGGGTTTTCTATATAAAAGCTAGTGGCGTAACTAAGCTTTACCAAGAATTCCTAAGCGGAATGATTGATGAATATCTCAGTACTGCAGCTTTACAATATTCATCTATGTCCACCGACCCTGCTGTTGCAGCAGCTATTAATGAATATGTTGCAGAAATTAAGACTCGTATTGAGAATATCGTCAAGAAAGTCGACGATCAGTGGTTTGAATTCTCTATGGAAGATATCTTAAATAGTGACCTCATTAGTCAATCTCTCAACCAAGCCTCCAGAGATTCTATCCTCAAGACCTATAACTGTGTCGTAGAGAAGACTAACGAAGCAGCTAAAAATTCCAATGAATTTTCAGACCTGTACGCCAAGAACAGGTTTATCAAGCTAGAATCTTCAAGCGATTCATACTATAAAGTGTCTCTGGACGCTGAAAACACAGCAAACTTCATTAACGCCCTGCCTGATACTAAGCTATTCTCAGGGCTAACCGAGTGTGCCACTAGTGGTGCATTCACTGTCAACTCTACTACCTTTGATAGCGCCGCTGTCATAGAGAGTACCACTCCAAGCGTCTCTGCCGATGATATCGCTAACGCCATTAAGAATATTCCGGATATTTATTTCAAATTTGACGGTTTCCTAGATCATCATCTAGTTGGCGTCAAAGTAGAAGATGATTCTGATTATTATTCGTCGTCAGTTAATCTCAATCTTGCCTACCCATCCAATCTCAGTGTTACCGCTCCTGCTAACTCTCGTCCAATTATGGAGCTCGTCGAAGATGTTATTGGTGAAGTGACGGCACTATATCAGGGTATAAGCACTTTATACCAGTAAACAATCCACCATTAAAATAAGCCCGTTCAGGGCTTATTTTAATATCTTAAAAACTAGTGTTCGTAATTCGCAATTCCGTCGATAGTCTTGTCGCTATTTAGCTCTAGCGCATACGCGATAGCCGCCGCGCAAGCCATATACGATACTGTCGTCTCGCCAGTCTCAAACGTCGCTACATTGAAAATCTCAGATTTAATTGACAGCGTCGCTTCTGTTCCCTTACTGTAGAGTTTAGAATTCAAAATCTTCACATCCGCTTCCGATTGGCCATAAGTTATAGTCTTCTTACTTCCCTTAAATTCGGCAAAAGTATCATAATTGATATCGTCGCGATTCAGTACTACCATTTCTGGCTTCATATCAAAGAGTGTCTTTTCATTATCAAGATATTCTTTTGGCTCCATATCTTTAAGCCCTGCGGTCAAGAAATTCGTCATCGCAGCCACTGTTACAGGTAGTCCATAGAACACATTATCGCGTAAACCCTCTGCCGGTACTGTTACGATCACATAATTCGCCCCTGCTTTCCAGGCGTCGCTCAGGAACTTATGCAACACCCCTACCTTAAAAGGCTGCTCTGCAGCTAGTACCGCCACCTTTATATTGGCGGCTCTTAGTATTTCATGCACATAATGCGCTACCGTAGTCTTGCCAGTCGTGCCTGTAATTGCGATTAATTTCATATCTTTCATCGGGTTACCATAATAAGTCTTAAGCATCTTCGCCCGAATTTTTTGCGTTTTTGCTTTTAGTCCACCACTTTTCTTAGTCTTTTCACGCTTTTCCATAATTTCATTCTACCACTTTTTCCTTAAAATAAAAATATTACTCTAGTAGTTTGCACACTAGGCTTACGATTAATTGTTTTTCCTTCGGTTCGCTCTCGGCGATCAGCAGCGCAATTGCGGTGAGAGCCCGGTCCGAAATCTTCGTCTCTCCATTTTTAGTCAGATGATAGTCGTTAATAGTCAGGAATAATACGAATAGCAACGCCCCGATTCGCTTATTACCATCATAAAATGGATGGTCTTTGATAATGAAATATAGCAGATGCGCCGCCTTCTCTGGTACTGTCTCATATAGCTCTTCCCCATCGAAGCTCTGAAAAATCGCCGCGATACTCCCCTCAAAGCTCCCCCCACGCTTCTTCCCGAATAGCTCCGAACCCTTTACATTACGCCTTAGCTGAACGATGGCTGCATCGCACATTTCAGCTGTCAGTTCCCTTCCCTTCTTGGCGCGGTTCATAAATCTTAAATCTATCTTACCGTCATCAAATTCTTCGAGCGTCTTAAAACTCCCTGCATACCGCGAAATCACCTCAAGCACCCCATTCGCTTCTCCTGCATTTAGCTCCAGTCGCGCCGTCAGTCGCTTCACTATTCCCATCATATTCTCCACGTTATGGAGTTTCTTAATCTCTTGCCGCTCTGCCAGACTTCTTAGTCGCCGCTCATTGATCGCTACGCCATCACTTAGGTATCGTCTCAGTACATTTGTCGCCCAAATCCTAAATTGCGTTGCTTTCTTAGAATTCACCCGGTACCCTACCGAAATAATTATGTCTAAGTTGTAGACCTTTATCTCGCGCACCTGCGTTTTACCGGCCATCGCCCCATGCTGAGTGGTATGTGCATTTTTTGCACATACCACTTTTTCGTCAAGCTCTCCAGTTTTAAATATATTTCGAATATGCCGTCCAATTACGGTTCTATCTACACCAAAAAGCTGCGAAATCTGCGCCTGCGTTGCCCAAATCGTCTCACCCTGAGTATCCACATCAAAAACCACTTCCCCCTTCACTCCCTTATAAAGCTGAATCTTCTTCTCTGTATTCTCTTCCGCCATTACCGTATCACCTCTCTTATATTCTTCCATTATATCATATAGATAAACCATAGATACGCAGAGCTTGCCTTTCACTAAAAGAATGCTATTATTAAATAAGAAGTGAATAATAAAATACTAAGGAGGCTAGCGAAAATGGAGTTGAAATTTTTAGGCCGCGGAGGTGCTTTCTTTACCGAGGAAGGCAATACCGCTGCTTATTTCATCGAAGACAAAACATTATTCTTCATAGATTGTGGTGAAACGGTTTTCAGTAAGATTATTCAATTAGATTTATTGAAGCGAAATCATATCGAGAAGGTGTATTGTTTTGTTACGCACATGCACGGTGATCATGTTGGAAGCTTGAGTAGTTTGATTTATTATTGTCACTATATTGACATCAATAATCCAATCGCCTTTTGTCTAGTTTGTCCTGATATTCTAAAAGATGAGCTATTCCCGATGCTGAAATCTCAGGGATGTATTGACTTCTTTAATTTCAACTCCCCAGACAGTTTATCTGGAAAATTTCGTAGTTTTGACAGGGTTAGGTTTATTCAAACGACTCATCAGCAGAATATCCCAGCATTTTGTATTGAGTTCGAGACTTCAAATGGCAAAATCTTTTATTCTGGCGATACGAATAATTTAGAACTTATTCAGTCTTATGTAGATCAGGGCATGGCGATTGAGCGAATGTATGTCGAGGCAACCACTTTGGACTATCCGGGCAATGCTCATCTGTCGCTCAGAAAACTCGACAAGATAATCCCAAAAGAATTTCGCAACAAAGTCTATTTGATGCATTTCAATAACAGCGAATGCATAGCGAAGGCGCAAGAACTTGGCTTCCAGGTTGTGAAATGTGTTAAATAAAAAAACTCCGCGCAGCAGTATGGGGAGTAAAAATAAAAATATGTGGTATGCCCGACAGGATTCGCATCGAAGATTCGAATCCGAATCTCAATAATTTTAAATGTATGGTATGCCCGACAGGATTCGAACCTACGACCTTTTGCTCCGCAAGCAAACGCTCTATCCAGCTGAGCTACGGGCACACACAATTGGTTCTACTCGTAGTCCTTTAGGGGCTACGAGCACATATGTGGATGTGTTGATTTTATTCGCTACATCCACCTAGAAATTAAATGAGCATCACCATATAGGTGACGCTACTATTATATCATATTTTTGACAATTTGTTGTAAAAATCACATTTTTCATTACATTTGGCGGAAGCGAGAGGATTCGCATCGAAGATTCGAATCCGTAACTTCTTAATTCCCTAAATTGGCGGAAGCGAGAGGATTCGAACCTCCGAGACGGTCAACCCGCCCACACGATTTCGAGTCGTGCGCCTTCAACCACTCGGCCACGCTTCCATCTATAATTCTAGCACATTCTTCTCTATTTTTCAATTTACTGACACTGCGAGCACTCAATCGCATATTTTCTCGCATTTTTTTCTTGCATTAGTAACTATAAGCATGATACAATACTATTAGAGTGAGTTTAAGTGGAGAAATTTTTAAGGCTATGAAGCTACCAAGTAGGATAGGAGCAGCTATTCTCTTTTCCTTTATTTTGTCTTCCATTTTTATGTCTCAATCCACCTCTGCTTTATATTCTATTGGCATCACCACTGATGAAGAAATAGTCCTAAATACTATGGGCGGCTCTACAGAAGTCACCGCCAGTGATGTCAATGTCATTACTAACTGTCAAGCTGGTTATAATCTTTCCCTAGCCACTCCAGCAGCTAATAATCTCTACCTAGGCGGCGATAGCTCCAGCGAGCATCCATACTTTACTCCGGTTAATAGTACTTACCCCCTAAACGATAATGCCAATAATGCCAATACTTGGGGCTATTCTATGACCGGAAATGTCGGCACCGCTGGAGCCTTCGTTCCCTTGTCTTCCACTCCATCCTTTATTAAGACTACTAGCACTACAGCTACCGAATTAGAAGAAATTGATGATACCTTTTCCGTATATTATGGCGTGAATGCTGATATGTCTATTCTGCCAGGCTCTTACCATATGGCAAATGAAGGCGGTATTACTTACTATCTTACTGCACATGAATCATGTGTAAATACCGCTATCATTACCTTCAATAAGAATCTAGACGGCGAAGGTAATCAAACTAGCAATGATCCAAACGATACTGTCTCCAACTTCCCTGAAACCAACGACAATACCATTGACGATATTAATTACAAGCTAACCCTATCGAGCAAAATACCAACTCGCTCAGGGTATACCTTTGCTGGTTGGAATACTGAGCCAGATGGTAGTGGTCATACATACTCTCCCGCCGAAATCATAGAAATAGGTGATGACGAAGGTCAACTCCTAGGTTTTGTTACGCTCTACGCTATCTGGCTTGAACCAGTCACCCTTGAATTCAACGGCGGCGGATTCTATTTTGACACCAATGAGACTGAAGCTACGAATACGGTTCAGTATGCCGGTGTTTATACGCCACACACTGGCTACATCGGCAATACTCCATCTATTTCCAAGACGCCTAATGTAGGAAATGACGGCTCAGCATCTTCCGGCTATGCCTATAACTTCACCCAAAATGATCCTATTTCCTTCCCTGGAGCTTCTCAACTTAAAGTAGAATTAGTCTTTGGCATAGAAGAACGGTACGACCAACTGTATGTCTTTGATGGTACATATAGTGGCGAGATCAACGACAGCCTCTCAGCCGGCCAAATCCGGCAATTCTCTGGCGGAGTAGACTATATCACGAACACCAATCACACCGGCGAAGCTTCCTTCCTGGTAAACGGAGACACTGTCTCTTTCGTGTTCTTTGGCGACGATAATCAAGACGACGGCTACTATGGATATTATGCCAAAGTTTACCCTATTTATAGTTCGGCTCATACCGATGCCACTTATGGTACTTTTATGACCTACGACTGGCAAGCTATTCAGGGCACGTATAATGAACCTATATCAGGCGATATAGAATTAGGCGGATGGTATGCGAAGACCATAGATTACGATTTTAATCCAAATGAAGAAAGTATTATCTCTGCATTACAAAGCAGAATAGGCGCCGAATATGCCGGTCAAACTCTAACCGTAGAGCCAATATATAGTAATGCTGTAAGAGTAGATTTTCGCAGTAACGGTCTCTACTTTGACAATGCTAAAACTAAAAATGTAAATACCGTATTATATGCCAACGTTTGTACCGACCAAGGCGGCGAAGAAGTTTGTAGTTGGCAAGCAGTAGCCGGTCAGTATCAATTACCGATTCTAGGTAATGTAGAATTCACCGAATGGAGTAATAATCGTCTACACTCTACATTTGAAGATGAATCGGAAATTCTAAGCATGCTAGAGTCGGACGGTGATAACTACTACGGTAGTACCCTACTAATGGATGCAACGTACAATGCGGTTACTATTAATTACGGTGGTAATGGACTTTACTTTGACAATGCCAAGACCAAAGACACCAATACTGTATTCTACGCAAATACCTGCACTACTCACTCAATCTACGTAGGTAGCAATTACGAAGAAGTTATGTCTGCCAATATTTCTGCCGGCGGCGTCAAAGAAGCGGCATATACTACTGCAAATTCTCCAACAATTGAACCTATCACTATCAGCGGCGCAGACAGGCTCAAAGTCGTAGTAGACTACGGCCTCACCGCTAGCACTGGTGGGGTTGTGATAGTCGAGGGAGACTGGGATGGCAATAGTATGCCGGAAAAATACTATGAGCTATTCGCATATAGTGAAGATATATCAGGTACCAACACATACATGATCGAAGGCGATACTGTTACTATCTATGGCATGCTCTACGGTGCACCAAATTCAGGCTATGATTACGGATATTATGTCAGAGTCTATCCAGTCTACAATGAGCCGCATCAAGGCGCTACAGCTGATACCTACCAGACTTGCGGTTGGCAGGCCGTAGAAGGCACTTATCAATTACCAGTATTGGGCTACAGTAATTTCACTAATTGGCAAGACGCATTTTGCCAAATCGACGACAGTGGTGGCGGTGGTGCTATACTCATGGCGACCAGAGCACCGTCACTATATTGCCCATCCTACACGAATGAGCAAGATATCATCTATAACATATCCAATGGCTCATTTGAAGCCGGTGATGTCGTAAACCTAGTCGCAAATTACGAAGGTCCAATCACCTTTACCTTCCATAGTAATGGTCTCTACTTTGACGCCAACGAAACCGAGACGACAAATACTGTTACCTATGCCAACACGTGCTCATCGCTCGGATCAGCCTACGTAGGTGAAGACTATGAAGAAGTCATGTCATCAAATCTATCTACTGGCGGAGTTCAAAACGGCTCATATGATACCGAGACGATTCTGCGTCAAGTCACCTTGAATGGCGCAGATAGACTTAAAGTAGTAGTAAGCTATGGTCTAGACAGGCGTAGCGGCGGTGCGACAATTGTCGAAGGTAGTTGGGATGGTAGCTCCCAACTATCAGGAGATTATCATGCTATAGATAGTTCATCTGGCGGCGTCGTCGGTTCAAAAACATATATTATAGACGGAGATACGACTACTGTCCAAATAGCTCTTAAAAATTCTACCCCTATAGTAACGATGATGAGCACAAGGTCCGCCCCCAATAATACCAACTATGGCGTCTACGTCCAAATTTACCCAGTCTACGACGAACCTCAAGCCGGAGCCACCTACGAATCACTTGGTGAATACTGTGGTTGGCAAGCCGTTGAAGGCACCTACGAGCCAGTCCTTACGCCAGGAGCCAATACGGTATTTGACTACTGGTATTCAAATTACCTTGATACAATTGACGACCGTCTAGCTTTTGTCAGCGAATCAGGAATCATAAACAGTCTACCAGATCTCGCTAATTCATTTTCAGGCCAAACCATTGATCTCTACGCCAATTGGTATCAAGCAGTCTCAGCCACGGTCAACCTAGGCGCTCATGTCCGCAGCATTAGTTTCTATAACGAGAATGACGGAGTCGAGACAGTCGTAAACAATAATGGCAATGGTGACGGCACAGATACGGTTACCATCAATCTTAGATCGAATGCAAGCTATACCATCTCGGCTAGCTACGATACTGGCTATGTTGTTAATGCCTGGGCTACTACCGCGAATGGCACTCTAGGCAATACTACCGACGCAGCCACCAGTTACGTATTGACCGGCCCAGCCACTCTCAGCCTGACCAGCCAACTCAAGCAACCCGCAGCGTCTTGTAGTACCCCAGTTCCTAATGTCACTTATATGCAAGATATTACTGCCAATAATTACGGTGCCATCATGAATAGTCTCACTACTAACGAAGCTTACTACCTGCGCGACTCACGTGACAATGAGCCTTATTGTGTAAGTAAATTAGCGGACGGCAGACTATGGATGCTAGACAACCTAGCTCTAGATCTCGTAGTCAGAATAGACGATCTCAGCTCAAGTAATACCAACGCCAGCACTACCACTCTTGGCTATCTCAAGAACGGCGGCGGCTCCACTTCCGATAGTGACCCAACCTACAAATACGCCAAAGCTGGCGTAACCAACTGGACAAGCTCCTATTCCTACTCTGATCCACTAATCAATCTTTCCGAGAAGGACACGGTTCCGAACAATGCACCCGCGAATGGTAAAGGCGGAAACATGATAGGCGGCTACTATAACTTCTGTGCTGCATCTGCTGGCTCCTACTGCTATGGTAACGGTACCAACTATGGTATATCAACCGGCGATGCCACCGAAGATATCTGCCCAGCAAACTGGAGACTACCCACTGGTTACACTGGCGGTGAATTCAGTGCCCTAGCTAACGCTATCTATGGTTCTACTGGTTATACTTCAGATGTTACAAACGTGGCTGACTATCGCAACGCTCTCTCCTTGCCTCTCTCTGGCTACTTCGGCTATGGCTACCACTACAATTATGACTATTCCGGATACTGGTGGTCATCTACGAGAGGAAATAACTATAATATGTATTATTTATCTGCAACTACAAGTGATCTTGGTCCTGAATACTCTAGCTTCAATCGAAGCTATGGTTTCAGCATCAGATGCATAAAAGATATCCCATCTCATACTGTTACCGTTTCCCTGGACCCGAATCTGTCTAGCGTAACATTCACAAATGGTGATGATATTCAGACTGCCACAGCTAACAATCCTACCGTATCATTAAAAGATACTCTTCCATACACAATTGCAGCCACTGCTAATATTGGCTACGAGATCGCGACCTGGTCTACTACGGCGAACGGATCCCTAGAGAGTACTACAGCCAATCCTACTACCTACACTATCATCGGTAACGCTACATTATCTACCACCAGTCAGATTAAGCAGCCCGCAGCATCGTGTAGTACTCCAGTACCAAATATTACCTACATGCAAGACATTAACGCCAATAACTACAGCGCTGTCACGAACAGCTTAACTACCAACGAAGCCTACTTCCTCCGTGATTCTCGTGACAATGAGCCATATTGTGTAAGTAAGCTAGCAGATGGCAGACTCTGGATGCTAGATAATCTATCCCTAGATTTAGTAGTATTTATAAATGATCTAAACGAAAATAATACCAACGCTAGCAATACTACTCTCGGCTATCTTAAGAATGGCGGCGGCTCCACTTCCGATAGCGACCCGACCTACAAATACGCCAAAGCTGGTGTAGCTAATTGGACAAGCTCCTATTCATACTCTGATCCACTAATCAATCTTTCCGATAAAGACACAGTTCCAAACAATGCGCCTTCTAACGGTAAAGGCAGAAACATGGTAGGTGGATATTATAACTTCTGTGCTGCGTCTGCTGGTTCTTACTGCTACGGCGACGGTACTAACTCTGGCACATCAACCGGCGATGCTACCGAAGATATCTGCCCAGCCGGCTGGAGACTACCTACTGGTTACACTGGCGGTGAATTCAGCACTCTCGCCAACGCAATCTATGGCGCTAACGGCAGCACTTCCAATTCAACTGCAGTCACTAATTTCCGTAACGCTCTTTCTCTGCCTCTCTCTGGCTACATCAACAGTAGCTCGCCAAGCGGTCAGGGCTCCTACGGTGGCTGGTGGTCTTCTAAGCGAACTTCTAACAACTACCGGATGTACAATTTGAGAGCAGAAACGAGTAGCATTAAACCAGCCGACTATGATGGTCGCAACTATGGCTATAGTATCAGATGCATACTAGATGCCCCCACCCACTCCGTCACCGTATCTCTAGATTCTCATATTTCAAGTGCATCGTTTACCGGTGGCGGCACCACTCAGACTGTTACCACCAGCAATCCTACCATCTCATTGCTAGAAGGAATTTCATATACCGTCACCGCCGCCATTGACACTTCCTACGAATTAGTTAACTGGTCTACTACCGCAAACGGCACCCTAGGCAGTGCTACTGTCAACCCAACGACCTATACCATCTCGGGCGACACTACTCTAACTGTTACATCTCAGCAAGCTCCTACCTATACTGTCACAGTGAATCTAGACGAGCATACCAATAGTGTATCCTTCTACAATGCTGACCTGGGTACTCAGATTACTACCAATCAAGATAGTAATGGCGACGGTTCTCATACCGGCAC
>JAZQRY010000012.1:0-6436 GCA_045629825.1 Candidatus Nanosyncoccus sp. | reverse complement strand
GTTATTAAAGCTATTGTCTATATACATGTTAGCTGGGTTATAGGTAATAGGATCACCGGATACTGGGTTTTCTACTTTGTTTACTTTCATAGACCAGTTTGATGCGGTATCACCTGAGGCATAGACTTTAGTAGCTATGGTTTCGCTAGTAATATCTCCTACTAGGCTGGGATTGCCCAAGCTATCGTTAGTAAAGCCTATAGCATAAATGGAGAAGCCTTCTGCATCATTACAGAAGGTAGTTAGTGTAGTACTACCGATACCATTCTCATAAGCACTACCAGTTGCTCCGGAATAGGTACCAGGAGTAATGGTGGCAGTATGAGATGCAGCTCCAGTGCCATTTATGGTACAGGCGGAAGGAATAATAATGGAGACTGAGTCGGTGGTATTGGTATCGGCGGAGACTGAAGTAGAAGAAAGGATAGCTGCAGATAAAGTAGTTAGACCTAAGAGACTCCCCAAGCAGAGAATAAGAACATTAGTAATAGAATCGTAATTTGTATGATCTTTCATGGTTATTATTATATATTATTCTTACAATAAGCACAACCATAAACCTCCTAAATATACATTAAATATCCAAAAAATGCGCCCCTTGACCATCAATTCCAAACCCACTATAATTGTCCCCATGAAATACCAAATCACTGTCAAACCAGGCAGTTCTCAAGAAAAGATTGTCGAGACTAGCCCAGGCGAGCTTACCGTCTATCTTCGTGCCAAACCCCACGACGGCGAAGCCAACACCGCATTAATTAAACTTCTTTCCAAGCATTTCAAAGTCCCAAAGACCACTATTAATATCACTCACGGCGCTCATTCCCGCATCAAGACTATTGAATTCTAATCCCCTTTCTTTCTCATTTTAAGTCCACCCAGTCTCACCGACGCCGTCCTAGCTAAATATATCAAATCTTCATACACCTCGTTAATCATATTCTCGTCAAAATCATACTCTCCCCAATTACTAATCACCGCATTCGCTTCGTTAGCATATACATCAAACACCGGCACTGCTATCCGATGTAAGCTATATTCCGTCATAATCTCCATTTTTATACAACCTAGCATCCCCCGCACCAGGGTCCCATCCCCATTTTCCATCAAAAACCGACACATCTTCTTGCGTTGCACAATAAAAAGTAGTACTCTATATATCAACTGTTCCACTGTTAAACCCTTTCGCGCCCGACGCACCGCATTCCGATACTCTATTAGTATCTTCCTATTGTAATTCTTTTTCACTCTTCCGATCAAGAAATCATGCCGATACAAAGTAGCTCGCGACACTCCCGACGCCTTCGCCAATTTTCTCGGCGTAATCTTTGCGTCGGTACATCTTAGTTTCAAATAAGCGTCAAATATTTTCTCTTCAGTCTGTCGTGCGCGCTTATGCCTCAGCCATTTCATCTTGCGCTGGCCGTTCGTCTCTCGACTTCATTGTAGGAAACGGCACCGCCTCGCGACCACTCACCCCCTCAAGTAGCCAAAAATTCCGCTCACTATTTCCCCATCCACACGCCGGTGGCATACCATATTCAAGCATCTCTACAAAATCCATATCGAGCATCTGCGCTTCCGCATCACCCGCATCCCGCGCCGCCTGCTGTTCCTGAAATCTCGCCAGCTGATCCAGTGGATCATTTAGCTCCGAAAAGCCATTCCCCATCTCCGTACCCGCGATAACCGGGTGAAATCTCTCTGTCACCAGTGGATTATCTACCGACTTCTTCGCCAGCGGTGACAGGCTCAGTGGCTCTTCCACTACCCAATACGGCCCCGCCGAAGTCTTTCGAATTAGCTTCCATACATCGTCAATCAAATGCGGCGTAGTCGTATTCTCGAGCTTCTTTATAAAATCTTCTCGCTTCAAATCCTTCGCGTCCCAATTTTCCGCCAGTATCTTAATTAGTTGCTCTCGATCTGGATTAAACACATCTACCCCATACTTATCACGGAGCAAATCCGCATATTTGTATCTCGACCATTCACCTTCTAGATCTATTTCAAATCCCCCCACATTAAATTTTAGCGTCCCCCAAGTCTCTTGGCATACATATTTAATCATCTCTTCATAAAACTTCATGCCGTCTTCATAATTCTCATATGCCGCATATGCCTCAAATGCGATATGCTCTGGCAAATGCTCTTCATCAATTCCTTCATTCCGAAATCTCGGCCCAATATCATAGACCTTCTCAAATCCACCGCCCAGTAATCGCTTCAAAGGTAGCTCATGTGAAATCCTTAGATACAAATCTTCATCCATCGCATCCATGTGCGTCACAAAAGGATTCGCATCTGCCCCACCTGTCGTATGCTCCAGTACCGGAATATTCACTTCAATAAAACCATGCGAATTCATAAAATCTCGCGTCGCTTGCCAGAATTTAGATCGCCGCACTAGCCGTTCACGTACTTCCGGATTCACATTCATATCTACATAGCGCCGACGATATCGCTCTTCTTTATTGCTAAATTTTTCCGGCAAAGGCCTGAGCGTCTTCGTAAGAAGCTTCACAAAATCTGCAAATACCGAAATTTCACCAGTCTGCGTCTTATCTACTGTCCCCTTCGCTTCAATGAAATCTCCGATATCCAGTAACTTCACATCCTTCGCCCCCAGCAATCCATCCGGCGTCGGTTCCTTAGATACTCGCATAAATATTTGTATCTCACCAGAATAATCCCTAAGCTTCAAAAACACCAACTTACCAAACGACCGAATCGCCACGATCCGCCCCACTACAGCTACTTCCTGACCTTTCTTCCCTTCAAAATCATCCACTACTTCCGAAATCAAAAAGCTCCGCTCCGCCTTCGACGGATACGGCTCAATTCCCCGTTCCTTTAATTCATCTAGTTTCCTTAGCCTCTCATTTCTATAATCATCAAGTATCATGGGACAATTATAACATACTTCTGTCAATTCCATGGTATAATACATATCAATAAAAGGAGAAAATATGAAAATACTCTGCGTCAACGCTGGCTCATCATCTTTAAAATTTCAACTCTACGAAATGCCCACCGAAATATCTATTATCAGTGGCAATTTCGAAAAAATCGGCGCCGCCGATAGCTTCTACACTGTCAAATACGAAGGCGAAAAGTCCGAGACCAAAGCAAAAGTCAAAGATCACGCCGAAGCCGCCAAAATCTTGCTCGAAGAATTAGTCAAACACGGCGCAGTTTCCGATCTTAGCGAAATCAAAGCCGTCGGCCACAGAGTCTTGCACGGTGGCGAGAAATATTCCGACTCCGTTATCATCACTGACCAAGTCTTGAAGGATATCAAGAATCTCACCAAGCTCGGCCCCTTGCATCATCCTGGCAATATCGCTGGCATCAAAGCCATGCAAAAGGCTCTCCCCGATGCTATCCAGGTAGCTGTTTTCGATACCGCCTTTCACCAGACTATTCCTAAAGTTCAATACATGTACCCAGTACCAATGGAATGGTACAAGAAATATGGCGTCCGCAAATACGGTTTCCACGGCACTAGCCACAAATACATCACCGAGACCATGCAAAAGAAGCTTGGCAAAGAAAATATCAACCTAATCATCTGCCACGTCGGCTCAGGCGCCAGCATCACCGCCGTCAAAGATGGCAAAAGCTACGACACCACCATGGGGCTCACTCCTTTGGATGGACTCATGATGGGCACCCGCTCTGGTTCGATCGACCCATCCATTATTAAATATATGGTCGACGAAGCCGGCCTAACCTACGATGCTGTCGACGACGCCCTAAATAAAAAATCCGGTCTGCTCGGCATCTGCGGTTTCAACGACAACCGCGACGTCGAAAAAGCCATCGCCGGTGGCGACGAAGACGCTCGTCTCGCTCTCGATATGTACGTCGACCGCATCGACCGCTACATCGCTGAGTACTACCTAGAACTAGGCGGCAAAGTAGATGCCATCGTCTTCACCGCCGGTGTTCTCGAAAACGGTTCCGAGACTCGCGAATCCATCATCGCCGGTCTCGCTCCCCTCGGTATTAAAGTCAACAAAGAAGTCAACGACGCCATCGCTAGCTTCAAGGAAATCACCAGTGGTATTATCACCGCCGAAGATTCTACTATACCAGTCTATGTCGAACCCACCAACGAAGAAGTCATGATTATCCGCGACGCTTACCGCTTCTGCAAATAATCCCCGTGATATAATAAGGTTATGACTATTGATGAATTAATCAATGATTTTTTGGAACACCTAGAAGTCGAAGCTGGTCGTAGCAAAAATACTATAGATAACTACCGGCATTACCTAGAGCGCTTCACCATGCTCTCTGAAGAGATTCTAAATAAAGACGAGCTAAGGCCCAGCGACATCACTAAAGAATTGCTCCGGAAATATCGCCTCAAGCTTAACCGCTGTGGTTCCGAAGCTGGCGGCGATGATCTTAAGGTCATTACCCAGGCCTACCACCTAATTGCCCTACGTGGCTTCTTGAAATATCTCGCCAAGCGCGACATCAAATCTCTAAATCCTTCCCTAATCGAACTTCCCCATATCAATCGCAAGCAAGTCACTTTTCTCCATTTCGATGAAGTCGAAGATATGTTAAATCAAATCGACCTCTCTACCGAATCAGGACTCCGTGACCGCGCCATTATTGAGCTACTATATTCTGGCGGCCTTCGCGTCTCCGAATTAGTGTCTTTGAATCGCGATTCTATCAACCTAGCCAAACGCGAATTCGTCGTTCGCGGCAAAGGTAGCAAAGACCGCCCTATCTTCATCAGTAAAGCCTGTGCCGACCGCGTCCAGGATTATTTGGACGCCCGCACCGATTCCCTGCCTGCCCTATTTCTTAATAACTCACGCAATCTCCAAGCCGTCGATACTTCCGGCAACTACCGCCGCATTACTGCCCGCTCCGTCGAGCGCATTGTCGAAAAATACGCCCGTCTCGCCGGTATTACTAAGCATGTCTCCCCCCATACTCTTCGCCACTCCTTTGCCACCGATCTACTTATGAACGGCGCCGACATCCGCTCCGTCCAATCTATGCTCGGCCACGCCGACATTAGCACCACCCAAATCTACACCCACGTCACCGACAAGCACCTTCGCGAAATCCACGAAAAATTCCACTCCGATACTAATTAATGTTTCTTAATCCCCAGACCCCGATTCAACAGTCGGCACCACATCTGGATCATATAGTCTAATGACAGTAGAAATAATCGAAGCGTCATTCGACCTGCTTCCATACCAGCACGTCCTAATATAAAAATCAAAGAAAGCCGAAGTTCTAGAACTACCATCTTCATTCACAATCACTGTCGTATTCGCATCCCTCACTGGCACTACGTATATTCCTTCAGCTCGATACAATGAATCATACATATCATATTGACTGTTTAAAGTATTCTCCGTTGCCCCATTATTCTCCGAACCGAACACCAACCGTGGGTTGATTGTTGCCGCTGTAAATCTATCGCTATTCCCCCTTGCTGTAAAATACACACTACCAATCGTGTCTTCAGTAAAATCACCCATCTTACGCGGATTCAATATGAATCCGTGTTGATCAACAATATTATTCGCCGCCGAAGGATTATACAATTCTTCGCAAGAAGTCGGCGCATACTGCGTTATCTCATTACTCTCGTCATTGTTCAACACAATTGCATCTCGTGTTATTTCACGCCACAGCGAAGCAAATTTCTTATCCGTCTCATTTGCATTTGCGATATAGGATGCTTGAATATATCTCAAAGCCTCTGCCTGTATATCAATCTCTTCCCTTGCCAGCGTAGATTCAAGAGCTGTCTGTGCATTTGCCACCCCATTGCTCATCACCGCCACCATCGCAATCGCAACCATCGAAAAAATCCCCACAGCTATAGTTACTTCGATTAGCGTATCGCCTTTCTTTACCATAAGCTTATTATATCACGCTTTCCGAGATTTTCCGCAACAAAAATGGCGGAACCGACGAGACTCGAACTCGCGACCTCTGCCGTGACAGGGCAGCGCTCTAACCAACTGAGCTACGATTCCACCTACTAATAATTATACTTCACTTCCCAAATAAAATCAAGTCCCCTTAAATGTCAAATAATACAAAAAATTAAATCGTAAATCAAACCAAATTCGTGCTTGAAATTGCTAAAGGCTTATGGTAAGATAAAAAGTAGAAAATAAATAAGGATATCGATATGCCAGATGATAATGCAGCTACTACGCCAACTCCGGTGAGCGCTCCTACGGGGAGTGATGCGGGAGTTATGAATCCTGCTACTAGCGCTACGCCCGTAGATACCACAAGTACCCCTGCAAGTGCCCCTGTGAGCACACCCGCGACCGACTCTACAGCGGGAATTGCTCCCGACGCCGATTTCAATGGCGAGCAAGATATCCGATCCAAAGACGCGCACGGGATCGCCGAATCTCAAAATGTCCTAATTGCCCTTTCA
>JAZQRY010000011.1:0-9447 GCA_045629825.1 Candidatus Nanosyncoccus sp. | reverse complement strand
AATTTCACAGGCTTTTTCATCACCAAATTATACCATATTATTCAAATTTCTAAAAATCATTATGGTTTTAACTCATATAGTAAAAACACGCCGTCCAGCCGTTTGGCGGAGGGTGAGAGATTCGCACCGAAGGTTCGAATCGACCAAAAAAAACGCCGTCCAGGCGTTTGGCGGAGGGTGGGAGATTCGATTGGTTACAACGAGTCTCGCTTTTTGTGCAAGTCCGCCAGGACTTGGCGGAGGGTGGGAGATTCGAACTCCCGCCCCAGATCACTCCAGACTAACGATTTAGCAAACCGTCCCCTTCAGCCACTTGGGTAACCCTCCAATATTTCCATTCTACCATTTCGCCCATCTTTTTTCAACACCACTTTTTTTGTGTTATAATAGTCTTATGGTAAACAATTCTCAAAATATCACCTGGCAAGCTCAAGAATATGTCGTTCGTAATCATAACGCCGCCTGGTATGTTGGTCTAGTCGCAGTTACTCTAGGTCTTTGCGCCTTAGCGATTTTTCTTAAATGGTGGACTTTCTTAATTCTGGTAATTCTCAGCATGGTCGCCATTCTCGTCTCGATTTTCCGCCCACCCCGCACTATTCAATATTCACTCAGTCAAGACGGCCTTACCGAGGGCAACAAATTACACAAATACGACGAGTTCAAAGCCTTCGGCATTATGAAAGAGGATTCAAATTTCTCCGCCGTTCTAATTCCTAAAAAGCGTTTCGCAATCGACGTCAAAGTATATTTTCCTGGCGGTAGTGGCGAAGCCATCGTCGATGCCCTCGGCGCACATCTTCCTATGGAAGAAGTTAAATTAGATTTTCTCGATAAAATCGTAAATTTCTTGCGCATTTAAAAAATCTGTGCTACAATTAACATAAGAATAATATAAAGGTGGGCTAAAATGGACCAAAATCAAACCGTAGATAACGATTTACAAAAAGCAATTGACGATATTACTAACACTACCAATGTGGATCCTGTTTTTTCGGATCCGGTAGCAGCACCGTCTTCAGTGCCTGAAGGCGATACCGGCGAGCTAGGCGAGCCAGTCGGGCCTTTCCCTGAACCAACAGTCGAAATGGTAACACCGGCACCTGAGCCGATTGCTCCACTCGAAGCGATGAATATTCCTGAAATCAACAATATGGCCATGCCACCACAAGGCGCCGCGCCTGTAGCACCAGCGCCAGTCGCACCAATTGCGCCTGAAGTCCCAGCTGAGCCAGTTGCTCCCGCACCTGCTCCCGCTCCAGAGCTACCCCCTGCACCCGAACTACCAGTCGCTGAAGAGGCCAAATCATCTCTCAACGTCCGCCAAATCAAGGAAGCAGCCTTGCGCGATCTAATTCCAGTCCTAGATACTCTTAGCCTTAGCGCCGATCAAAAATTTAATCTTTATAAGAACATTTTTGAAGATCTCCGCGACTACTCTGTACTAGAGCCGGCTTATCGCACCGCCAAAGAAATGGCCGACGATGCCAAGCGCGCCGAAGCTCTTCTGTACGTCATCGAAGCTATCGATCGCATCTAATTTTAATTATTATCCATAAATAGTATAATTACTTCTCACCTTTTTGTAGCAAAGTAATCTTTTCGAGCACAGCTATATATTCCGGATCATCTTCCGACATTTCTTGTAGCTGCAATTCTAGCGCCTCAATCTCCTGCTTTTTTAATTCCGTTTCATATCTAATCAACAATTCCTTAGCTTCTTTTTCGGCGTCATAGCCTTCCAAATCTTCATGCTCCCTGCTAAATACCAGCTCCAGCTCAGCTAGCCTCGCTTCATCATCCGGCATCTCTAGCGGGATCTGTACCTTTGTCACCCCGCCATATATTTTAATCGCTAGTAGCGAATTTTCTAATTGTCGCATCTGATCGCTCTCGACCTTTGTCTTAGGCTTTTTGTAATACTTCTTTGATGCAGCCGACGACAATTTTTCATCCAGTCTCTCACCCTTCGCACGTAGTATTTCAACCTCTACCCCCAATTTATCCGCCACTTTCTTTTCATAGCTCGCCCGCTCCACTTCGTCTTTCACATAAGACAATAGTTTTAACGCTACATCCGAGTATTTTCGTTTACCAATAGCCGATCTCAAATTTAAATCTTCTTCATATTTATTGAGCAGCCAATCCACCGCCGGCACCCGGTGCTCTACTGCCGACTGCCACAGTTTCGGGTCCTTTTGAATCAGCTCATCCGGATCTTTTGCGCCATGGTAATCCGAAATCACCGTAAGCTCTAGCCCTAATTCCCCCGCCATCATAATCGCCCGTTCTGTCGCTTTTACTCCAGCCGCATCCCCGTCATAAGCCAGCCTTACATCCGCAGTCAAATTCGACAGCGCCTTTAAATGTTGCTCGGTCATTGCTGTTCCCGACGTCGCCACTGCTTCCTTCACTCCAGCCTGATGCGATGAAATCACATCCATATTTCCTTCAACTATCACCACATACCCACTTCGCCGAATAGCTTCCTTCGCCTGATGCAAACCAAAAATAAATTTCGATTTATTAAACAGGAGCGTCTCAGGCGTATTCAGATATTTCGGCTCCCCGTCCTTGATCACTCTTGCCGTAAAACCAATCACATTCCCCGTCGTATCTATAAACGGCACCATCATCCTGTCTCTAAATAAATCCGTCTTGAACCGATTTAGAAGTCCTGCCGCCTCCAATTCATCTAGAGTATAGCCCCGCTTTTGTAGCACCGTCACTAAAGCCTTACCACTCGCCGGCGCATAGCCAATCTTAAATTCCTTCACTGTTGCACGATTCAAATTACGCTTATAAAAAACATATTCGCATATATTCTTATCCCGTACCAGACTCGCCTGATAATACTTCGTCGCGAGCGCCAATGCCTCCCTGGCTCGCACCTTTTTCTTTGCTACCGCTGGATCGCCTCCGCGATATTTCGCGAGATCCACTCCCGCCTGACCAGCCAGCTTCTCAAGCGCTTCCTTAAAGCTAATCCCCTCGACTTCCATCACAAAGGTAAAAATATCACCACCCTTATTTGCTGAGAAATCGTGCCAAATCCCTTTCTCCGGCGACACCATAAAACTCGGCGTCTTGTCCACTCCCCAAGGCGAACGACCCTTCAAGTTTCTTCCCGCTCGCTTTAGCTCTACATATTGCCCTACCACATCTTCCACCGCCAAGCGAGATTTTATTTCCTCCTTTGCGTCATTCATGTTATAATTATTATATCATATGGATGGACAAGATTATCTAAACCAAATCTCGCAGAGCAATCGCCCCGTCGCCAAGAAAGAGAACAAACTCTTCTCTTCCAAACTTTTCATATTTGGCATTGGCGCGCTCGTCCTTCTCATCATCACCATCATTCTCGGCGCAATTCTTAGTGGCAACAAAGGTGGCGAAAAGAATCTTTCCATTTCCCTTTTACTCCATCTCGACAATACCTCCGATCTAATCGAAGAATATCAGCCCAATGTCAAATCTTCCAATCTCAGATCCAGCAGCGCATCCCTCTATAGCGTGCTCACCAATACTAGCAGTAGTCTTAGTGCCTTCCTCGAAGAAAAATACGAATTCAATACCAAAGATATCGAAGAAAATGTCACCGAAGCAGCCGAGCTCGACAAAGAGGAACTCGAAACTGAACTTTTTAATGCCAAGATCAATGGTCTATTAGATCGTACCTACGCCCACAAGATGACCTACGAGATCGCCATCTTCCTAGCCGAAGAGTCTAAACTTTTAAATTCCACTAGCGACGCGTCCCTGAAATCTATCATCGAGACTTCTCATGATAGTCTCGAAAATCTCTATGATGCCTTTGATAATTTCTCGGAAGCGGATTAATAAATAAAGGAGTAATAATGGCAGAAACCAAAGACCAACCCAAAGCAGAAGACAAAAAAGAAAAGAAAAGTATGAAAGATGAATTTATTGAATTCATCAATCGTGGCTCAGTAGTAGAATTAGCCGTAGGCGTAGCCGTCGGTGGCGCTTTTACTGCAATCGTAAATTCTCTCGTTAACGACATCGTTATGCCTATCGTCGGCTTAATTGGTGGCGGTGTTGATTTTACCAATCTCGCTATCAGAATTCCCAATTTCTTCGGCAACGGCGATGAAGCAGTAATCGCTTACGGCAACTTCATCCAAAACGTTATCGAATTCCTCATCATTGCTTGGGTCATCTTCATGATCGTCAAAGCTATGAACAAGCTTAACGAACGCCGCGACGCAGCAAAAGCCAAAAAAGAGCAAAAGAAAGAAAAGTCAGCCAAGAGCTCAAAACAATAATATATACACTCCGGAATCGCCAAATGCATTCCGGAGTTTTTTATACTGTCAAATTATAGCTTAACCGAATCAAATCTTCAATCTCGCGTGACGTCAATTGTCCTGCTAATACAATCTCTACTCCCCCATGCCCATAATAGCGAGATTCCATCACTGATTCATACTTTTCCCTGAGTAAAGCTGACAACTTCGCGTCACACCGCACTTCTATTGTATTGCGATGCATTACTAAAAAAGCCATCTTCCCCTTATAATAAATATCCCGGTCTTTCTCGCTTTTTACGGCATATTCACCAATCCCATTTACTTTAGAAACGTCAAATACCATTTAAACTCCTCCATTGAGCCTTCGATATCATCCAGCGCCCGATGCTTATCTGGCTTCGTAAATTTTTTATTTAATTCATTTTCAAAATAAATTTTCCACGCCGACACATCCAGCATCCGATAATGTAACTTTTCATTAAGTATCGGCATTTCTCTTTCAATAAATTTCCTATCCTGATGAATTGAATTGCCTGCCAGATATATGGTTTCTCCAAAATATTTCTTGACAAATTCCAGTAGCTCCTTCTCCACTTCCTTTGGTGGCTTCCCTTGTTCATTTTGTGAAAACAGTGCGTCTCGCGAACCCTGGTTCTTCTCCCAGAATTCCCCCACCATTCGCTCTTTCATTAATTTCTCATCCACTTTCACCACAGCTTCGTATCGCGCTATCTCATTCAATTTCATATCTGTCGCAATTGCTGCCACTTCTAGGATTCTATCCTTCTCTGGCTCCAGCCCAGTCATTTCCAAATCCACCCACAGCAGCTTCGCCTTCTTCATTACATTTCCTCCGGCACTTCAATTCCCAAAATATTTAGCCCATGCAGCATCGTGTCTAGATACGCTTTCACAAGTCTTATTCTCCACGCTTCTTCATCGCTCCCCACCACCGGACACTTCTCATAAAACCTCGAAAACTCCTGCGCTAATTCATACAAATAATTCGCAATCTTATGCGGCGCCATCTCCCTTACAGCCTCCCCCAGCACATACTTATATTCGAGTATCTTCTTAGATAAATTTCTTTCTGCGCGAGTGACCGAAACCTGTTTCTTTGGAGCCATTTTCGGATTTGAATCTTTGACACGTATATTCCTGCCAAGCCCGACAGGTTCGCCCCGAAGGGGCGGTTCTGCCGACGCTCCAGCAATTTTATCAAGAATTTTCTTAGCTCTTACACACGAATAAAGCAAATATGGCCCCGAATTACCCGTCATCTTCACCGATTCTTTAGGATCAAAGATAATATTTCCCCCCATCTTATATTTTAGAAAAGCATACTTCGTAGCCGCTAGTGCAATTTTCTCATCTTCCGAATTATATTCCCTTTTTAGCTCATCTCTCACCATATCAAGCACATCCACAGCCTTTAAGAAATTCCCTTTCCGAGATGACATCTTCACCCCACCGGGTAGTTTCACTAACCCATGCGTCAGATGGTCTGTCCGCTTTACCAGTTCCGGCGCATATTGTTCTACCGACTTTAATACCACTTTCATGTAATCAAGCTGTTCCGACCCAGTAATCACTACCGACTTATCGAAATGATAATCTTCCCACTTTGTAAAGATTAATCCTATGTCCTTCGCTTCGTACGTCGGCACCCCTTCACTATTAATAAACACTCTCGTGTGAAGTCCATACTTCTCACCATTAAATATCACCGCCGCCCCACTCATTTCATATACGCCGTTCTTGAGCTGCTCTTTTACTGTCTTAAGCCCGAGCTCCGCCACTGTAGACTCTGGATAATACTTATCAAATTTCACGCCAATCGAATCATAGAAATCTCGAAAATAATCATACGAAAGCTCTCGCCCCTTCCAATAAAGCTCCGCTAGTGGTGTATCATGTAGCTTCTCTGCATTAATCCGATAAATCTCTTTATTTAGTTTCGATATCTCCTCGTGCGCCGTCTCATCATCTTCATAAGCCGCCGTACCTTCTACATAGCATTTAGCAATATCTTCTATTATCAATTCGTCGAAATTCTTTTGTCTAAGTACATACATCGTCTTCGCCACGTGTAGCCCCACATCACCACCAAAATTCGCCCGAATCACCTTCGCACCAGCATATTCAAATAGCTTTCCAATCGCATCCCCCACCACCGAAGTATAAAGATGTCCCACATGTAACACCTTAAACGGATTAGGGTCGCTAAATTCGCAAATCACCGTCTTATCACGATATTCATCCGTCCGAATCACTTCATCAAGATCCTTACCTAAAGAATCAATAGAATCCATCAGATAGCCGTCATCAAGAATGAAGTTAATAAAACCTGGAGCAGAAACACTAATATCTAACTTCGATTTTATTTCCTCAGCTATCTCCATCGGTGCTTTATGCAATTCTTTAGCCAGCTTCAGTGGCGCATTCGACGAATAATCCGCGTCAATATTCTCCGGTGCCGGCACCACATCCGGTTTAAATTCTATTCCATATAAATCCAAAATGGCTTTTTCTAGTATCGTCTCAACTTCTTGCATAAAATTATTATACCATATTTCCAGAGATGTGGTATAATAAGTGCAGCCGCGGGTATCGTATAACGGCTATTATGTATCCTTCCCAAGGATAAGATTGGAGTCCGACTCTCCATACCCGCACCAAATAAAAAATAAGTCCCGAAGGGACTTAATTTTTATCCCTGTTCTTCCCCTTCTCCCGTCTCAATCAATTCATTAATCTTATTTTCTTCCTTCAAAGCATCGAACCTTTTATCGAACTCCGTAAACGGCACCTTAATCGATACAAAATTCACCTCCGCATCATTCTTCTTAATTAGTTTTACGAAGTAATACCCATCCCCATTCATCGAGATGAACTTACCGCTACTCTGCCCCGGCTCTAACTTAGTCGCTTCCGTTGCCCGCCCGCCATCAATATTTTTGCTATCCACCAGTCCACCCGTCTCTTCGTACGAAATCTGATCGCCCATCTGCTCTGCCACTTTCTGATAATCATTATCGCTCTCAGCCAAGAGCTTCTCTACCTGCTCCGCTATCTTATTCGCATTCTCGTCAATCTTCATACTCACTTCCGACTTAAGAAGCGACATATATAGCATCCGTTCATATTCGGATTTGTCTAAATTAAAATTATTATCAATGATCTTTAGGAATCCTTCTTCGCTCCGGTCAATGCCACCGATCTTCAAATGTCGCTCAAATTCCGCTTCCACCCGCTCATCATCTATTTCTATTCCCAGATCCTTCGCTAGCGTCAAAGCATAAGTAAATTCTTCCGCTTCCGTCAACGCCATCCGCTTATACTTAGCATGTAGCGTCTCTTCCGAACTCTGATCAAACTGGCTCCCCGACTGCCGCTCAATCGAAGTCATACTACTCCGATACAGCATCAAATAATCCGAGAAAAGCACATTCTCACTCTCTACCTGCGCTACCGGCACCGGCACAATCTTAGTAATCCGATAGAGCAACTCGCTTGTCATTCCTAAGCGATAAAGTGCCAGCCACCCACCTATCACTACCATAGCCAGTATGATTAAAGCTATCAAAATCGTATTAACTACTATACGATGCTTGGTCCATTGCAAAGGATACTTGAATTTCCGACCCGTCGCCAATACTTCCTCGCGACGTTCGTCCACCCTTTCTTGTTCAGTCTTTTTCTCTTTCTTCTTGAGTAAACTCATGATATAATATATTATATCACATTTTGGCTCCGTAGCTCAATGGATAGAGCGGCTCCGTCCTAAGGAGAAGGTTGTGCGTTCGACTCGCGCCGGGGCTACCAGGAAATAAAATAATCCCCAAAGGGGATTAATTTATTTCCTGACAATCCCGAGCGCGAGACGAACTTTAATTCGCCCGCTGTAGGAGTCGAATAAATATCCAAAATTTATTCTGGATATTTTGAGACGACGCCCAGTGGTAAGCCCTTTACCCCGTAAAGGGCTCTCTTGCGCCACTCCTATCACCAAATTTATCGAAACAACGCCCAGTAGCAACACCTTTGTGAAGCAAAAGTGCCACTCACGCCAAGACCATCATAAAACATTCTTCCCGCGATTTCATCATGGATGGAATCGCTTAGGTTTTCCAAGATAAAGGTTGGATACAACAACTGAAAATCTATAATCTAATAGATCCCTTATGAACTCATCGTACATCTAATACTGTAGCCGTAGCTGCGATCGTTGCGACCGGCTGGGTAGATATTGCTCGAGTTCACGTATAGGAAGTACATGGTGCCGCTAGCACCCCGCGTAGAAGACCACCAATAACCCTGGCTATCCTGACCGCTGGGCGAGCTACCGCTGAAGTAGCCAGAGAGGGGCAAGGAGAGAGCATTGCGATAGTTAGCGTAGGCTGCAGCATCACTAGTTGAACCAGTAGAACCATAAATTTGATTAGCTAAAGCACTAAATTCGCCAGTAGTATTACCTGTAGGTAGTCTCCAGCCTTTCGGGCAGATGTCTTCCGTGGCATTGTCAGTTGGTGTACCTGCGGTAGTACCATTACCATGGCAGTAGCTTCCTGCTGATGCGGCACAGTAGTTATAATAGCCGCCTATTTTATTGTTGCCTTGACTACTACTTGGTGGATTGCTTGGTACAGTGTCTTTATAAGAAATTCTTACTAGTGGAGCAGAGTAGGAATTTGAACTAGTCCAGTTAGCTACGCCAGTAATAGGATATTTGTAGGTTGGATCACCATCAGTAGTAGAACCTCCGCCGTTTTTGAGATAGCCGAGAGTAGTATTGCTAGCATTGGTATTATTCTCGTTCATATCATCTATTTTGGCTACTACGTCTAAAGCTAAGTTGTCCAACATCCAGCATCTACCATCAGCAAGTTTACCCACGGTGTATTCTTGCCAATCACGACTATCGGCTAAAGTTAAAGTATCACCTGTAGACATATCGTTACACGTAGGAGACAGTTCTCCTGCCGCAAATTGTTGTAAAGAAGGTGGGGCAGTTTCCCATATCGCATAAAGATTCAGCGTAGTATTATTCGCTACCGTACTAGGAGCTATGGTGTCTCCTGATTCATAGAACGTCCCATCACTACATTCGGTTTGACTAGTATTCGTAGTGCACCAACCTTTAAGGACTTTACCGGTAGGTGGAGTGAAGGTA
>JAZQRY010000010.1:0-11015 GCA_045629825.1 Candidatus Nanosyncoccus sp. | reverse complement strand
CCTCTCTCATAAACAACGTATAACCTTTAACACTTTCAATTATAGCAAATCATAGCTACTGCCTGCAAGACTTGATTTTTGCGCCAAATATTATTTCCATAGCAAAAGCGCCCCAGGCGGGGCGCATTTGATTACAGCTGCCACGACTTTGACTATTTTCATTCTAAATACCTTTCTCTCCTATTAACTCCAAAAACTCCCCCTCACCCATCACCGGCTTCCCCAACTTCGCCGCCTTGTCCATCTTAGACTTCCCTGGCTTATCACCCGCAATTAATGCTGTAGTATTCTTCGTCACCGACGACGTCACCGTCGCGCCGAGCTCTCGCAGTTTATCTTCTGCTTCATTACGCCCCATCGATGCTAAAGTCCCCGTCACGATATACGACTTCCCCGCCAGTTGCAGCTCACCCCCCGTCTCATCCACCGGCCATACCCCCATTTCACGAAGCTCCGCTAGCATTTTCGCATTATCTTCATCCGCAAACCACGCCAAGATCGACTCCGCCACTACCTTGCCAATATCCGGTACCGCCAGTAACTGCTCTTCACTCGCTTCCATCAAAGCATCTAGCGACTTAAATTCTCGCGCCAAGGCCGTAGCCGTCTGCGCTCCCACGTGTCGTATTCCGAGCGCAGTAATAAATTTCGCCAGCGAAGGTTCTCGCGACTCATCAATAGCATTTATTAAATTCCGCGCCGACAAGTCACCAAATCGCTCCAGCCGTGCCACTTCCGACTCTCGAAGTCTATATAAGTCCGCAATTGACTTCACTAGCCCCGCATCCACTAGTGCCACTACATTTTTCTCACCCAGCCCTTCGATATTCAGCGCTGGCTTCGACGCATAATACTCTATCGCCCGCTTCAAAATCAAATCACTCGACTCGCCCCGCACTCGGTATACCACTTCCCCCTCCGGTCGCTCAAACTCCAGCTCCGGATATTGCTGATGTAAAGCCTCCACATAATCATATTTCTCCGCCCCCTCCGGGCGCAAGCTCACAAGTACTTCCTTTACCTGCGGAATAATATCCCCCGCCTTATAAATAATCACCGTATCCCCAATTCGCACATCCAGCCTAGCGATCTCATCCGCATTATGTAGCGACGCATGTCGCACCGTAGTCCCCGCCACTACCACCGGATCTAATATCGCCACCGGCGTAGCCGCCCCCGTACGTCCGATCGAAATCACAATATCTCTCACTACCGTAGTCGATTCTTCCGCCGGGAATTTATACGCCACCGCCCCACGCGGCGTTTTACCTACGATCCCTAGCCTATCATATACCGCTCGGTCATTAATTTTAATCACCATTCCATCCGTATTAAACGGTAAACTCTTCCGATACTCATCCAACTCATCGATGTATTGGAATAATTCCTTCTTTTGCTCCGCCTTCCATACTCTATCTTCGCGCGACGTCTGAAATCCGAGCTGCCTCAGCATCTCATACGCATCTCGCCAAGTCGACGTATCTGGCGTCACTAAATCATACGCAATAAATCTAAGTGGCCGACTCGCCGCCACCTTAGGGTCTAATTGCCGAATCGATCCCGCTGCGAGATTACGCGGGTTCGCAAACTCCGCCTCCCCGTGCTTCCTTTGCAACTCATTCAGCCTTTCAAAATCTTCCTTAAATATCACAATCTCCCCCCTTACTTCAACTTCCGACGCATCAATTCTAAGTGGAATATTCTCAATCGTCTTCACATTAAGCGTCACATCTTCACCGACCAGCCCATCCCCACGAGTCACCGCCTGGTAGAACACTCCATCCCGATATTTCAACGAACAAGCCAATCCATCCATCTTAATATCCGTGAAGAATTCATAAATTTTCCCACCTGGCACCAGCTTCTCATTACGAGTGATCCAATCCCGCACCTCTTCTTCTGAAAACACATCCGCTAAGCTAATCATCCGCTTCTCATGTTTCACTTTCGTAAACTTATCCAGTGGTCGCCCCGCCACTCTCTGCGTCGGCGAATCCGGCGTAATCAAATCTGGATATTCCGTCTCAAGCAAAGTCAGCTCGTGTTTCAAAGAATCCGCCGCCGCCTCACTCATCGTAGACTCATCCAGCACATGATAATGATACCGATAATCATTAATCAGCTCTCTAAGCTTTAAGATCCGTTTTTCCGCATCCTCTCTTGTCATAATAATATTTTATCACACCTATTTAATTATCCACTGATAATATAAAAACAAATATGTCGTCGCAAAAATCCCATCAAACCCCGCCACCGCTAGCCTTACTACCGCCAGCACTTCCTTCGGTACTCCGATCACTTCGAGCGGCACCACAGTCGCCCCCCAAGAAAGAGCCACCAAAATCGCAAGCACAATCAGTCGCACGATAATCTTCATTCTCCGCCCTACTACCAAATCTGCCGCTGCCATAACCGCCACAATCGGATACAGCCCCGGCGCTGTCACCGCCACCAGCGCCACTATAGTACTTGTCAGCATATACCCCACCAGTAGCACCATTAATAGCGCAAATGCACAAAACAGCAACGCATAAAACGGCATCGCCAGAAATTCCGTCTCCACCGCCGCCGAATAAGCGATAATTAGCATAGCTATCGGCAAGCACGAAATCACTACCGTCGCCAACACTATTACTGTCGGAATCAGCGCCGTAAAGGCATTATACATCGCATCGCGTAGCTTAATCTTATGCCCCGCCGTAAGCTGCCTCAGTATAAAAATCACCACCATCCATATCATCAATAATATCAAAATAGCAAACACTCCGCTCGACGTCTGCCCCACCAGTCCATCTGCCCCTATCGTCAAAACCCCACAAATCAGCACGATAATAAAAAACGGCAAAAAAATCTTATAATTCTTAAATATAATCCCAAAAGTCTTCCCGATATGCGCAATTATCCCAGGCGCTTCAATCTCGTGCACATAATCTTCGCGGTACGACCGCCGAAAAGATTTAGAACGTTTTTTTGCCATGCTCTAGCCTCTCGATCCGCTTCTCAATCGGCGGATGTGAAGAAAACAAATTACTAAAGAATCCTTTCTTGAGCGGATTATTGATATACATTGTCTCAGTCGCGATATTTTGACTCTTCATCGGCTGACTATGCGCCTGCAATTTCTTCAACGCCGCAATCATCCCTTCCGGATATCTCGTTATATTCACCGCCGAAGCATCCGCTAGATACTCCCGCTGACGCGATACCGCCATCTGCACCAGCCCAGCTAGTATCGGCGACAATATCGCTGCAATCAGTACTAGTACATACCCCACCGGACTCCCCTCATTCTCCCGTCGACGATTACCATAAAACATCATCCGAAATGCCAAGTCCGATATAAGTCCAATCACACAAGTCAGCCCAAACACGATCATCGACACCCGAATATCATAATTCTTTACGTGCGACATCTCGTGCGCCATCACTGCAGTGAGCTCCTTATTATCCATGATATCCAGGAGCCCCGTCGTAGCCGCCACTATCGCATGCTTCGGGTCACGCCCTGTCGCAAAAGCATTCGGTGCTGGGTCATCCACTATATATACCTTCGGCATCGGTAGCCCTGTCGTGATTGATAAATTCTCTACTGTATTATATAGTTTCGGATTATCTTTTTTAGTAATCTCTCGCGCCCCCGTCATTGCCACCGCAATTGAATCCGCAAAATAATATTGAATCGCCGCATAGACAATGGCTACTACCAAAGTCCATACGGCGATTTTCCAATCGTTATACGCCCAAGCAAACAGCGCCGCAATCCCCCCAATCATCAACACAAAAACGAATATTAATAAAGCCGTTTTGCGTTTATTTTCTGCAATTTGCTTGTACATTTTTAGAATTTAACTTCAGGTGCTTTCTCAATTTTAGCTTTCTCGGTCTCACTCACTTCGAAATACTCACGAATCTTGAAGTGACCCACGAATTTATTAATGAGATTAGTCGGGAAAGTCTTAATCTTAGTATTTAGCTCCTTCGCCCCAGCATTATAAAATCTGCGTGAAGCCTGAATTTTATCTTCTACGTCCTGAAGCTGAGTCTGTAGCTCCTTAAAATTCTCATTTGCCTTAAGCTCCGGATAAGCCTCCGCAATGGCAAAGATCTTGCCTAGTGCACCTTGCATTGCTTCTTCTGCTTTAGCGGCTTGCTTTACCGTCTTGGCGCCCATCGACGCAGCCCGCGCCTCTGTCACCATCGCAAATGTTTCTTTTTCGTGCTTGGCATAGCCCTTTACCGTCTCTAGTACGTTCGGAATCAAATCCGCCCGATACTTGAGCTGCACGGTAATATCGCTCCAAGCCTCGTTTACGCGCTCATCCAGCTTGACCAGCCCGTTATAAGCGCCAATAACCATGGCGATAATCAGTACGATCACGACCACCACGACTATCGCTATTATTCCACCTGTAGACATTTTATCTCCTTTATACTTATATAAAATCATTATAGCACAATTTTTTCACCCAAAAACAAAATTCTGTGATATAATACTATATATCATGCGAGCGTAGCTCAGTTGTTTAGAGCGCTTCCTTGCCAAGGAAGAGGTCGAGAGTTAGAGTCTCTTCGCTCGCACCATTTTTTTGTTTTAAATTCTATGCTATAATAACCATAAGCATGGAAATTTTTTTGCAAGCCTGCATTCTAGTTATCGGTATAGCCTTACTAGTCAGTGGGGCTAGTTGGCTAGTGTCTGGCGCTTCTTCTGTCGCTTCTCATTTCAAAATCTCCAAGCAACTCGTCGGGCTTACCGTAATTACTGTAGGTACCGGCGCCCCCGAGCTCGCTATCGCCTTTTCTTCCATCGCATCCGGCAATACTGACATGCTCGTCGGCAATGTCATCGGCAGCAACATCGTCAATATTCTATTACTCATTGGTATCGCCGCCATCATCAAGCCTATCCCTATCAACAAAAACACCATCTCAAAAGAACTACCACTTCTCCTATTAATCTCCACAATCCTAGCTATTCTATTCTTCACTCCCGGCTTCAGTGGCAATACCGGCTTCTCTCGAAACGATGCCATCGTCTGTGTATTGCTCTTCGCAATCTTCATTTACTACCTTATCCGCATGGCTCGCAGCAACCGCGAACGCAAAATCAAATCCGACAAACCCAAATACAAACTCAAAAAATCCATCCTGCTAGTCATCGTCGGTCTTGCCGGCACTATCATCGGCAGCGAGCTTGTCGTCAATTCTGCTTCTGCCGTCGCTGCCACCATCGGTATTTCTGAGCGCATCATTTCTCTTTCTATCATAGCTATCGGCACTTCACTTCCAGAGCTCGTCACTACCATTATCGCTGCTCGTCGTGGCGAGCACGACCTACTAGTTGGCAACATTATCGGTAGTAATATTTTCAATATTTGCATCGTATTAGGACTACCCGTTGCCATTTTCGGCGCCATTATTCCGCAAGATTTCGAAGTACTAGATATGGCTATGCTGGTCGGCTCCACCTTCGTCTTGTGGCTCGTCACTCTATTTGACCACAAAATTACCCGCGCCGAAGGCAGTCTCATGATCGCTATTTTCGCTATTTACTATAGTTATTTAATTTACGGAGCACTCACATGAACTGGTTAATCTTAGTCGTACTCGCTAATCTCTCCGATTCGCTACGTATTTATTTGGATAACTACGTCTCGGACGTCTATTTTAAAAAATACCGCACTTTCTCACAAAAATTATTCTACGGTATTACAGGCATCATCGCTGGCATCATCATCCTGATCGTAACTGGTTATAATTTCGTAGGAGCCGATTACGGCGCTATTGGACTTCTAATTCTCTCTGGATTTTTCAGCGTCTTTTCCAGCATCCCCTATCTCAAAACTCTAGAATTAGACGACTCCACCAACTTAGGAATTTTCATCCAGCTATCACCTATTCTCTATCTAGTCCTCGGCTGGTTCTTCCTGGGCGAATCTTTCTCCCCTATGCAACTCGTCGCTTTCGCCATCATTCTCGCCGCACCCATGCTCATCATCCTCACCACCCGCAAACGCTCCCGTCACACCAAAATCAAAGCTGTCTTCTATGCCTTCCTTTACGTATTAATCGCCGTGATTGGTAATCTCATATTCGTGGTGGGAAACGACAGCAATACCGATTTTGTCTCCAGTATCGGCTTTCTCGCTCTTGGCAAAGGCCTTGGTGATATTGTCCTAATCGCCATCCAGCCCAAATTACGCCGCCGTTTCTTCACAGTGGTCAAAAAATCCAAATATAAAGTACTCCGACCCATGACCGCCGACTATATCATCTCCCTAATCAAAGATTTCACTTACCGCGGTGCCCTAGTAGCCGCCCCGACCGTAGCCATCGCATCCGCCGCCGCCGACTCCACTGAGCCTATTTTCATCTTCTTTATCGGCATCGTGCTCACATTAATCTGGCCCAACTTCGGCCGCGAAAAACTCGACCGCAAATCCGTCATCATCCACCTAACCGCAACTGTTCTCGCCGTAATTGGCATAATATTATTACAAGTGTGATATAATGAAATTACGGCGCTTTGGCGGAGTGGTTACGCAGCGGTCTGCAAAACCGCGTACACCGGTTCAATTCCGGTAGGCGCCTCCAAATATTTAGTTGCAAAGATTATAAGAATATATTATAATAGTTAAATAGGCAAATAATGCCTATTTTTATCTATAAGATCGCACATTAAAAAGGAGGCTTTTAGAAGGTAGACGTTTGACCGGTTTTCGAAGAAAGGATTAATAATGAATACCAATGCCTATCATTCGCCATTCGACGAGCGCTATACTAGTGCAGAGATGAACCGACTCTTCAGCGATGACATCAAATTTTCTACCTGGCGTGAGCTTTGGGTTGCTCTAGCTAAGGCTGAGCAGCGTCTTGGGCTCAGTATCACGGACGAGCAGATTCTCGAGATGGAAGAGTATATTTACGATATCAATTACGATGTCGCAAATGCTCGTGAACACGAAGTCCGACATGATGTCATGGCGCATATTTACGCTTACGGACAGCAAGCGCAATCTGCTGCCGGCATCATCCATCTTGGAGCTACGTCTTGCTACGTCACGGATAATACTGACATTATTCTAATCCGTAATGCTATTCAGCTCGTACGCGGCAAGCTCCTTGGGGTGATCGGTCTTTTGGCGTATTTTGCTAAGCGTTGCATGGACATCCCCACTCTCGGCTATACGCATTATCAGCCCGCTACTCCAACTACGGTTGGTAAACGTGCCTGTCTGTGGCTGCAAAACTTCGTAAACAATCTCACCGAACTCGATTTTGTCGCATCTCAGCTCAACATGCTAGGCTGTCGTGGCGCCACCGGTTCATCAGAGACGTTCATGAAGCTATTTGATGGCGATGAAGAGAAATGCAAGCAGCTGGACCGACTTATCGCAGAAGAGTTTGGCTTTCCCGAGAACAAAGTCTTCCCTGTCTCTGGTCAGACCTATCCACGCAATCTGGACTACCAAGTCCTAAATATGCTTGCCGCCATTGGCGTCTCTGCCTACAAGATGGCGCAGGATATTCGTCTGCTCCAGCACGACAAGGAGCTCGAAGAGCCCTTTGCGAAATCGCAAATAGGTTCTTCCGCCATGGCTTATAAGCGCAATCCAATGCGTAGCGAACGCATCTGCTCTCTAGCTCGCTATCTCAGCGGTCTGCCAGCTATGGCTTGGGAAACTGCCGCTACTCAAATGCTTGAGCGAACGCTAGACGACTCGGCTGGACGCCGCATCTATATCCCCGACGCTTTTCGCGCCGTAGATGCGATACTGATTCTCTGCGGCAACGTAGCAGATGGTATCGTTGTCAATCGCGCCGTTATCACGCAGCGTCTTGATGCCGAGTTGCCATTTATGGCAATTGAGGGCATGATAATGCGTGCCGTCGAGAAGGGCGCCAACCGTCAAAGCGTCCACGCCAGACTACGCGAGCACGCTCTCCGCCTGGGGCATGCCGTAAAGCAAGAAGGCCTTTCGCCTAACGAGGTCAAATCTCGCATGATCGCTTACGTCCTAGACGACCCAGAAATCCCACTCATACTCGAAGACATCGAAGATTTGCTTAGTCCAGCCAACCTGATTGGCCGTTGCCCAGGTCAAGTTGACGATTATCTTCACGATGTGGTTTTTCCGCTACTGAAAGCAGAAAGAAGTCAGATCACCGTAGACACTGTTGTTAATGTCTAATGTAGCCATTTGACTTTGTGGTCTTCAGCATCAACAAGCCTCTAAAGCGCCACTCTGAGAGTGGCGCTTTTTTATTTCTTGATTTCTTCTTTCTTAGGCAATTCCGCCAAGAATATCGGTTCTTTCATTTTCGACATTTTTGCTGCTTTTTCGACTAGCGCCTTAATCTTCGCTTCGGCTTTCTTCTCCTCTTCGAGCGTATATTCTTCTTTCCCTCGCTTCAAATCGCTATAGAATCCTGAACCCTTCGCCGCCTTCCAAAACAAATCTCCACCTTCCACATCATCATGAAACCACGGCTTTTTCGACAAATTAAAATGCAGCAATTTCACGCCCTTCGCAGCCATCTCATCTCCAAATTGCGCATTCCATTCTGCCGGCAAATGCAAAATCTTCCCCATTAGAATAATATTAAGATAATCCTGATCCGGCGCCACTAAGCTCGCATCGTACTCCTTCATTAAATCGGTCATTCTGGTAATATAATGTAGCTTCCTGAGCTTCCTTAAGTTCATCAAGAGCACACCAGAATTTACATATTCCGTCGCTGGAACCCCTAGCGCCTTTTCTACGTACGCCGTAAACTCTGGAGACGCCGCCACCTTCGGATCCACACGCGCCGCCACCGCATTTTCACCTAGATCGATATCGTACAACTTCCCAATATCACCCATCAGCAGCGTATCCGCGTCAATATAAATCGCCTTATCATATTGCATAAACATTCTCGCAATAAAAGATCGGTACAAATACACCGCCGAAGAATAAAAATCTCCCGACCCCGTCTTAGTCGAACAATATTTCATAATCACCCGCATATACAAGTTGTACTTCATCTTATGAAATTCAATTGCACAATTCTTAGTCACCAAATTACGCAGCCGTACCCTATTCGCAAAACTCAAATGGTCATGCATGATAATTATCCGATAATTTCTCTTCTTATTCGCATATCTAGTCAGCGACCTGATACACACCGCAGCATATTTCGCATAATCATCCGTAATAGTCAAAAAAACTGGTATAACTTTAGTCGTCTTAAATGGGTTAATACCCGTATTAAAAATGCTCATTTCTTTGCTTTCTTATATTCAAAATAATTATAAGTATTTTTCTTACTATATTTTACCATAGAATCGTAGGCTTTTTCGGCTAATTGTAAGCAATTCTTATTCTCGTCGAGCTTAGGATCTGACCAGAATGGTCCATCGATATACACATCCATCCGTGGCAAATCGCCCTTTTTCTTGTCCTTACGCCGATGATAAGTCGTCGTCATCGTAAAAATCGGCAAATTGTTTCGCGCTGCATATTTAAATGATCGCTCCCCCGCCGGGAATTTCCGAATTTTCGTATGGTACGGCCACACGTGCGCCTCTGGGTAGATCACAAGGACATTCTTTTGTGCTAGTCTCTTATCTACCGCGTCATTAAAACCTTGCTTTTCTTCCTTAGTTTTACCTAACGGTATCCCACCAATCATCGGCAAATACTTCCCAATCCCCGGCAATTTCAAATTCACCGGGCTAATAATCGTAAAAATCCGCCGATCTGCCGCAATCGCCGGCCCAAATACATCATGAAACGGATTCGTATGATTCGCATATATTACATACCCCTTGCCCTTCGCCTGCTTCAGCTTCTCGCGCCCATGAAACTTCGTCTGCCAATACCCCCGCTCATAATACTGTCCAAAAATCTTAAATAAATGAAATAGCGTCGACGAATAAGCCCTCACCCACCAATGCCGCGGGATAAATTCATACCCTTCGGGCAGCCCCACTTCGATCTTCTTTTCCTGCTCCTTGGTCTGAATCGGATCATCTTCTTCAGACTCGTAATAGAACACCCGCTCTTCTGCCGGAATATCCTTTTGAAACAATGTCGCTTTCGCCATAGTACAAGTATATCATGTTTTGGCATGGGAATTAGGATTAATATTTATCCTTAACCTATCTTCATTTTGCTTCGTTCGGCATATTCCCAAATTATTTCCGTAAAACAGTTAGAGACTAGAGTAGCTCCATCTTAGAAACAGAAATACTACGAATTCGCAAGAAGACATCGCACCGAGTAGCCTGTAAAGCGAGCTTCAGTATAGTTCGAGACAATGTAATCCACATTGAAATAAAGGCTCATAGAAGAGTAATTATCAGAATAGCAGGTAGAGCTCCAATAATAGCCGTTCGACCCACCATAACGGAAAGAGCCATTAATGTATTTACCGCCAAGTAGAAGATTCAGAGTAGTGCCGGGACCAGCATTATTATAGAAGATGCTACCACTGTCATAAAAATCGCTTTCTAAATTAGCTCCATAAGCAGTAGCGAGAGCATAGAAATCACCTCGCTTCCAACCGCCATCCGTGTGGCCACCAGAAGTCGGTAATCTCCAGCCTTTAGGGCAAATACTATGCTCCGCATCAGTATTCACGCTATACACCAAACGAGCAGAACCCAAAGTAGTAGCGTCCCATGAGTAGTAGGAATAGCATGGTTGTGAATCTGTGCAATTACTAGATTCATTGCCAGAGTTATAAACATAGGAGTAGTTTTCAGTATCAAACCCTGAAGTAGATGATGGCGGAAGCACTATCGTACTACCACTCTTGGTAAGGTTATTACTGGTGGAGAAGCTACTAATATAAGCACTTGTCACATCCGTATCATCCGCCGAGAGTGCTGTACCGCCAGCAATGTTAAGGTTTTCCGTCATCCAACATTTATCGTCAGCAAGTTTGGCTACAGTATAGGTCTGAGTATCACGAGTATCAACTAGTGTACCTACTTGGTCAAGATCTACATTCTCACATATTGAGCTTTC
>JAZQRY010000009.1:0-8953 GCA_045629825.1 Candidatus Nanosyncoccus sp. | reverse complement strand
CATATACTGGCGGTTACTTTTACTAATAAAGCGGCGAATGAGATGAGGGAGAGGCTGTGGAAGTTACTCCGAGTTGCCCCGAGCCAGGATATAGATACTGTTCCAGAATTATCTTCGCAGCCGCCGCGCTCGTTTATGCCGTTTATGGGGACGTTTCATAGTATTGCGGTGAGATTTCTCAGGGAAGAAGCGGATGCGGCGGGACTAGATCGGAATTTTACGATTTATGACGCGGATGACCAGATGTCGCTGATTCGGCGCGTGATTAAAGAATTGAAATTAAGCGACAATAAGAACTTGAAGCCAAAGTCGGTGCATTCAATCATATCAAGCGAAAAGAACCAAGGTAATGGGCCGGAAGAATACGCAGCAAAAGCTTTTTATCCGAACCAAAAGCAGATTGTGAAAATTTTTGCGAAATATGAGACGGAAAAGGCGAAAGCACAGGCGCTGGATTTTGATGATCTGCTTTTGAAACAGCTAGAAATCCTGAAAAAATACCCCGAAATACGCGAAAAATGGCAAAAGCGATTTGAGCATATCCTGATTGACGAGTATCAGGACACGAATTCGGTGCAATATAATATTATTAAGCTATTGGTGAACGAAAAGGGGTTTTTGTGCGGGGTGGGGGATGATTGGCAGTCTATCTATTCGTGGCGGGGAGCGGATTTTACGAATATTTTGAATTTTGAGAAGGACTTCCCGGGGGCGAAGGTGATTAAGCTGGAGCAGAATTATCGTTCGTCGGGGAATATTTTGGAGGCATCGCAGAAGGTAATTAATCACAATAAAGTGAAAGCGGACAAGGAGCTGTTTACGGAAGCGGAGAAGGGCGAGCCGATCGATGTGGAATCGCTGCGTGACGAAGACGACGAAGCGAATTTTGTGGCGCGGCAGATTATGCTACTGAAGCGCGATTATGATAATTATGCGGATTTTGCGGTGCTCTATCGCACCAATGCGCAGTCGTATAGTTTTGAAAAAGCTTTTATGCAATATCAGATACCGTATAAGATTATTGGTGGGGTGAGATTTTATGATCGGAAGGAAGTGAAGGATGTGTTGGCGATTTTGAAATTGGTAGTAAATCAGCGGGATACGGTAAGTCTGGCGCGAGTGGTACAAAATGTACTAAGTGGAGTGGGGACGGCGTCACTAAATAAAGTACAAATGGCGATGGAACGAATTAAAAGCGATAAGCCGCTTTTGGAGCCAGATACTTTGGATGCTCTGTCGGCAGGAAAGGCGAAAGACGGATTTCGAAAGTTAGTGAATTTTATACGCAAAGCCGGTGAGATGGAGAATCCGGCGGAAATTGTGCAGCGGGTGGTGGAGTATTTTGATTTTAAGGCTTTGACGGATGATGGTACGCCAAGTGCGGAAGAGCGAATGCGCAACTTAGAAGTCTTGGCGGGAAATGCGGAAGATTACGATAGTCTAGATGAATTCTTGGCAGATGCGATGCTGATGTCGTCGGCGGATGAGAGCGTGGCGAATGATGCGGTGACCTTGATGACGATGCATGCGGCGAAGGGGCTAGAATTTCCAGTGGTATTTTTGGTAGGGATGGAAGATGGGCTATTCCCGAGCGGTCGGGCAGAAGAGGAAGCGGCACTTGAGGAAGAGCGGCGGCTGGCTTATGTGGGTATGACACGAGCGATGAAGAAGCTCTTTATGACCTATGCGGCTTCGAGATATGCTTTTGGGAGTCGGAATTATAATATGCCGTCGAGGTTTTTGCTGGAGCTAGGCTATAATCCGTACGGGTCGAGTGGGTATAAGGATATGGATGGAGACGGATTTACGGATGATGATTTTGACGATGGCTTTGGCTCGGATATTAATGACCCGTTTCCGGAAGATTTGCCAGTGTATGAGTATTAACATATGGAGGAAAAATGCTGAAGTTGTGGACAGATGGTAGCGCGAATCCAAACCCTGGACCTGGGGGATTCGCAGTGATACTGGAGCAAGAAGATGGTGTGGGGAAACCGGTGATCCTAGGTAGGGAAGCGGAGTCGTCGAATATCCGCATGGAGGGATGGGCGATAGTCTCGGCGATTAAGGGGGCTAAGGGGCGACCATGCGAGATCCATACGGATTCGAAATTTTGGGTGGATGTGTTGACGAAATGGATGCCGGGATGGGTAGAGAAAGGCTGGAAGAAAAAAAATGGTGAGATTAAGAACCTGGATATAGTTAAAGAATTATATAAGATATACGACCCAGATACAGTGGAGCTAATATGGGTGCGGGGGCATGTGGGTACCGAGCTAAATGAGATGGCGGATGAATGGGCAAATAAGGCGAGAGAAGGGGCGGAACTCGGTGGCGATCTAACTTCATCTTGAAATAATCTGCAAAATGTGGTATAATTAGAAGGTTATGGGGGTATTCGCACTTTGAAAGGATTGGAGAGAGAAATGAAGCATCTTGCAAAGCGTGCGCGGCGTGTTCCGATTAGGCGGATGCGTAACATTGCGGTAGTGGCCATCGTGGCCTTATTCATCGTAATGATCGTGACAAGCGCTGCTTTCGTCGCGAACAAGATTGGTGCAGGGTATAGTTTGGTTTGGGCAATACCGTTCCTGGCTACATCCTGGGCGATCTTTGGCGTTCTTGCGTTAAGGCTGCTGGTGATGGTTGACCAATGTTTGGCGTCGGAGACTCTGCTGGAGTTAATCGGCTGGTATTTGGTCTGCGGCTATTCATTGGACAAGTTGCTAGAAGCTGATGTTCCTATTCGTCTATGTCGTCGTATTGGGTGTGACTGTGGCTCTTGGTTTGCAGTGGTCACGATGATAGCTCTTGGCGACAACGATGTGGAAGCGCGGCTGTGCTATGGGGTCCGATCGGACTACGAGGCGCACACCTGGGTAGAATACAAATACTTAGGTATCTGGTGGGTGGTTGATCCTATTTATATGGGTATGCGTAATGTGCCATGTCAGCGTTGGGTCTATCGAATGTATTTTAGACCACAAGTCACGGTCGTACACAACCATGCCGCTCTGCGTCAGACCCGTCTACTAGAAAACGCGAAGCGCTTCTTGATGGAGCATAGGTACGACATCAAGAAATTGATGGACGACCGCACTCTCCACGCCTAAACAAAGCCCGGCGGCGACGCCGGGCTTTTGTCCTGTATTCTTGAATTCTAGCGTACTTCGACTCGTACTCTTGGTAAACTCTTGCCAGAGAAATGAGTTTTCTTGGTCTTCACAAAAGTAACCACGCCATCCTTAGCTGCATGGATTGTGAAATTGCGCGACATGTAGGTACCAGGACCTGCAATCTTAGTAGCGCCAGTCTGACGAACTAAAACTTCGCCATTCTTAACCTTTTGCCCGCCAAAGCGCTTTACGCCAAGGCGCTGGCCAGCATTGTTGTGTACATTTTTGGCGGTACCGCCAGCTTTTACGTGTGACATTTATTTCTTCCTTAAAATTAATATATCTCTCGCTACGATCTGCTTCTCTCGATGATAAAAAAGCCCCTCGCGCGATTTATTATTAACATTATACCCCATATCTTCGATATAGTCAAGGATATCTAGCCTTTCATATTCACCATTATCGCGCAACCAGGCTGGTGCCGCAATAACTACTGGAATACCGGATTTGATTTGTCCCGCTAAATTCTTCAAAAATCCCGTAATTATTGCTCCGCATTCCTGCTTTTGTTCTTTGAGTTTCATTTCTGACGGAATCTGCGACATTGGCTGCCCCAGATACCCTTCGCATGCTACCGCATCGATCGGCTGCTCCCATTGAAAGCTGGTAGCATCACCATTAACAACTTTAAACTGAGAATTACTTAAAGAAATCTGCAAATATTCATTCTCAGGGCGCGTCGCTCGCTCCCGTCGCCACGGGGCTCGCGCGCTACTCCTCGCCTTGCCAGGCTCCGGATCCCTTCGAATCGAATATTTGTCAGATTTCTTTAACCATTCCAAATTTCTAGTGGTATATTCCACCATTCTTTCATCGATGTCCGTACCGTAAGCTCGGTAGCCCATGAGGAGCGCTTCTTGGAGTACTACTCCAGTACCGCAGAATGGGTCCAGAATTGTAGCACTAGGTTCCAGTGGTCCGCATAGGTTAATTAAAATTTGGGCTAATTTCGGGGGGAGCATGCCGACTTTGGCATCTCTAGCTGGTCTAGCTTGATCGCGCTTGGCGTAGGCATCGATATCTTGCACTCCAATTACTCGGTACCATTCATTGCCTAGCTTTATCAGTTCAACTTTGCGTTCGTTTTTGCCATTTAATCCATTATGGAGAGATGTGGCAGTAGATAACATCGCATCTTTATTTTCGACCACTCGTACGCTACGGCCATGGCGTACCAAAATCTTCTTTAGTTTCAATGCTTCAGTTTGTGCTGACTTACGCGAAGCTCCATGGGAATAATCGCTTATTCCGATTGTGATCTTTCCGTCTGGCAGCCCAGCTAGGTAATCTAATGGCTTTTGCTCCAATTCTTTACTGAGCTTAAGCACGCCACCTAGACGATTGATGTCTAGGTGATTGAAATAAGTAGTAGATTCGTGACGACGGGGGATCCGGAGCCTGGCAAGGCGAGGAGTAGCGCCGGTCGCCCGTGGCGACGGGCTGACCGGACGCGCCCCCGAGTGCGAATCTGCTACTTCCACTTCAAACCCTAGAGCTTCAAGTTCGGCTATTGATATTTCTGGTTGACGTCCCAGGACGGCTAAGTATTTCATTTTACAATTAGGAATTTATTTTTACCTTTTTTGATTAGTCCGACTTGTTCAATCGTGATATCGTCTGTAACTTTTTCGCCGTTAATGGTAATTGCGCCTTGCTTGATAAATTCGCGGGCTTTCTTTTTGGAATCTGCTAGGCCATTATCGACCAGCAAGTCTACTAATTTCGCATTTTTGTTTGCGACTGGTAAGTATTTTGCAAATTCCATTATTTCGTCACTTGTAAATTCGGCGAAATTTGTATTTCTATCAAATAGGATTGTAATCAAATTTTCTATTGCTTCGGTATTTTCTCGGCCGTGTACTACTTCGGTTACGCCGTGTGCGAGAGCTCGCTGTGCTACCCGTTTTTCGGGTGCCTGGTGGTGATCCGCTAGGATTTGTTCAATTTCTTCTTTTTCGTATAGAGTATAAATCTTAATCAAATATTCCACTGCCTCATCTGGCTGATTGAGCCAGAATTGATAGAAATCAAAGATCGATGTGTAATTGCCGCCTCCATTATCGGAGCTTGCTAGCCAAATTGCATTGCCTTCGGACTTGCCGAATTTACGCCCTGTCACTGGGTCAATGATTAGTGGCGTGGACCATACATCGGCTGTGCCATTTTCTAGGCGCCGAATTAGATGGATGCCGGAAGTACAGTTGCCATACTGATCTGCTCCACAAAGTTGCAAATCTACTCCGTATTCACGGTAGAGATGCAGGAAATCGTATCCCTGAATTAGCGTGTATGAAAACTCCGCATACGAAATACCACTCCCACCTTCGCCAATTCGATTTTGTACAAATTGCCGATCTAGGAGTTGAGTCATCGAAAAAGCTTTGCCAACTTCGCGCAGAAAATCGAGATATTTCATATCCTTGAACCAGTCGTAATTGTCAACCATAGTTAGATTGGGAGAATTGACGACATGCTCAATTTGTCTTTTAATACATGACTTGTTGTGTTCGACTTCATCTAGTGATTTTAGGTCGCGCTCGCCATTTTCTTTTGGGTCGCCAATTTGCCCGGTCGCTCCGCCGACTAGTAGATATGGCTGGTATCCGTGTCGTACGAAACAGGCGCACATCATAAGTGCTGCCAGATTCCCAATCGTTAGTGAATCGGCTGATGGATCGGCGCCCCAATAAAACTTTTTGTTTTCGCGTGTGTCCAGGCTCGCTACGTCATCGATCGTACTCTCTGCCTGAAACCCCCGATATATTAATTCTTCCGATAATTTCATATCCTTATTATACCTTAATCTATTAATCTCAACAATATTATTATTGGTTTTGGGCTTAGTGATTGTGGTATAATGTAGAATATGACTAAGAAGAAAAAATCGTGGTTTTCTTTTCGGACTGTCCTAATTATTTTGACGATAGCTTTGGTGGGATATGTAGTGTATCAAAACTGGTCAGACATTCTGGAGACGCTTGATCATTTGCAGGAAGCTAATATTTTTGTGTTGCTGCTTCTAGTACCGGAGCAGTTATTTATGTATTATGCATGTGGGAAGATTTTCTTCTCATATCTTGAGCACCGTAAGAATGTAAAGAAGTTTACTAAGGGTGAGATTATGCGGATATCGACAGAGCTAAATTTCGTGAATCACGCGGTGCCGGCTGGGGGGATTGGTGGGTTGGCGTTCTTGACTTATCGGTTGGCGCCATATAATGTATCGGCGGGGCAGGCGAGTTTTCTGTATGTTTTTCGTTATGCGGTAACTACGGTCATTAACTATGTGCAGGCACTGATAGCGATATTGGTACTACTTGTGCTCAATTTGATTCCGGATGAAGCAAGGTGGATTATTCCTTTGTCGCTACTTATGAACATGATGGTTTTCTTCGTACTGTGGTTTATTGTGTTTGTGGCGAGTAGTCAGAAGAGAATTAATTTCTTCGCCGTGACTGCGAGTCGGCTCCTGAATGGGACGATGCGGGTGATTACTTTTGGTCACAGAAAGAAGATGCTTAGCGATAAGAAGATTAGTGATTATTTCGCTGACATTCATCAGAGCGTGAAAATGGCGAAGGATAACAAGCGCTACCTGAAAAAGCCAGCGCTGTGGGGATTGATATTTAGTTTTTGTGAGATTGGGACTTATTGGATAGTGGCGATTTCGCTGGGGCAGCCGGAGCTTTTGCCATTTATTATGGTAGGGGAAGCAATCGGGTCGGTATTTGATGGGATTGTACCGTATGGACTATATGAGTTAGGGATGGCGGGGGTGATGATTGCACTAGGAGTGGATTTCCCGACGGCTACAATTGTCACCGTGATGACGCGCGTATTTACGCTACTGTTTACAATTATTTCGGGGTCTTGGCCATACTACGAGGCGATTAAAGGGAAGCGAAGTGGAGAATAGTTTAACTCCGACGGAATTTATCGCGGTCGCGAATCAGACGCTAGAATATGCGTATTCTTCGGTGTTGGTGACGGGGGAAGTGGCGAGTTTCAAGGTTAATCAGGGCAAGTGGGTATTTTTCGATATCAAGGACGAAGAGTCTAGTGTGCCGTGTTTTATGCCGGTATGGAGTCTACGGATTCCGCTAGAAGACGGCATGAAGGTGATGATAAGGGGGGTACCGAAGATTACGAAATGGGGGAAGTTTTCTTTCACGGTGTCGGCGGTAAAGGCGGTAGGTGAAGGAAGCCTGAAAAAAGCTTATGAAATGCTAAAGAAGAAATTAACAGTGGAAGGGCTCTTTGACCCGGCGAAAAAGCGGCCGCTACCGAGTGATTTGTCGCGATTAGGGGTGATTTCGTCGACACAGGCGGCGGGATATGCGGATTTTATCAAAATTATGAATGCCAGATGGGGTGGAATGAAGGTACAAGTGGCGCATACGCAGGTACAAGGACTAGATGCACCAGATCAGATAATTCGAGCCTTGAAATATTTTAATGAGCGGGGTGAAGTGCAAGCGATTGCGATTCTGCGTGGGGGCGGTAGTGCGGATGACTTGTCGGCTTTTAACGACGAGCAGCTGGTGCGGGCGATTGCGGCGAGTAAGATCCCGGTGGTTACTGGGATTGGACATGAAGTGGATGAATCTTTGGCAGATCTGGTGGCGGATGTGAGGGCATCTACGCCATCGAATGCAGCAGAAATGCTGACACGAGATAAAACGGAAGTGAAGTTACGAATTGAACGGGGTATAAATCGTAGTGGGCAAGTGATACTACAAGAAATTGGGCGCGTGAGAGATAATAACAATGCGAAAATTGAGGATCTAACTAGTGAGCTACTAGGTCGAATTAAGCTGAAGCGTGAGCAAAATTTGGCACAGGTAGGGCGAATTGCAAACCTAGTAAAGGTGCAATGTATTGAGCCAATGCTAGAGAAGAATCGGGAGAAACTTAGGCGCTGTCTTGAGAAGATTTGGAGTGAATTTCGAAGTTATGAAATAGAGTTGACGCAGAAGATTAAGATGCTGGAGATGTTAAATCCAGAGAAGGTACTGAGCCAAGGCTATGCGATATTGGCGGGCAAGATTTCACCAGGTAGCGTTGTAAATATTACAACATTTAAGCAAGAAATTGAAGCAGAAATCAAGAAAATAAAGGAGAGAAATAATGAGTGAGAAAATGAGTTTGAATCAAAAGATTGAGAAATTAGACGGTGAAGTCGAATGGTTTTATTCGGATGACTTTAAACTGGAAGATGCGACAAAGAAATATAAGGAAGCGGTGGTGCTAGCCAAGGAAATTGAGAAAGATTTGCAAGATTTAAAAAACGAAATTGAAGTACTGTCGGAAGATTTTAGTAAATAGTGTGTTATAATTAGGTTATGGATAATTTTCAAATGCAACAAAATGGAGGCTATCCGGGCATGGCGCCAGCTACGTCGCCGACGATGCCGCCGACGATGCCACCCAATATGGCGGGTATGCCACCGGGTAGGCAGATGGTTCAGCAACAGCAAGCAATGGTGCCACTAAAGAAAGATTATTCTGGTGTAATAAAGACGGTAGTGATAGTGCTACTTTCGCTAATCTCAGTTACTTTTATCGGACTATTTATTTGGATTTTTATGCAGTATAACGAAGTGAGTGAAAATGTAGATGGGCAGATCGCGGTAGCGGTAGCCGAAGCGAAGGACGAGTTGACAGGGCAGCTCGAGAAGGAATTTGCAGAACGGGAGAAATTGCCCTACAAGACATTTTCGGGTCCAGTAGATTATGGGCAGCTGACTTTTAATTACCCTAAGACTTGGAGTGTGTAT
>JAZQRY010000008.1:0-8305 GCA_045629825.1 Candidatus Nanosyncoccus sp. | reverse complement strand
AATATACTATAGCGCCACTATCTGCCATTTGATAAGTACCTGAAGCAATAGTATCTGCTACTTTGATTCCATAGTTAATATTAAATGTATCATTAATATCGCTACTGGGGCTTATAGTCTGAGATGGAGTTTTAAGAGTACTAGCAGTTGCAGATAATGGTGAGAAGACAGTAGAGCTGGTAGGATTAGAAGTAATAGTATATCCCCATTTGTTAGTATTGTTATTACTATTTAATGCTGATGTACCGTCTACTGCTGTGAAGGTAGCAGAACTAGTACTATCGCCGTTCATATATAGATCACTATTATTTGGTGTAGCAATGGTGAGATAATAGCCATTTCTACAATCAGATTGGACATTAATAGATTCTGTATGGATGGAAGTACCATCTCCGCCTGGAACTATATCTAGTTCTACTGAATCATTAACAGTAAGTGATGCGGAGTAGATGGCGTGAGTGGAAGGAGAGATAAGAATTGAAGTAAGAAGAGTAGTCGTGAGTAATGCGAGAAGACTAAGAGCCATAGAGCCGAACTTTAATCCGGTGCCAAAACCTAATCCAGCACCAAAACCTAACCCGTCATGCCTTGACCTGGCTACAATACTGCGCATAGTATTTGTTTTACATCTCAACTTTTTTATCTCCCAAATATATGACCTTAATATACCCTTTATTATAACGGTTATGTTGGGAAAGTCAATACCAGAAATCAAAAATAGACCTAAAGGTCTATTTTTCATCTCTGGTGGGTGATGAGGGGCTCGAACCCCCGACCTTCTCGGTGTAAACGAGACGCTCTAGCCAACTGAGCTAATCACCCGCTCCTTTAATTATACCACATTTCTTTAAAAAATGGTATAATAGAGATAGTGAAGATTATTACGCTTTGCAGGTGGGCGAAAAGCAATAAACGGAGGTAAAATGAAATTCAAAAATTGTGCTAGGGTGGCGCGACTAGCGGCGGGCGCTAGCTTGTTGATTGGGTTGGGCGATTATATATTATTAAGGATCGGAGATCCAATAGGTCCTTTCCTGTTCGCATTTGGACTGCTGGGGGTATGCGTGCTGGGACTAAATCTTTTTACTGGCAAGTGTGGATTCTTGATTGAAGATAGAATGAAAATATCAGAGCTACTCATTATCTTAATAGCGAATTTGACATTTGGATATTTGATTGGAATGATGTTTGGGCTGATCGATGAAGGCGTAGCGTCGGCGGCGGCGACCAAGGTAGCGGGCTGGGAATTCTCGGGAGAATACTTCCTAAAGGCTGCGATGTGCGGAGTGATTATGTATCTCGCGGTAGCGATTTATCGTAAGGGTTCGCCACTAGGGATACTGCTAGGAGTACCGCTGTTTATCTTTTGCGGTTTTCAGCATTCGATCGCAAACGTTATTACGATGGGAGTGACGATGAGCTTTGACTGGTCAATTGCACTATGTGTGGCAGGAAATTTCGTAGGGGCGCTGGCAGCGTGGATGGTTTGCGCACCATACCTAGCTAAATCCACCAAGAAGACTAAGGCTACTTCTTGACGACTTTCTTAGTGACGTCAAAATTCTCCATATAGCGGCCGAGCATTAAACGCGTCTGGGAGTAATAGGCGGCGATTGATTGGTAAAGGATCGAAGTGATTGGCGTGAGCACCCATTGCAAGACCATCAAGATACTGCGACTCTTGCGATATTTAGCAGGGCGCTTAGGCAAAATACGGAAAGAGACAAGAAGTGAGACGATAAGACCGATCGAGGCAAAAGTCTCGACGATGCTAACGATATTCGGCAAATTATATACTACCATGTTGTGAGACGAAACGTTCATAATCATAGGGATCCAGCCACCAAACGCAATAATAGGGGCAAGAATCGCCAAGGTGACGTGACCGTCTAGCAGGCGCCAGAATTTCGGAAACAGTAGCCAAAATGGCGCAGCGCGATCTTTAGCGCTAACGAAAAGACGAGAGCCGACATAAGCGACATCCGAAGCGCCATAATACCAGCGGCGAACTTGGATGAATTGAGCTTTGACAGTTTTCCAGAAGGTTTCGTCGATGACGGCGTCTTGGTAGATGGGGATACGGATTGGTAAGACTCCATAGTCGCCTTTGAAGAAGAATAGGCTCCGCCAGTATTGGTGACCATCTTCGACAATAGTACGCTTGCTCCAAAAATCCATGGCTTCGAGTGCTTGCAGAGGCTGAGAGTGACTGGCGAAATTACGTAAAACGTGCGGACGCATGGTCGTGATAACGTTAAAGAAAGAATTTGAGATAGCGATGATGCGCGTGGGAGCGGGGGCGTCCCAGATATTATTCGTAAAAATGGAGACTGGCTGGTAGCTTAGGCGCTGGCGATTGGGATGAGTGACAAATTCATAGGCGACAGAATCGAGATACTTTGGTGCCATATGGTTATCGCTATCCAAGGAAGTGACGATGATATTTTCAACTGGTAAGTGCTTGCGCTGGACGTAATCTGCGAGAGCATGACCAGCATAGGTAAGATTAGGACCCTTACCGACAATTTCGCCAGGGAGATCGGCGGGGTGCTTCACGATAAGAAAGTCTCTAAAAGTATCTTTGTATTTTTCTTTGAGAGTTTTGGCGGTTCGTTCGATTGCTTCCCCGCCCCGCTCTTCATATGCGAGAGTGAAAATGATGTGGTCGTTAGGAAAAGTATTATTCTTGACAGCTTCGATAGATGGGCCGAGTACTTCGATGTCTTCGTTATATGCAGTCATAATGACGGCATGATAAATCTTAGTGGGGTCAAGATATTCTTTACCCATGGCTGCCATCATTTTGAGATTTTCGACGTGCTGTTCGAAATGATAACTCTTGTTATTGTCATCATGGATGCGCTCGTAGGCAGCGTGGGGGTCGGCGAGGTCTTCCATACGACGACGCCAGTCCACCCGACCGGCACGCTTAATAACTTTGTATCCTTGAACGGTGCGATAGGCGGTGCTAAAAGCTTTGACGAGAGTAGCGGAAATCAAAACGAATAAATAAATTGCACCGAGCACTGGGTTTAGCCAGGACAAAAGGAATAATAAAATAATCGCGCCATAAGAAATGGCACCTGGTAAAATTTCGAGAAACCGGTAAAGGGGAGTACGCTTACCTTGGGGAATTTCGAGATCAATAGACATTAGGATTCTCCGATGAGACGAATGAATACCAGGAAAGTCCCTAGGATCAAGGCGGTAGTGGTCATGAGAAAGAATTTGGCCATACCGCTACCGCGCTTGTGGAAAATTTTCAGAGCCAATAGGCCATGTATAACGCCGAGAATGAGCGCGAGTAGCGGAAAAGCTAGTAGTCCTCCCCAGGTGCCATCGCGATAACCGCCGATGTCGCCGTAGCCAATCTTGATTACAGCACTGCTAGGGTCAATACGGATGACAGCAAAGACACAGAAAACAATTGCGATAAGCAAATTCAATATCATGAGTAGCAGCAGCCCGCGCTCATGATGATATATCTCGATAAAATCTTCTTTGAAATGCTTCATTGGTATAATATAAACTTATTATTTGGTGACTTTATTGATTAGTGTATTAATTTGCTGGATAAACATAACGTCACTTACGATACCTACAATCCCTGCGATAATTAAGGACCAACCGATGAGCATGATAACTGCGCCCGCATTAAATGTGATAAAGATACCTAGAGCCAGCATGATGAGCGCAACGATTAACACATAGCTCCAAATTTTGATGCCAGCGGCGTGCAATTTGATGGCGTTATTGATGCGGACGAGTGATTCGTAAACCATCCAGATGCCGATAATGATACGGAAGACACTGGCAATGTTGTCGCCCATGACGACTGCGGCGATGCCTATCAATAGGGCTAAAACCCCAAACAGTAAGTCATTATTGAAGAAATCTCTCTGCCCCTTGACGACGAAGTAATTGATGATTTTGTAGATGCCACCAACAATGAAGATTGCACCCAGGACGTTAGCAATGACTACGATGGTGACGTCTGGCCAGACGACCAGTAAAATACCGAATAGCATAGTGACGATTGACTCGATAATAGCAGCCCAGGCACTTTTCTTGATACTATCACCGACCTGCTCGATGGGCCGCTTGATAATCTCGGCCTTGACATCTGCCTTGGTGTCTTTTTTAGTATTTGTGGTAGTCATTTCGTCTCCTTGTTTTATATGATTATATCATAAAAATAATGTTTTAGCTGAGATTTTTTTCTGGGGTGTCTTTGGTGAGAATTTCACAGGATACTACTTTAGCATCAAGATACTCCGCCATAAGCTGGGCAAGCTCATCTAAGGCAGTCTTCAATTCCGGCAACCTGCTTGGTTCGAGACATTCCATAGCGATAAATTCGTCGGTCGTATCGTCTGTAACTTCGGTCCTTTGACCATCACGCCAGTTAAGGCAACGACACACTACGCCTGCATCGTCACGATAGGCAATCTCACCTTCCAACGGGGGTTCTTCCTTGTCTGAACCATGTGGTAAAAATTGTTCATCGCCGTTCATAGCGCCCAGGTGCAAATCACCTTGGAATTTCGATAAATCTTCTGCGCCGATAGGTAGAGCATACTTGAGAGAAATGGAATTGGTAATGTCAACGGACGGAAGGATTGAGCCGACTGGTTTTTCATGCAAGACTCTCTTGAGCAGATTTTCAACGGAGCATCTGGCGCCTTTCTTGGTGGGAAATTTTTGGTAGGCTTCACGCCAGACTTTGACGACTGGATTTTCAGAAATTATGTCACTGATGAGAAATTTCTTGGCATCCTGATTGGCTTTATCGAGAATTGCTTTGATTTTTAGGCTGTCTTCTTTGGTCATTTTTTTGTTTTCCTGAACGTTACTTAAAACCAACACGCCAATGGCAGCTTCTGGAAATAAATCCCAAAACTCTTTGTCGACTACAAATTTTTGCATAAAACTCCTTTATTTTTTTATAATTATAACACTTTATGGTATAATGGCGAATAGATATGCCGATGTAGCTCAGTTGGTAGAGCAGCTCATTCGTAACGAGCAGGTCACAGGTTCGAACCCTGCCATCGGCTCCATTTTTATTTGTCGTTTTTATGGAGGCGGTGGAGGAGTTTTTGGCGGGCGTGGGAGGTGATGATTTTGTCGAGCCAGGAAAAATGGGGGGTTTGATTCTTGGAAGTTAAGATTTCCACAATATCGCCCTGCTGAAGTTTGTGATTCAAGTTACACATTTTGCCATTGATTTTGGCGCCGACGACGTGGTCGCCGATTTCGGAATGAAGACGGTAGGCGAAGTCGAGCGGCATGGAGCCAGCTGGTAGATCGATGATGTCGCCCTTCGGAGTATAGACGAATATTTTGTCGGCGAATAGATTGAGCTTTAGCTTCTTGAGGTCCACCTTCTTCCCTTCTCGGAGACGAGCGGCAGTTGTCTGTAACTCTTGAATCCATAGGAGATTAGTAGGTAGGTGCTCAATCTTTCCCTTTTTGTAATTTTCGGTCAGTTTTTGTTCGTTGTAATAGAAGCTGGCGGCGAGACCACGTTCGGCATATTCGTGCATTTCTTTGGTACGAATTTGGAATTCAACGACGCGCTTGTCTTTAGTGATGACGGTGGTATGGAGAGACTGATAGCCGTTTAGCTTGGGCATGGCGATGTAATCCTTGATGCGTCCGTCCATGGGAGTGTAGAGCGAGTGAATGACGCCTAGCGCGAGATAGCAATCAGTAATATCATCCACGATGATGCGAAGGGCAATTAGATCATAAATTTCATTGATGTTTTGATTGTGCTTGGCTAATTTCTTATGTAAAGAATAGACAGATTTGACGCGACCGCTGATGGTGAATTTGATTTTTTCTTTTTTGAGCTCTTTGGTGATTTCGTCTTCGATTTTCTTTAAGGATTTCTCGGCGGATTTGTTGTATTTCTTAATCAATTTGGCGAGTTCTTCGAAGCGGGGCGGGTCGACATATTTAAAGGCTAGGTCGGACATTTCGGTACGGAGCAACCCCATATTAAGACGGTCGGCTAGGGGCGCGAAAACTTCGAGGGATTCTTTGGCAATCTTCTTCTGCTTGTCGGGCGGGAGGGCACTTAGTGTGCGGAGATTGTGCAGACGATCGGCGAGCTTGATAATTAATACACGGATGTCATCGCCTAGGGCAATCATGAGCCGAAGGAAATTGTCCTTGGTGGCGGGTAGATAGGTATCGATATCGCGCATACCGTCGCGAGCGGTAGATAATTTGGTGACGCCGTTGACTAGAAAAGCTACGGGCTCACCAAATTCGGCTTTGATATCATCTAGAGTTAAGTCGGTGTCTTCAACCGTATCGTGCAGGATGCCGGCGATAATAGTGTCTTCGTCCATACCCCATTCTTCGAGAATCTTTTTAACCGCTAGAGGGTGCACGATGTAAGGCTCGCCAGTCTTACGGAGCTGGCCTTCGTGGGCTTTGGTGGCAACTTTGACAGCCTTTTTTACGCGCTCGGAATCTTTCTTAGTGGTCATATATATATTATACCTAAAAAGTGTTAAAATAATCTTATGAAAATTGCTTTTTTCTCGGATTGTTATTTGGATCTCACGGGTGGGATTGTGAGTTCTATTAATGCGCAAAAGGCGGCTCTAGAAAAAATGGGGTATACGGTCTATATTTTTAGTACTGGGTTTTCACGCGATGAAAAGGAGCTAAAGAAGCTGGCGCGCCAAAATATTTTCGTGGTGCCAAGTTGCAAATTGTGTTTCAAGGGGCTGACGCCAGTATCGCGGCGACCTGGAGTGATTGAGAAATGGCTACTCAGAGAGCATCCGGAGATTCGGGAATTTGATGTGTTTTACGTGCATTATGAAAGTGGGGGCTCGATCGCGGGGCTGCGACTCGGGAAGCGACTCGGTATCCCGACCGTACAGGTAATGCATGGGCGCGAAGACATGGGTGAGAGTAATATTATTCCCTTTGGGCTGCGTACGTTCGTGGCGGTGATGCTGAATTGGTTTCATTCCTGGTATCTTCCCCACCCTGTAAAAGTGTGGCGCGATGACTATTTAGCTGACAGCATAGCGAAGGCTAAGATGTGGACTATGATGGTAAATCATGCGAACTATGCAGATTTAGTACTGACGCCGTCGGAGCATTTTCGGCGAAAGCTCTTGCATTACGGCGTAAAGAAAAGGATTAGAGTGGTGCCGAATGGATTTGCGGATGAAAAATTTCCGGCAACAATGAGTCTTCGAGAATTGGCGCCAGGTGAAAAAATAAGAATGGTTTGGCATTCGAGAGTATCGGCCGAAAAGCGAATGATGCCCTTCTTAAGAGCACTGGCACAAGTGAAGGGCAAGTATCATTTGGATGTGTATGGAGGTGGGGGAGATTATTTTCGAGCGCAAAGATATGCGCGGAGACACGGGCTAGACGTGAAGTTTCATGGTAATGTGAAATTTGATGAACTAGCAAAAGCGATTTCGCGCGCACATCTTGATGTACTAGTGTCATATAATTTTGATACTTTTGGGATGACTTTGATCGAGGCGGAAGCGTATGGGACTCCGGTGTTCTTTTGCGATCCGGACATGAAGGAAGTGGTGCCGGCTGGGAGCTATGTGATGAGCAAGTCTGAGAGTTCTGAAGACATGGCACGGGCGATAGATGGCGTCATTGAGTATCCGGAAAAGATTCGAGAGATGAGCCAAGTAATGCTAGACCACCGCAAGGAGATCCTGTCGTCGCAAAAAATGGCAATTTTAGTGGATATTTTTAGTGGTATAATAAAAAAATGAGATATTTAGCGGATTTATTGACTTTATCAAGATTAATTTTGGCAATAGCGCTACTGGTGTTATCGTTCGTGGGTGGGACGCCGGAAGTAGCATTTGTGATATTTCTGACGGCGGAGTTTACTGATGCGTTTGATGGGACTTGTGCGCGTAAATGGCCATTTCCTAAGGATAAGACGCCGGCTTATCGGAAATATGCTGCGAAATTTGATATGGTGTCGGATGTACTGCTGGCGGCGGCGCAGGTATTATTTGTGGCACTGCAGATTAATCCGATAGTGGGGTGGATTGTGGTGGCTTATTATGTGATTTCGTCGGTGGGGGGAGATTTATTAGTATATGGTAAATTGATGGGGCATCCGGATGACTGTACTAAGAATTCTTTAGCGCACCGGAATTTTCCGCTAGCTAAGAAGATTATTTTGGCACGACGCTATCTTTATACGATTTGCCTTGGAATTGTGAACGCAGTAATTCTCTTTGCGACAAATTGGCCAGACCCGGTGAAGTATGGGCTATTCGTATTTGGATGTTCGATC
>JAZQRY010000007.1:0-5247 GCA_045629825.1 Candidatus Nanosyncoccus sp. | reverse complement strand
TGGTGGAGTGCTAATATGTATCTATTGTAGCACATTAGCACTCACAATGCAAGAGTGCTAATACTGGGGTGGGAGAAATAAAAATGAAATTTTAAGTTGTTTTTAAGGGCGAACAGATATATAATAGAAATATGGCAATTGAGAGACTAGTAGAGCCTACAGCGGCGGAAGATGATATCGAAGAAGAAAAGATTGAGATTACTCTTAGACCGACTTCGTTTGGGGAATATATTGGGCAGGAGCATTTGAAGAATAATATTAAGCTCGCGATCGAAGCAGTGAAGAAGAGAAACGACGGTGCGACACTGGATCATGTACTCCTGTATGGGCCACCTGGGTTAGGTAAGACGACGATGGCGGGGGTGATAGCACATGAGCTGGGGGCGTCGCTTAGAGTGACTTCGGGGCCGGCGATAGAACGGGCGGGGGATCTGGCGTCTATTTTGACGAATTTGAAAGATGGGGATGTGCTATTTATTGATGAAATTCATAGGCTGAGACGGGCGGTGGAAGAGATTCTTTATTCAGCGATGGAAGATTATAAGCTAGATATCGTGATTGGTAAGGGACCGGCGGCGCGAAGTGTGCGACTAGATCTACCGAAATTCACAGTGATTGGGGCTACTACGCGGACTGGGTCGCTGGCGGGGCCACTACGTGATAGATTTGGGATTATTCACCGGCTGGAATATTATAAAGAGCCAGAGATCGAGCAGATCATTAACCGGACGGCGGGGATTCTAGATACGAAAATAGTGCCAGAGGCGACGGCGCTACTCGCGACACGCTCGCGATTAACGCCGAGAATTGCGAACCGGCTATTTAAGCGGGTGAGGGACTTCGCGGATGTGAACGGGGATGGTATCGTGGATCGGGAGATAGCTACGCGTTCGCTTAAACTAATGGAGATTGATGAACTGGGCTTGGATCCGGCGGACCGAAATATGCTGGAGCTAATGTATGAGAATTATGGGGATAGACCGGTGGGGTTGACTACTCTCGCGGCACTTACTGGGGATGAAGCTTCGACGATTGAAGATTATTATGAGCCATATTTATTGCAACTGGGGTTAATCGCACGGACGCCACGGGGGCGGGTGGTAACCGAAAAAGGGAAGAATCACTTGAAAAATTTCAAAAATAAGTTATAATATTATAAAGGAATAACTATGGATGAGAATCTAGCTAGAATCCGTCACGAGAGAAGCAAGCGAGATTTCCCGAATGTGGATTTTCGTGATGATGAATATGTGGAGTACGCTTTTAGTAGGGCGGCGGTGTGCTTGAGGGGGATTATAGCGGCAATCTTGGGGGGATTAATTGCGGTGCTGGTGGCTTTTTTGGTGGTACTGATGGGGCAGGAAAAATTGGATGATATAGGAAAAAGATTCTTGTTTATCATCTTAGCGTCACTTCTCGTGACGGTGATAATTGCTGGGATAGTGACTTTGAAGATTCACCGAGGAAATAGACTGTTTGTGACTAATAAGCGAGTGATTCAGCTAGTGATGAATACTTTGGTGTCTAGCTCAGTAAACGTAATTGATCTGTCGTCAATTGAGGATGCGAGTTTTCGGCAGGATACGATTTTGCAAAGGATTTTCCACTATGGGACTTTGAGACTTGCGACGATAGGCGACGAAACTACTTATACGTTCAAATATTCCGACATTACGTCAGAAGATTTGAAGGGAGTATCGAAATTGATTTCGGTGGCGAAAAAGTCAATGAAAGAAAATTAGTGGCGGTTGTATTTGACGTAGGTGTCTTCTTTTTCTAGGTCGGCTTTCAGAGTATATTCTTTGCATTTGCCATCGTGACAATTGGCGGCTTCATAGTGGTAGGAGCTCTGGGGGTCGCCGAGATTAAAATTGGATGGGTCGGTCCAGAGAGCGGGGTCGATGACTTTGATATTGTCCTCAGAAATTGATTCGGGGTAATAATTATGCTCCGGATAGAAGCTCTCTTCTAGGGCGTAATACATGGCGTTGATAGCGATCTTGCGATCTTCGTCGCGCTCCATGGCGTCAATATTAGACTTTTGCACGAAGAACAGGATGAAAAGAAGTCCGGCAAAAATTGCTACGATAGTGATTTCTAAGATTGTAAAACCTTTCTTTGATTTCATGTCTTTAATTATAGCACAAAATATGCTATAATGGTGGAAGTATGGTACTGTAGCTCAGCTGGTTAGAGCGTGGGACTCATAAGCCCAAGGTCGGTGGTTCAATCCCACCCAGTACCACCATTTTTTTGCTCCGAGAGGAGTTTTTTGTTGGGAACCACGCTAATTGCTGCATGAATATTTCTATACGTAGAGCTGAGCTATCGGATATTGAAACGATTCAGGAATATGGTTCGAAGCAGATCAGCAGCCGATTGGTTTTCTGATTGGAAGCATTATTGAGCCAAAGAATGGTGACGCTAGGCAGATCAAGCAGGCATATCTTCAGAATCTTTATGTTGATGAAGATTATCATAAAACTGGTGTCGGTAAGGAGTTAGTCGAAGATTTTAGAGAATACTGTAAGGGTGAAAACGTGAATCGACTAAATGTCAGTGTTTTGGCTATAGTTGACTTTGCGAATATGCCAAATTATGATATAATATAGATTGTGGGGCGTACATTGAAATCTCTAGAGAAAGAAGGAAGGAAATGCGTACCTTGCTTGAGAACGTCTATATCTGTGGTGGTTCATCCTACCACGGCGATGCAAACATCTTGATTGACGATGGAAGGATCGTGAAGATACAAGAGAAGACTTCTTGGCCTATTGCGATTTCGGATGCGAGCGTGGATAGAGTGATCTGTTGCGATGGATTATACATCGCTCCTGGTCTTGTCGACACGCATGTGCATTTCCGTGATCCGGGTCAGACTTGGAAGGAGGACATCTTTACTGGAGCTGAAGCGGCCAAGCGAGGCGGTTATACGACCGTCGTAATGATGGCGAATACGACGCCACCGATTGACAATGTGGAGACTCTAGAGTATGTCCTAGAAAAGGGCGCCGAGACTGGTATCCACGTCAAGGCTTGCGCAGCATTAACTGTCGGTATGGAAGGAAAAGAACTCGTAGATATGCCGGCGCTAGTCGAGGCTGGCGCGGTTGGTTTCTCTGATGATGGCAAGACGATCATGGACGAGAAGCTGCTGTGTAAGGCTATGGAAATGGCAGCCGAACTTGGTGTGCCGATTAGCTTACATGAAGAAGATCCGAGATTTATCACGCAGCCTGGCTTTAATGACAGCTCGTCTGTGTATTTCGGTCTTGGTATTTCGGGCGCAAGTCGCGAGGCTGAGTATACTATGATTAAGCGCGATTTGAAACTGGCGGCTAAGACTGGTGCTACGGTCAATTTCCAGCACATTAGTTGTATGGAAAGTGTTGGATTGATTCGGTATTTCAAAGAGGATTATCCTAGTGATGTCCACGCCGAGGTCACTCCGCATCATTTCTCGCTAACTGAAGACGATGCGATAAAGTTAGGCATTTTAGCCAAGATGAATCCGCCACTTCGAACTGATGCCGATCGAAAGGCGATTGTTTGGGGGATATGCGATGGCACGCTTGATCTGATTGCGACGGATCATGCTCCACATAGTGGGGAAGAGAAAGCGCGTGGCTTAGTAGAGGCTCCGAGTGGAGTAATTGGGCTAGAGACGGCTCTGGCTCTCGCGATCACGAAGCTTTATGAGCCAATTATGGGGCTAACCCTTAGCGGTGATGCGTATGCTAAGATCATAGGACTAATGAGTACGAATCCGGCACGGATGTATGGTTTTGACGGTGGCTGGATTGAAGAATCGGCGCCGGCGGATTTTGTGATCTTTGACCCTTACGAGGAGTGGACTGTCCATGTGGAAGAGTTCGCTTCGAAGTCTATAAATTCGCCTTTTATTGGACAAAAACTAAAGGGTAAGGTCAAGATGACTATCTGTGATGGTGAAGTCGTCTACTGGGATCATCAGGCGTAGTGTCCTTCGGATCTAGAGAAGAGCCTGGCTTTGGCCGGGCTCTTGTCTTGTGGTATAATTTGGGTAAGATGAAAGAGATTGATTTCGCTATTGGGAAAGATGCGAATACTGGCGAAGTGATTAATGGGGAGTTGACGCCTAATCTGTTGATTATGGGTGGGACTTCAGGCGGAAAGACTATGATTGCTAGTAATATAATTAGTGAGCTCGCGTCTAAATATTCTCCTGAAGAATTGAAGCCGATATTGGTGGATACGAAAAAAGTTTGTTTTAATGTGTTTGATGATTTGCCACATTTGATGTGGCCGGTCGTGAAAGATGTGAAAGAATTTTCAGATGTTTTGGATTTTCTTGTGGAGGAAGTTGGCGCTAGGTATGAGCTACTGAGAAATGCTAAATGCAATTCGGCGCGAAAATATAATCAAAAGTATCCGAACAAGATGCCGCCTATCTTGGTAGTGATCGATGAGATAGCGGATATTATGATAGCTAACGATGGTATGGAAGCGAAATTGATTAGGTTTTTCCAGGCGTATCAGCGTGCGTCGGATGTGCATTTTATTATTAATGCTACGACGAGTGGGAATTTTACGAAGTGGCTGACTCCTTTGATGATGTCGCATCTTGGGGCAAATAAAATACTTTTGCGGCCTTCTAGGGATGATAGTTATAATGTTCTTCCGGAATTGAAGGATAAGCTTAGATTTGATGATGTGGGCGAGGGGTATTATTTTAAGGATGGTGATTTGATAAAATTTACGTTTGATGAGTTTGACGGCTAGTTTGGATTTTCGTCATGTGGGTATGCAAAATATATTGACTTTCCCAGCATAACCGTTATAATGAAAGATATATTAAGGTCATATATTTGGGAGATAAAAAAGTTGAGATGTAAAACAAATACTATGCGCAGTATTGTAACTAGGTCAAACTATGACGAGTTGGTTTTTGGCGCTAGATCGAAGTTTAGCTCTATGACCTTTAGTCTTCTCGCATTACTCACGACCACTCTTCTTGCTTCAATTCTTATCTCTCCTTCCACTTACGCCATCTACTCCGCATCACTTACTGTTAATGATTCAGTAGAATTAGATATCGTTCCAGGCGGAGATGGTACTTCCATCCATGCAGAATCTATTAATGTCCAATCTGACTGTAGAAATGGCTACTATCTCACCATTGCTACACCAAATAATAGTGACCTATACATGAATGGCGATAGTACTAGTTCTGCTACCTTCACAGCAGTAGATGGTACATCGGCATTA
>JAZQRY010000006.1:0-8999 GCA_045629825.1 Candidatus Nanosyncoccus sp. | reverse complement strand
AATAAACGTCCACAATACAGTAATCCTGACGCTAACCATCCAGAAGGATATTTAAACTCTTATCTTGTTGATGCAACGTGTGCAGCTACTGGGGAAACAATAAAAGATGTCGTTGTTCCTAAGAGCGATATACCGGTAGATCCTGGGGATGGAATTAATTGCATAATCATTACCACTGCTGCGGGGAAAGCTGTGTCCTGCAATGGTACGGTAGGACCGATGTATACAGGTGATGTGCCTCAGGAGGCGATTGATGAGGCAAAGCAACAGGCAAAGGATAATATGGATGCAAATGCTTGTAGATCCGGTCAGGCGTTGCTTTCACTAGGATGGTTCTTGTGCCCAATCATGGATATGATGAGTCAAGCAGTGAAAGATTTATATAGTTCGGTAGAATCAATGCTAAAGGTTGAGCCGACTTTCTTTACCGGTAGTGATAATAATGTTGCTGCGGCGTGGGGTACTTTTCGTGATATGGCCAATGTGGTATTCGTGATATTGTTGCTAGTGGTAATTTTCTCTCAAATAACTGGAGTGGGCATAAATAATTATGGCATCAAGAAGTTATTGCCAAAGATGATAGTTGCGGCAATATTGATCAATCTTTCGTATGTGATTTGTCAGATTGCGATAGATCTTTCTAATATTTTGGGCAATGGATTGCAGAATCTTTTCGAGGCAATGGGCAACAATTTATCTGTGGCTGAGAGTATAAATATAGCGGGGGATGAATTAACGCTCGATAGCGCGATAGCGAATGTTGCTTTGCCGAGTGCGGCGGTATTGGCGGCCATTGTTGGAGTGGCAGCAGTTTTTGCGAATCCATTTATTTTGATTTCTGTGCTTGTATCTGCAGTGTCAATACTATTTTCGCTGTTTTTCCTGTTTTTGTTACTTGTTGCAAGAAAGGCGGCGGTGATTGTGTTGGTAGCCATATCGCCTTTGGCGTTCGTGTGCTACATGTTGCCGAATACCAAGTCACTGTTCGATAAATGGTTTAAAGGGATGGAGGGGCTATTGCTCCTGTATCCCATATGTGGGTTGATAGTTGGTGGGGGTGGATATGTGTCGAAATTGCTTCTTAGCACATCGTTTGGCGAAGGGGGATTTGTGCAGGTTTTTGCAGCGATGATAGTGGGGATTATTCCAATATTCTTTATTCCGACTTTGCTTAAGAATTCGTTCTCGGCAATTGGGAATATTGGAGCGAAGCTTTCTGGGATTGGGCAAGGTCTTAGTAAAGGTGCGACTGGCGCCATTAGAAATACGGATGCGTATAAGAATGCGCAGGAGATGGGGCAAGCACGGGCATTGCGAAGAAAAGCTGGGTTAGATAAGAATGGTCAGTTAAATCTGAAAGGTAGAACCAAGGCTCGTTTGGCCAACACGAGAATGGGGAGGGCTCTTGGGTACGATAAAGCGATGGCGCGGAATGTGAGCCAAGTTAATAAAAATACGCAAGAACAAGAAGCGGCCGGGGCGATGTTAGCTGGAAGGTTGGCGCAGCAAGGAGTATTAAGCAATGCAAATACCGCGTTGGAAGATGATGAAGGCAATACTTTATTTAGCGAAAAAACTGAAGGGGCCTATTATGGAAAACAATTTCTTGAAGCGGCGGAGGCTGGTGATATCGGCAGGATGAACTCCGTGATTCAAGCGATGGACAATTCTGGTATGCAGAAGAAGGATATCGCGAAATTGTTGCGCCATGCGGAGAGCTCCGGAAAGGTCAATTTGGATGAGTTCCAGGCTTTTGATTGGCACAATAGCATAAGTAAGCAATATGGCAATGGGTTTTTGGCGACGGATGCGGAGTTGGGACACTTTATGCAAATGGGTGGACGTGATAAAGGAGGTAATAGGGTTCAGATGGAAAAGAATTATGGCGATTATGCATCCAAGTATATGGGGCATGATGATTTCAAGGCTCAAGATGCAGCGGCGTGGTCGGGAGACAGCTTTGCCGGGATGGTAGCTTCTGGTCTCTTTACTAAGGATGATGCGGATAAACTGATTGCAAGTAATCCGAATGTTTCTGCAGATAAAAGTATTATGTATAATGCAGTGAGGGATGGTAATGCAGTTGGTGGAATCGAAAGGGATGCGGAAGGGAAAGCTGTATTGGTGGACGGCAATGTACAATACTTAGATAATGCGACGGTGAAGGGCGGTGGTGAGGCTGTCAAGTTTAAAGACGATGCGACGAAGTTGATGATTGATCATTCTGCTGTTCCTGAGAATGGAACTATAAGAAATGTAAATGAAGCAGTGGTTGATAACTGGACTCGTTCTAAACCACAGAGGGTCGAAATTGTGCCTCCGCAGAATCCGAATAACCAGAATAACTAGAATAATCAAAATAACCAGCCTGCGCCTTAGATTGTAGTTAAGGCGTAGTGGCTTGAAGCAAGTGGTCGAAGAGGCAGGTGATGGTGAGTGGGCCGACGCCGCCGGTGGTGGGGGTGATGGCGGTGAGATCTTCGGGCTCGCGGCCGTCGGGGGCGAGATCGCCTTTTAAGACTCCGTCTTCGCTGGCCGTACCGGCGTCGATAACGACGGCGCCAGGGCTAATCATGGAACTAGTTATTAAGCCTGGAGTGCCAGTAGCGGTGATGATTACATCGAATTCTTTAAGCTCGGTTAGGTCGGAGCCGCGGTGGTAGAGCTGGACATCATAGCCGGATGCGGTGAACATTCGGTAGAGTGGGGCGCCGACTAATTTGCCACGACCGACGAGAGCGATTCTCTTATTATTTAGATTAATGTCGTAACCAGCGAGAAGCCAGTTGATAGCGGTGGCGGTGGCAGAATCGAATTTGGCGTGAGCGCCTAGACCATCTACATCCTTTTCGGGAGCGATGAGATTGCAGAGTTCTTCGGTTTGATCTTTATTGGCTAGAGGAAGTTGGATAATGATACCATGAATGGATGGGTCGGAATTTGCAGACATGATTTTATCGGTGATAGCGGAAGCATGATAATCTTCTACGATTGCGCCGATGTCTTGGCCGTATTTAATTTTCAGATTGACATATTTAGTAATGACAGGATTATCGCTGTCGCGAATAATAAGAAGCTTAGGCTTTGTGGATAGGCTGCGGACTTGGTGGGCTTGGCGCTCTTTAATGAATCCGGCGAGTTCGCGGCCGTCTAGAATTTTCATTGAAGCTCCACGGGCTCTTGTTCGAGCCAGAAGCCGAATTTGTCGTAGACTTTGCCGATGATTTCGGAGCGAGCGGCCTGGAGATCGTTGTAGCTTGTGGCCGATTCATTAATTAAGACTAACGGGGCTTTCTCGCTGACGCGGATACCGTGGATAAGCGCGCCTTTTAGCCCGGCGTGTTCGATAAGCCAGCCGGAATTTATTTTATGGCCGTCTTTGCCATGATAGACAGGGAAGCCTTTGGCTTCGGCAGCGGAGGCTCCAGCGTCATTTAAATAAATATTCTTGAAGAAGGAACCGGCGCTGGCTTGTTGCAAAGGATCAGGAAGCTTGTCGGCGCGGATGGCGCTAACAATATCGCGAATACTCATGGGGCTAGTATCGGTAATATGATGCTCGGTCATGTAGCGAGTGATGGAATTATAGAGAGGGCCGGGCATCTCGCCGGAATTAAGCTTAAGAGTGATGGATATTACGAAATAGCGACCTTTGGAAGTGGTATTAAGCAGACTCTTGCGGTAGGCGAAGTTAAGATCGGATTTGGCGAGAATTTTGTAGTTGTGCTCAATAATGTCGTACACTTCGATCTCGGTGAGCGTATCGGCGATTTCTTGACCATAGGCGCCGATATTTTGCACAGGGGCGGCACCAGCGAGGCCGGGGATTTTGCTCAAAGCTTCGATACCGGTGAGCCCTCTTTCGCAGGCGTAGGCTACGACATCGTCCCAGTATTCACCACTCATGACTTTGATGGTTGAGGAATCTAATTGAGTAATGCCGAGCATGCGGCTGATAACAATAGCGCCACTGTAGCCTTCGTCGTGACCGATAGTGTTGGCGCCATAGCCCAGGGCGAAAGCGGGGAGTTGATATTGCTCAGCAAATCCAAAAGCGTCGGCGACTTCGGCGGGAGTTTCCACTTCTAAGACATAACGGGCAGGACCACCAAGGCGCATGGTAGTAAGACTAGAAATTAAAATGTTTTCATTGATTCTCATGGGATTATTATAGCACAAAAAGGGGTGGAATTTAAGCATAGCTTTAATAGGGTTAAGCAATAGCTTGATGGGTTTTAAGCATAGGTGTGATAAGGGGGTTGCAAAATATTATGCGGTGTGATACATAGGGGGAGAAGATAGGGTTGGTGTAGTTTGAAAATATGGTAAGGAGAAAGGAGTATTATGGGTGAGCTAGGGCTTGATTATATTGTAATTAAACTCAAAAAGAAATCTCCTCGGAGTAAAGCCGAAGAGAAATCTAAATAATATGATTTGATTCTACCATACGTTAACGTAAAAATCAACTCTATCTTCATTCTACAAAATAATATATAATTGTCAACAGAAAGGTAATACTATTATGGCAAAAAAAGATGCGGTGGAACAAAAGAAAAAAACTAATGACGGTAAAAATGAAGCTCTAAAGTTAGCGATGGCGCAGATTACCAAGCAATTTGGTGATGGCGCGATCATGAAGTTGGGTGATACACCGAAGATGGATGTGGAACTGTTGCCATCGGGATCACTATCGCTAGATTTGGCGCTGGGGGGTGGTTGGCCAAAGGGGCGGATCATTGAAATATATGGTCCGGAATCGTCTGGTAAGACGACTTTGGCATTGCATGCGATTGCAGAGATGCAGAAGCAGGGTGGTCAGGCGGCGTTTATCGATGCTGAGCACGCTTTGGATCCGGCCTATGCAAAGAAAATCGGAGTGGACACGGAGAATTTGCTAATTTCGCAGCCGGATAATGGCGAACAAGCGCTAGAAATCTGCGAGACTCTGGTGCGATCCAATGCGGTGGACTTAATTGTGGTAGACTCGGTGGCGGCACTAGTACCTCAGGCCGAGATCGACGGCGATATGGGTGATGCGCAGATGGGATTGCAAGCGCGACTAATGTCACAGGCGATGCGAAAGCTCACGGGGATTATTTCGAAATCTCGCGCAACAGTGATATTCATTAACCAGATCCGGATGAAGATAGGGGTGATGTTTGGTAATCCGGAGACGACTACGGGCGGCAATGCGCTGAAGTTTTATGCGTCGGTACGGGTAGATATTCGGCGAATCGGGCAGATCAAGGATGGAGACAAAATTGCTGGTAACCGTACGAAAGTGAAAGTAGTGAAAAATAAGATTGCGGCACCATTTAGGACGGCGGAATTTGATATCATGTATAATGAGGGAGTATCGAAACCGGGGGATGTACTAGATCTTGGAGTTTCGTATGGCGTGCTTGAGAAGGCTGGTGCGTTTATTAAATATAATGGTGAGACGCTGGGTCAGGGTCGTGAAGCGGTGAAGAAGTTATTTAAGGAAAAGCCAGAATTGATGGCGGAGATTGAAGAGAAAGTACGCGAGAAAGCTGTAGATGCATAAAGACGAGCAGTGGCAGACTTATTTCCCGAATGGGGAGCCGATTGTTGGTGCTGGGTGGGATTCGGCTTTAGATAATCCAGAAAAAAGTGGCGGTGATGCGATCGTGGGTGTAGCGGTGGTATTCTTGTATCGTCATAATAAGTTGGGCGAGTTGGAACTATTATGGCAGAGACGGTCCGATAAGATAGATCGTTATCCTGGTAAGTACGACATTTCGGCGGGTGGACATATTAATTTGGGTGAAACAGTCGTCGAGGGGGCAGTGCGAGAATGCCGCGAAGAAATTGGGGCAGAAATTGATATCTCGGACTTACACTTCGTGACGATGACGCCATTTAATAAAAATCGTTTTGCTTGGGTCTTTATGGTGGACTGGACTGGTCGTGAAGAAAATTTTCATTTTGACGACGAGGAAGTATCGGAAGTGAAGTGGGTGCCATACGCGGAGATTGATGAATTTCGGGAGAAGTATGCAAAGAACCCTTTAAAAAAGGATAATCTGACTTTTGCGATGCTGGATAATTGGTTTCGAATGCATGGAATAGTGAATATTGATAAATAGCGTCGTTGCATTTGTTGCTAAAATTAGGAATGAAAAATGGAAATATATAAGTTAAATGATGAGATTCCGAAAGTACAAGGTAAAAAAGCGGAAAGTTTAGGTAGTGAGGGGAAGTTGAAGATTACTGAACTTCGGCAGGGGGTGAAGAATCCGAATCGGGTGAATGTGTTCTTGAACGGGAAGTTTTCATTTTCGTTAGATGTGGCGCAGATAGTAGATCTTGGAATAAAGGTGGGGCGAGAAGTATCTTCCGAAGAGTTAGCGGATTTTAAGAAAGCTTCGGAATTCGGCAAAATATACCAAAGAACGTTAGAGTGGGTGCTCATGAGACCGCGGTCGGTTCGTGAGACGCGGGATTATCTTTTTCGGAAATTCAGAGCATCATCTTCGGACACGCTCCTTCGCGCCCGTCGTCACGGGGCTCAGTCGCTAAATCCGCTCCCCGTTGGTCGCGGGCTGTCCTCAGATAATGCTCAAGAATTTCCTATAAAAGACAATGCCGAAACTTACTCTGGAAGGTTATCAAAGCAGGAATTTTCGGATTTTTCGGAACGCATAATTGAAAGATTAATAAAAAAAGGATATGTGGATGATCGGAAGTTTGCGGAGTTTTGGGTGGAGAATCGGTTCGTGAAGAAGGGGGTGAGCCGGAAAAGACTTAGGATGGAACTCGCGAAAAAGGGTGTGGCGAAGGAAATAATTGAGGAAGTACTGGATGGTAGAAATGATGAAGAAGAAATCCAGAAAATTGTAGCAAAAAAACAGGGAAAATACGATGATCCAGAGAAGTTGATGGCGTATTTATGCCGACAAGGGTTTTCGTATGATTTGGTGCGAAAAGTGGTGAAGGGAGAAGAGTTCTAAGTTGCCTTATTGGTTGGGCTCTTCGGTGTCGGAGGAAACAAAGCCTGGGTATCCTTCACGGAATGGATTGACAAAATTGGGTACGAATTCGGCTTCGCTAGCTTTCTTCTTGAGGGTTTTGAGCTCATCTTTGATGATGACTTTGTAATCTGTGATTTCGACAATCTCTTGACGAGAGATGGTTAGCTCTGGGTCGGCAAAACTTTTGACTAGGGGGCGTTTGACGATGATTTGCTGAACTTTGAAGTCGTCGGAATTAACTGTGTAGTCGATTAATTTGCCGATTTTGGATTTCTTCTTAGTTTCGACTTTGAGACCGATGAGATTGAAATTGAGCTTCATAATCTCTGCGACCTTGATGATTTCGTCTGGCGTAGAAAGGTCATCATTAGAATCAATCACCATCCCATAGGTGGAGTATTCACGGATCACGGAAACATCAAGAATATTAGCGTCGGGGCTCACCAATGGACCAGTGATTTCGAAAGCGACAATCTGCAATGTGTCTGGATCGATGATATTCTTGACAACATGACCTATAGGGCCACTAGCTTGTAAACTTAATATTGGAGTGCCTAAGAGTTTTGTACCGTTGGTTAACATGCCTTAATTATATCATAGCGTTAGGATTTTGGGGCGAAATCGGAGAGTGGACGCGCGTCTTTAACGTCGTAGCTTGCGATCTTGGTGCGGCGAAGAGCGGTGAGATAGGCGCCGGTGCCGAGCTTTTTGCCGATGTCTTCGGCGAGAGTGCGAATGTAGGTGCCGGAGCTACAGTGGACTTTGATGGTTAGCTCTGGGTAGTCATATTTTAGAATATCGATGGAATAGATTTCGACTTCGCGGGAAGGGATTTCGAAATCTTTGTTTTGGCGGGCTAATTTGTAGGCGCGCTGGCCGTTAATCTTGATGGCGCTGAATTTGGGTGGGGTTTGGGTGATTTTGCCAATAAATTGAGAGAGAATTGCGGATAGGCTTAACATGGTATTTTTGCGGCACGCTCTTTCGCGCCCGTCGCTTTTTTGGATTTCTCCTTCTGGATCTCCTGTTGTGGAGGTGTAGCCGAGTTTGAGCGTGGCGATGTATTCTTTGTCGAGCTTGAGGAATTCGGAAGATTTCTTGGTCATTTTGCCGGAAAGCAAAATGAGTAGACCGGTGGCGAAAGGGTCTAGAGTGCCGGTGTGACCGACTTTGACTTTGTGCCCATATTCATCGCGGAGATGGGCGCGAACTTTGGCTACTACACCAAAGCTACTGATGCCGGCTGGCTTATCGATTAGAATAATTTGATTTTCCATAATAAACGAATAAGGGACTGATGGCGCAATTCAATTGGTGTACAATAAATTGCAATTTTTAAAATTGTGTGCTAGAATTAATTTAGAGATTTAAGAATTCTCTTCAGATTCATTCTGAAGAGTTTTCTTTTTCTTGAATTTTACGATGATGTAATCAAGATCAAGTTCTGTATTCTTCATATCTCCTCCTTTCTTCCGTCACCTAATTGTTAAAATCCATCAATCCCTATCAATATCTTATCATAAACAGGGGTGGAGAGCAAGGGGCTCAATGATAGTTGAATGGTGGTGGATTTTGAGTCGTTGGGGCTTGAAATAACCATAATACTGATGTATAATCATAACCATATAATATTATGCATTTTCAGCATGAGATAAAGAAGGAATGAAAAAGGTGATACGAACAACAGAAGATACAATAATCCGCACGATGATACTATGTCTTGGCGGAATAATAGGCATAACAGCACTTACCGGAATAGTACTTAGCTCAGCTAGGGTAAACGCAGATTCCACCGTAACCGCTACCGCATCAGTAACCGTACCTTCTGCTTGCACGATGAGTGGATCAGGCATGGACTCTCATACCGCCACCATAGAACCAGGTACCTGGTCAGGAGCAACTGGCAGTACCTATGAGAATGGTATCGGTACCACTACACTCACTACCTTCTGTAATGATGCCAATGGATTTGCTATATATGCTATAGGAGCTACTAACGTAAGCGGA
>JAZQRY010000005.1:0-6070 GCA_045629825.1 Candidatus Nanosyncoccus sp. | reverse complement strand
TAGAGCCTTTCTTGATGGTCCAGGCGCGACACTCTTTCTTCCCTGCAGTCAAGAATGATTGAAGACCAAGGGTGTCGTAGGCAGCCTTAATTAGCTCGCCGAGGGCATCATCTTTGACGCCGTAGCTGGCGAGAAACTCCTTGCGCTCGACGCGAGTCATGCCAGACATTTCTTCTTCTAATTTGGGGTTAACGTAGATTGCTTTAGCCGGCTTTACTAAGCCCTTTAATTGTGATTGTAGCTTTTCGTCGGTTAGACCGTCTTCATCAACATTAAACATGTAAATGACGGGCTTGTCGGTGAGAAAAGGGATGTTTTCGTCGGCAGGGTCTTTTTTGCGTTTGGCGGCGATTTTGGCTTTGGTTTCTTCGTCGGCGAGCTGAAGCTCAAGATTGATGATATCAATATCGTCTTTGGCTTGAGCTACGATATCGTCGACGATTTTTTGATCGGCTCTTAGGATATCGTCATTTTTAAAGGCGCGGACGACGTGGCAAATGGCTTGGCATTCGCGGATGTGGGCGAGGAATTTGTTGCCGAGACCTTCACCTTTCGATGCACCCGCTACGAGTCCGGCGATATCGACAAATTCTACGGTGGCGGGGACGATTTTGTCTGTTTCGTACATTTTGGCGAGGACGTTTAGACGGTCGTCTGGTACTGGGACGATACCGACATTCGGCTCAATGGTAGCAAAAGGATAATTCGCGGCGAGTGCGCCAGCGTTAGTGAGTGCGTTAAATAGTGTAGATTTACCTACATTTGGCAATCCGACGATTCCGATCTTTAAGTTCATTTGACTATTCCTGTTGAAATGTTTCTCTGTAATTATATCATAAAATATCGCTTTAGCTGTGTTATACTAAGAGTATGGCAGATAGAGTGAAAAAAGTGCATTATGGGGGATGGATTTTTTTGCTACTGCTGGTGGTAGTGGCTACTGCGATAGTGCTGAATCGGCAATGGATTTATGATTGGTGGCGGGGAATGAACTATGCGCCTTCTAGCAAGATGGCGAGTATCCGAGATGATTTGAACTTGACGGAGCGGGGGACTTTTCTCTTTAATGCATCGCAGCCGGAATTGAATGAGAGAGAAAGCTTTAATAGCTATTGTAGGGGTGGCCAGACTGAGATTGCGGTGCTGGGGTGCTATGCGAATGGGAATATTTACATATATAATATTACCGAGGAGCAGTTAGATGGCATCAGGGAATTAACTACGGCACATGAGTTGCTACACGCGGTGTTTGCGCGGATGGACGATGGTGCTAAAGCGGAGCTTCGGCCGATGCTGGAGCAAGTACGGAAGGAAAACAAGGATACTTTTGAGCAGGATTTGAATACTTATGCGGCAAATGAGCAATTCGAGGAATTATATGTGAGGGCCGGTACGGAAGTGGCGAATTTGCCGGAAGCTCTGGAGCGGCATTATGCAGAAATATTTCGAGATCAGGACAGAATTGTGAAGTTTTATGATAGCTATATTACGGTCTTTAGGCAGCTGAAGGAAGAGCTTGAGACGTTGTCGCAAGAAATGGAAAAGCTGGGAGATGAAATTACGCAGACGACGACGGAGTATGAAAAGCGGCTCGATCAGCTAAATGCTGATATAACGAGCTTTAATAGTTGCGCGGCGACAGTGGGGTGCTTCAAGACGGAAGCGGAGTTTGGTAGCCGACGTGGGGTCTTAGTAAGTGAGCAAATGGCCTTGGAACAGATGTATAATAGTATTAATAATATGGTAGACGAATATAATGCCAAGGTGGAATTATATAATGCGGATGTACTACAGAGTAATCAATTAAATACAGTAATAAATTCGAGCAAGAAGCCGGAAGCGTTGGAGTAGTATGAAGCTAAAGGTGCGGAGAATATCGGTAGTAGGATTTGCCGTAATTGGTGTGGTGGTTTGGCTAATTGTCAATCCGGCGAGCTATGAAGCGATATTTACTAGAGTAGAGAATACTGGTGCAGAGACGGGGCTTGATACGAATGATGGGGCGAAGCAGGAAAATGGAGCAGGAATATCGAGCGATAGTAGTGACGACTTAGCAATTAATGTATTAGAGAAGTTGGAAGTAAAGGGACGTGCGCCCAAGACTGGATACAAGAGAGATGAATTTTATTCGGGCTGGCCGACTGTGGATGGGTGCAATCTAAGACAAAAGATCCTGAAGCGAGAATTTGGCGAGAGCGCAGTACTAGATGGGTGCAATGTAATTGCAGGGGAATTTGATGAGCCTTATACTGGTGAACATAAGAAATTCACGACACGGGAAGAGATATCGAAGGGGGTTCAAATTGATCACGTAGTGGCGCTTTCGGACGCATGGCAAAAGGGTGCGCAGTATATGGAGCGAGAAAAGAGATATGAAATAGCTACGGATCCATTGAATTTATTAGCTGTAGATGCGGCGGCGAATGAGAAGAAATCGGATGGGGATGCAGCTACATGGTTGCCACCGAATAAGAAATTTAGGTGCCAATATGTAGCTAGGCAAGTGTCGGTAAAGTATAAATATTCTCTGTGGGTGACGGACGCCGAAAAGGATGCGATTTATAAAGTATTGCAAGAATGCCCAGATGAAAAGACGGTAGGGATTTAGGCATAATTTTATTCTTGACATAACTTGAAAGATGGCGTAAAATAGACAAGTTGCCCAGAAAGTTGGGTGAGACGAACCTTAGGAGGAGATTTAATATGATACGTGATCGTATGAAGTTCAAGATGGCGACAGATGTCGTCAATTTGACCGGTACCGAGATCTGTATGTATGATGATGTGACTGGCCGTATTGAGCGCTTTGATCCGGTACAGCTGGCGGGCGTTCGGGGGGATATGGACAGTCCCAATTTGTACTTTGCGGTAAACGATTTCGGTGAGGCATGTGAGCTGTGTAGGTTTGGCAAGGAGCTGGACAACGTAGCGATCGTGTCGCACAAGAGATGCGGACGAGGCGGTTGCATCGTCTCTTACTTAGTATGGGCTAAGAACCCTAGAGTGGGAGTCTTGCTCAGACGCTAGTATTATACCGACAATTTCTCCCCCCCTGCAAGCCCGGGCATTTCGCCCGGGCTCTTTTCTTGGTAAGATGAATTGCCATAAAGTCGATATGGCTATTTGGCCCAGCGTGTGGTATTATATTAAAAAGGAGGTATATGGAGCAAAGTAAATCAAAAAAGAGTAGTAAGAAGTGGATATATGCTTTGATTGGCTGCTTATTAGTAATAGTGGCGGGAGTATCTGTGGTGCTGTTTCTACTACAAGGGGAGACGAAGGTGACAAATAGTGACGGGTCGAAAGAAGTTGCGCATTCTTTGGTCTGTGAAGGCAATATCGATGAATATCCATTCTTTAAGCATGACGATAGCGATAGTAAGTCGGTAAAAGTGAATGCACTATATGACGGCGAGAAATTAGATTCGATCTCGTTTACCTATCAGATGACATATAAGGGTGATAAGAAGGACGTAAAAGATCTGAAGAAGATTAGTGATGCGAATTCTGGTGATATAGAGAAGGAATTTGATGACAGCGGAGTAAATTATGGAGCATTTGATATTAAATTTACTACACTAGAAAATGGTGTACAAATGGCGATGTATGCTAAGACTAAGGAACTAAGTAGTTCATCCGCGAAGTTCTTCTTATTAGACTCGGCGAGTGGGCAATACAAAGTTGATAATCTTAAGAACATTTATGGTACCAAAGGGCTAAAATGCGTTGAAAACAAATAACAGTGTGCTATAATAAAGTGTAATATTAGTAGAGTAAGGAGGTAAATGAAAAGAAAAATTAGAAGTTTTGCTGTGATGGGCGTGATTGTAGCGATGCTGGTTATACCGGTACTTGGCAATGTTATCCCAGCGTTAGCTGATTCGCGAGGGCTAACACTGTCGCCAATGAATGAGAAATTGGTTTTAAATCCAGGTGATTCGACGCAATCTTCGTTTACGATATCGAATCCTATGAATTCCACTGCGACGTCTCATTACGAGATACACGTGGAGCCATTTTATATAGGAAATGACGGTAAGGTGGTAACTAAGGCCGATGGCGATCTCGACGAGCGTTATGCAATGATGGCGGATTGGATTGAATTTGATGTGCCAACTAAGGGTAGCTTGGAGCCAAATGGCGCATCGGAAGTCAAATATACGATCAATGTACCAAAGAACGCTCCTGCGGGTGGTCAGTATGCAACGATTACTGTGACTTCGTCTCCGAAGGAGGAACAGGGCCAGGGTGGTAGTAACGGAAATAGCAGCAATGGGGCAACAATAGAAGAGAAGACAAGCATTGGGCATCTGATATATGCGGAAGTAGCTGGTAATACTGTAAAGAGTGGTGATATCATGGATGCGAATGTACCGAGTTTTCTACTAGATGGAAGCATCAAGGGCTCTGCTACAGTTAAGAATACGGGTAATGTCCATGGCGAGGCTAAGTTTACATTAAAAGTTTTCCCGCTATTCTCAAGCGAAGAAGTATACACTAATGAAGAAGATCCTAGCACGAAGACTATTTTGCCAGATAGAGAATATTATGCTGAGACTGCGTGGGAAGACACGCCGGGAATTGGTATATTTAATGTAGTCTATACTGTAGAATTCCAAGGTGAATCGCAGGAAGTGTCTAAGATGGTGATTAAGGCTCCGATATGGCTGCTATTCTTGATTGTACTTGTAATCGTCTTGATAGCAATTGGTATTGTACTCAAGGTAAAAGGTCGATCCAGAGCGAGGGCGAGAAGCTCGCAAGAATAAGCTAACCAAGTAAAATCATATAAACCCCTACAAAGTAGGGGTTTATATTTATCTTCATGATATGGAGATAGTGCCGCTGAATAGGGTAGGAACGATGTGAAATGTTGGGGGTGTATCGAATCTGTATATGGTCGTTGCGATTGGGTGTGGTCGCAGTGATTGGGTATAAAAAAGAGCTCCTGTAAAGGAGCTCTTTAAGATTGCTTGCTGATTAGTCAGGCAAATAAACCGTGTAGAGAGCAGTACCAGTGTAAAGACCCTCTTCTTGGCTTGGCGCTACGTATACTCGATAAGAAGGGTTGAACGTAACGGCAGAGTCAAGCACGTCAGCTTGCAAGAACAGTTGTTCTGTGCCAGCGGTGGTCACAGCCGTGTAAGCAGCAAACGGATTGCTGAAGCTTGTAGAATAGTCTGCATTGTTGCCACTAGCGTTAGATTTGACTGCCCAACCAGAAGTGTCACCAGATGTCGCAGCCCCTGGTGCGATGGTATCATTGCTGTCGGTGGTGCTAACTAGGTCAGAACCAGTGATCTTTACTTGCCAATATTCTTCACCTCCTTGAGCTGGTGTTTCATTACACATTATCTTGAAGCTCTTGCCTCTGGTGCTATCTACTGTACCAGTGCTGTCGGCGTTGATGTAGCCTACGTTACCAGCCGGGATAGATACGGTGGCAAAGTTTGTATCAGAGTAGGTGCCTGGCTCAACTGCGCCTCCAGAAGTTGCTGTTGAATCTTCAATAGTACAACCACCAGCAACTGACACGTTGAGGGTATCAGTGAAGGACTGACCGGTAGCTGCGAATACGCCGACTACTGGCATCGCTGCGAGAGCTACTGATGCACCTGCGATTGCTAATTTTTTCATTTTATATTTTCCTTTCCTGGTTTAACCAGAATTAATTGATATTTGTGTTAAAATATGACCTTTAACATTTTTAATTTTACAAAACCGTTATGGTTATGTCAACATAATTTTTAAGCTTTTTTTAATTATCTTGCTTACTTTTCCACATGTTTTATAGGGGTGGATATCTGGAATAATACGTGATCAGTATTGGATTTGGGTGGCTTTTTGTATATATATTTATAGAATTTTGCGCCATATATTATATATGGTTTCAAATAATGGCCGATTTGCTCAAAATAAGTCGAAAAAAGTACTTGCAATTGTGAGTAAAGTGCGGTATAATGGGGAAAGTTAAGCAAGTCGCGTTATTTGCGACCTCTACAAAAGGAGAAGGAAAGCGAGGTAGTCTTTTGAGGTCGCTAAGGACTTCAAAAATATCTTTTAAGCTCTT
>JAZQRY010000004.1:0-13791 GCA_045629825.1 Candidatus Nanosyncoccus sp. | reverse complement strand
GAGATGCGTGGAATCTCATTGCAGAACGGTACCGCCTATTATAATTTTCGCCCTTGATATAATTGCAATTATTTGGTAAAATAAAGCCACGGGGTAATAGCTCAGTTGATTAGAGCGCTGCCTTTGCAAGGCAGAGGTCCTGGGTTTGAGTCCCAGTTACTCCACCAAAAATTACGCAAGCCAGGGGATATAGCTCAGCTGGTTAGAGCGCGTCACTGATAATGACGAGGTCTATGGTTCAAGTCCATATATCCCCACCAAATATTTAAAAATCGGCATTTCGCCGACTTTTTTAGTGACAAGTGGCATATCCGTAAATACGCCCTTGCCACATGCACGATATCTTACTCAGCAAGTGTAAGAGTCTTTGGAATCATATCCCAAGCTTCGCTAGCATCATCAGAATCCAGCTTGATGGTGTAAAGTACCGCATAGAGATAGTCGCCAGATTTAGTAGCGAAAGCTAACATATTGTCGCTGGCTTCGGCTCGCACCCAAGTAGTACCATTGACAGAGTAATTCTTATTCGTTACCTTAAGATTAGAAGAAAGATTGCTTATGAACTGAGTGGGGGATTGTTGAGATTTAGTAGCGTAAACTCTGACTTCAGCCCAGCCATCATCGTCTACTAAATTATAAGCATAAGATCCGTCATTGACCTTACCACCTTCTTTGAAGTCATCGGGAAGACAAAACTCCAAATTCATTACTTGCGCCCGAGTTTCATCATAACAAGTAACGCCTCCAGCAGTCGTGCCACCAGTCGGTTCAGGATCACTGTCGCGACCACCGTTAGTCCCGGTAGAAGTACTATTTGGATAATTAGATGCGCCTGAAATACCTTGACGATCATCGCCGCCACCAAACTTTATTACGCCAGTTAAACACAACACTAATATAATTAGCACTACAGCTAACAGGGTAGAAAGCACCGCGATGGCGATAGTTTTGCCAGAGTCGCTACTAGTCGTTTCGCTAGTAACCTTCACTGCAGTATTACTCTTTGTTTCTTTAGTATCTTTTGTCATAAATCCTCCTAGTTTATTCCATTATAGCACAAACTGTCGATAAAATTTTCGCAAGAGAAAACCACCCCTTTTCAGGGGTGATTTTCCAGGTCATACATGATTTTAAGTAGCCTCGCAGTGTATCTACTTAAAATTAATTCTATTTTATATCATGGAACGAATGATGTCAAGTACTTTTTTCCACATTTTGTTTAAAACTTTCAAAAAAAGTGTTCGGGAAATCAGAAAATATTAAAACATATTTTTTAGAATTAGCATATTGTCAAAACTAAAGCGCTATGCTATAATTAAATCATTCATTAATTTTTATTGAGTTTGGTGGGCAGAATAGGAGTCAGAAATGGCTGGAACCAAAGCTGGTGGCATGAAAGCTGCCGCAACCAACAAGGCTAAATACGGTAAAGAGTTTTATGCTCGTATCGGTAAAAAAGGTGGCCAAAATGGTCACACCGGCGGTTTTGCTGCCAACCCTGCACTAGCACGCATTGCTGGCGCCAAGGGCGGCCGCATTTCGCGCCGTGGCCCTGCAAAGAAGGCCTAAATATTTTCGCAGAGAGGGCAATGATACGCCCCATCTGGCGACTGAAATCGCGTTAGCCCACACCTAGGGCAACGCGATTTTTTGTGCAGCCAATCTCTATAAGTGTCTAATTCATCTTGCGCCAACCTATCGTTGAACTCCACCCCGTATTTTTCCGCCAATTCTCGTGCTCTCTGCCAGGCTTCACTCTCCATTCTTAATCTATCGATATGCACCGCATAATTTCGATGCCCCAGCGTAGCGTGTCCTAATTCATGCAATAAAAGTAAATCCGACCGCAATTCATCTGACCCCACTACTATAGTCCTAGGTGGCCGAAAGGCGAATTTCTTACCGCTTATAAATTTCAGATCAGGATAATCGCTTTTTATCCGATCGAACAAATCGTCGACCATCACTTTGCAACTTTTTGCTTAGCGTACAAATAACACCCATAAATTACCGATTCATTTGGTCGTTTCGGGCGACATAATTTGACTTCCAAATCTTTGGGTAAATATTTTACATATAGTCTAAAAATTTTCCCGAGCGGCCCACCCAGTACTATATTATCAGGATGATATTTCTTAATAATATCTGGTAATCCCAACGAAACCCGTTCGGCTACGTCTTGCATAGTTTCTTTCTTACGAAGATCCGTCGCCTGATCTACATGATAATAAGCCCCAATCGCACTAGCTGCCGCAATATCTTCCCATTCCTTTGTTTGATCCTTATATTTATACTTGCGATGACCAGGCTCAAACTTATTCGATTCAGACAAAATCTCATTTTTCTCGACAATCCCCCCACCAATACCAGTAGAGAAGGTCAGAAAAACGGTACGTCCGGGCAGTCGCTGACCTTCGTAAAGTGCCGCGAGATTAGCATCGTTTTCAAACCAAATTGGCACGTCGAACAAGTTCTTTATTATTCCAAAAATGTCGATATTTTTCCAATTCCGATTGCCGAATTTGACTGAATAATTTTTTTGTACAAGCCCCGGAATCGCCACAACTACAGATTTCACCCGATATCTTTTAAAGCTCTTCAAATGCTCGTCGAGATTACTAAGAAATGTTTTTGACCCCTGCGCAGTTCTAAATTTAACTTTCTTTATCACTCGCCCCCTGCGCGAGAAAAGGGCGATTAAAGTTTTTGTTCCTCCAATGTCTACTCCTAGATACATGTCTTGATTATATCACATAGATTTGCTATAATGTAACTATATTTTGGACCCATTCATAAGTTTAGCGTCCTTAAACTGACGCCATGCTTATGAATGGGTCTGAAGGAAGGAAAAAATAATTATGGCAGATGCCAAAAAAGTTACAATGGACGAGCTCCTAGAGAAAGAAGGTGACTCGCTCAAGAAAGTCATGACCGGTGATACCATCAAGGGCACAGTATTATCAGTCAAAAAACACGAAATCTTAATTGATTTAGGCCCTCAGGGTGTAGGCCTAGTGCCACGCCGCGAAGCGTCATATGTACGCAATCTGAATGTCGGTGACGAAGTTACGGTATCGGTTATCGACTCTGAAATGAATGACGGGTATGTTCTACTGTCGCTCCGTAAAGCAGCCAAAGATAAGGGCTGGGACGAAATCCGCGCCAAGCTAGATGATAGCGAGATCGTGGAAGTAATTCCATTCGACGCTAATCGTGGCGGCTTATTAGTAGAATATGAAGGTATTCGTGGCTTTATGCCAGTATCTCAGTTGTCCGCCGAGCATTATCCGCGGGTAGGCTCATCCGACAAAGATGAAATCTTGCAGCGACTCAACTCGCTAGTTGGCAAGCCAATCAAGGCTCGCATCATCGATGCTAACAAAAAGGAAAACAAGCTCATCTTCTCAGAGAAGGAAGCTATCAAAGATGGCCTAGCTGAGCGCTTTGCTGAGCTGAAGCTTGGTGATACTGTAAGTGGCGTAGTTACTGGTGTAGTCGACTTTGGTGTTTTTGTTAATGTTGACGGCATCGAAGGTTTGGTCCACATCTCCGAGATTTCTTGGGAGCGCGTTGGCAATCCATCCGACTATGTTAAGGCTGGCGATACCATCAAGGCTAAGATTATTGCTATCGACAAAGAGCGCTTATCTCTTTCAATGAAGCAATTGGTCGAGGATCCATGGATCTCCGAAGTTTCCAACCTAGAGAAAGGCTCCGAAGTCGAAGGCACTATCACTCGGATTACTCCATTTGGTGCCTTTGTCCAGATTCCGCCAGCAGTTGAAGCTTTAGTCCACGTCTCAGAGCTAGGTGAAGGCTCAGATGTTGATCCGGAGAAAATCTTCACTCTAAATGAGCGCAAGAATTTCAAGGTACTCGATATCGACAAGGAAGGCCGCAAGATTTCGCTTTCGATCGCGAAATAGTCGAATTTCCGCAAAAAATAGCCCATTTGGGGCTATTTTTTTGTTGACTTTTTTGGAAGCGTCATATATTATTATAAACATAAGTGTCATACAAAATATAATAAAAAGGAGAAAACATGTTCGGCATTGCAGAAAATCAAGAATTTTTAAAGGCTATCGGCATTGCCGATGCGCCAGAAGAAACCAAACAAACCTTAATTGCTGGCATTGAAGACATTGCGCAAAAGAAGCTCGTCATCAAGCTTTCCGAGCGTCTCACCGAAGAGCAAGCCGAAGAATTTAGTAAAATTACCGACGAAAAGCAAGCCTCCGACTGGCTTCTCACCAACGTCCCAGATTTTGAAGCTATGGTCACTGAAATATTTAACGATATTAAATATGATATTATGCAACATAAAATGGAAGTAGTGGGGAAGTAAGATGGAAAGATCAAATAGCATTCCAGAACATGCAGCCCCGGGCGCCCTACCGCCAGAAGAAAGCCCATGGACATCCTTCTCGTATCCAGGTGAACGTAATATCAATGATAAGACAGGCAAAGCAAGGACTTTTACCGAATTTGATCTCTATCCAAGGCAAAAAGGCGAGACTCCACAACAATATGGCGAACGCCTGAAAAGAATGCATGAAGCTACCGAAAAATACCTTGCAGATCAGCGCGCCGTCACTGATGAGAAGGGCGTAAGAACCGATAAATACATGCAATCCGAGCAGGGCGCAGCAGAGCTTCAACTAGAAGCCGAATATGACGCCTTTGAGCGCAAGCTCGACCAACTTGTTGCCGAAGGCAAACTGACGAGAGAGCAAGCCGACAGACATCTAGAATATAAATTAGGGAAAGTAGATGCCGAAATTGAAGGTATTCGCCAAGATTATGACGACCGCCAAACCGCCGTGGGGACTCCGGAAGAGCAAGCCAAATACGAGGAATGGTCCAATTCCCGTAAAGCAGCAAACCTCGAAAACCTAGCCCGAACTGGCAGGTTGTCAGAAAACCCGGATGCTACGAATCCAGATCAGGATAGCACTGATCCAGATGCGTCTAACGACAATCCAGACAACCCAAATAACCCTAATGAACAAACAGATGAAGAAGGGATCGAGCTCGAAGAAATCGAGATGCATATCGAAGCAAGTAGAGCTAGAGAGATAGAAAGATTGGAACAGGAACTCGAAGAATTACGTGAAGGCTACGAAGACGAAGATGGTAAGAAAGTTCCGGGCCTAGCCGAGCTATATGCTCGAAGCCGTCGGCTCTTCGCCGGAAAGAATCGTGCCAGATTCCAAGAGGCAAAAACGGAATATAGCAGAAAGCTCGATGAGCTACTCCGTCTCAAAGCAAGGGAGACATATCATGGCGAGCAGACTCAACTGTCTCAAGATCTTGAGCAGAAAGTAAACAGACTTAGAGCTGAAATTAAGCTAAAACTTCTAGAATTTGACGAAGATTCAGAAGAAGAGCTTACCGACGAGCAGCGTATGGCCAAAAAAGACGAGCTAACCGTTGCCGCCAATCAAGAATTGCGCGAGTGGTATGAAGGTCGGCTACAAGGCATTGAGACTGCAGTTAATGAAAGTTTCTTGCAGGACTTCATTGCCGAGCAAAAAGATCTTGAAGATGCCACTATAGATGCGCTAGACAATGGCTCTATCTTCCGCAAAGCTGTTCATCATATTGTTGCCAATCCAAAAATCAAAGCCGTCATGGGTGTCGCTGCCTTGGCTGGTCTCGCCGCAACTGGTATCGGTATAGCTACTGGAGCGGTAGCGATAAGTTATGGGCTCACTGGTGGCGGTTTTGCTCTCGGAGCGGCCAAGGGTGCACTTATGGGCACGCTTTCGTCGCGACAAGATTCTAAGACTAGTGCCGCCCACGAATTCGCCGATATGTCGCAACTAAGAGATAAAATCAGTGAAATAAGTGCCCAGAATAGAGACGAATCAACGAAAACTGTTGCCGAGTGGCTACTCGATGAATATGGCAAAGCCAATGAAGCAGATGCAAGCGGTAACCGTACGCGCACTCTCATCTCAGCAGGCATTGGCGGCATTATAGGAGGATTTGCGAGTGGTATTCATATGGAGAATACGACCACCACTAGCACCGAAACTAATACCATAAAACCAGTGAAAGAAACCACTGCCGAACAAGTTCAGGTCGGAACGACGCCAGAGCACTTCGAAGTAGACCTAGACCGTGTCAATATTGAAGAGGGTGGGGGTACATACGATATGTTCATGCAGCTTGACGGTGATCCAGCCAACGCCGCAGAAGCTATAAGTATCTCTGAACAAGTAGGCAATGGATATAATATGGTTGCTGGTAGCAACAGTGTAAATGCTGGCTTCAATGGCGAAGTTGGTGAATTTGCGCATGTCCACCCAGGAGCGATTAGTGACTGGCCAGATGTTAACCAAGCGTATGCGCGTGAGGTCATCGACGAGTGGGCTAGGCGAGGGCTAATTCCGGCCATCAAAACTGGCGGCGAACCAATCTATGACAATGTTGAAAAGGTCACCACAAAATTTGTAGTCGAGACTCTACCGAAGATTATAACTGAGACCGTGCCTAATAGGCTATTCAACAATATAGTCAGAGCCACATCGACCTTACTCGCTGGTGCTCCAGGCGCTATCGCTGGGTCACGTAAGAATACGAAAGAATCCGGCGAACTCAACATTCCGCGCTCCGACCAACCGGGAGAACCAGAAGAGCCAGTCGAAGAAACGGAGCCCACCGATGAACTAGAGCAAACCACCGAACAGCCCGCCGAAAACGCCGACGACAACGAGCCCGATAATGAACCAGACAACGAGCCTAACAACGAACCAGACAACGAGCCCGATAACGAGCCCGATAATGAACCAGACAACGAGCCCGATAACGAACCTAACAATGAAGCTGACGACGAAAGCCAGCGGGCAGAAATTCAAAGCGCAGTCCCCGGCATCGACGAAGAGGGAATCGAAATCCTCATGGACAAGGGAGAAATGACGCCTGACAAGGTAGAAAGATTTAGGCAATGGTACGACAGTACCTTTGAAGGACCCAATGCTGTGCCAAATAACCAGGAAATGCTAGGCAACCTGATGAGATTTCTAAATTCTCACAACGAAACAAGAACAGATCCTAGAACGGCCGCCACTATCTTCAATGAAATATTCCGGGGTGCAGCCCAAGTCTAAAAATCTCCAGACTCTTCACTATCCAACTCTTCTGTGTTATAATTATCATAAGGAGTTTTTGTGAGTAAGAAAAAAGAACAAATCAAGCCTTGGGCTGAATATTACAAAGAAGAGAATATACCCGAAAGTATAGATTACCCAGATTGTTCCATGGTAGACATGGTGATTCAATCGGCCGAAAAATGGCCCGACAACACTGCCTATGTCTACTACGGTCACAAGGTATCATATAAGAATTTCGTCAAAAAAATTGAGCAAACCGCCCGCGCTCTCAAGAATTACGGAGTTAAGGAAGGCGATAGGGTCACTATTTGTATGCCTAACACTCCAGAGGGGATCGCTATGGTCTATGCCGTCAACATGGTCGGCGCCATCTGTAACATGGTTCACCCCTTATCTTCCGAGAAAGAGCTCGAATATTACATCAAAGTTGCTGACTCTAAATATGTCTTAGTTATCGACGCGGTTTTTGATAAAATCTACAAGCTTCGTGATATTGCCCAGTTAGAGCGTATTATCGTCGTCCGTCCTTCCGATGGGCTTGGTTTTCTCAAGAAGAAGCTCTATACGGCCCTCCACGTTAAGAAAGTACGCCTGCCAGCCAATGATTCTAGAGTAGTGCTCTGGGAGGATTTCATTGCTAATTCATACTTCTACCAGGGGAATTACCACGAAGAAAGGGGCGGAAGCGATCCGGCCGTTATTATGTATTCTGGCGGTACTACAGGTGCTCCTAAGGCTGTATTGCTTTCAAACCTGAATATCAACGCCGAATCCATCTGCGACGGCACCATGATACGCCAGGTTGTACCAGGCGCCACTGTGTTATCTATTTTACCCCTATTCCATTGCTTTGGGCTTGGTGTCTGTATTCATACTCCTCTCTGTAGGGGTATGGGCTGCATCTTGATCCCGGCCTTTTCGCACAAACAATTTGCTGAAATTATTAGGAAAAACAGCCCAAACTTCATCGTCGGTGTGCCTACTCTGTTTGAAGCACTCGCTAATACGAAGTTAAAGAGTAATGATTTGTCATCTGTTACTGCTGTAATTTGCGGTGGCGATGCCTTGAATCAGACTCTCCGCGACAAAGTTAATGCCTTTCTCAGTAGTCACGGCTCCGACGCTAAGATTCGTGTCGGCTATGGTCTGACCGAAGGCTCTGGCGCGGTCTGTCTTTCACCCGAGAATGCTTTCTCTGATGGTATTATCGGTGTACCTTTGCCGGATACCGACTTTAAAATCGTCAAGAATGGTACTCACGACCGACTCCCCGTCGGCGAAGAAGGTGAAATCTGCATCTCTGGTCCATTGGTTATGATGGGCTACCTAGATAATGATGCCGAGACCGCCCAGGTAATTCGTATCCACGACGACGGCAAAGTCTGGCTCCACACTGGTGATATTGGCTACCTCGGTGAAGATGGAATGCTTTATTTCGCTCAGCGCCTCAAGCGTATCATCGTCTCTTCTGGCTACAATATCTATCCAACTCATCTCGAATCTATCATCAATTCTCATGAAGCTGTCCTTACATCTACTGTTATCGGCATTGACCATCATTACAAGGGTCAGGTACCGAAAGCCTTCATTGTTTTGAAGCCAGGCTACCGACCAGGGAAGAAGATTGAACGCGAAATTCGCGAACTCTTAGAGCGCAACGTACCTGTCTACGCTCTCCCCGTTTCTTACGAATTCCGTGACCAACTTCCTCAGACCAAAGTTGGCAAAGTTGCCTTCCGCGAACTCGAAAAAGAAGAGAAAAACAAGAAATAGGCAAGCTATTTCGAATAGTTTAGTCTTACTTTGATTTTTAATTTCAACGGTTTTTCTCTTAGGAACCGATTTTTGCGCCAATTAGGGAAGTACTTCTTGAGCATTTTTCGTGAACGTCCAAAACCCGGCTTTCCTTCAGGGAACTGCGCAAAATCCTTCGCTGAGTCAATCAGGAGATTCCAGATAAAGAACCACTCCAATTCATCACGATATGTAGAATCCGCGGAAGCGGCTCTGAAACGCTCCAGGAGCCCTTCTAGCGCCGGAAAGATATCATAAGCGTCTTCGCTCCAAACTCGCCTGTGAAGTACTGAATTTTGCGTCTGACGGTAAAAATAAAGCGGTCGGTCCACGCTAGCGAACCTGTCGGTGTATAAAACCAGCGCTGACATTAGTTCCATATCTTCGTGAATCATACCTTCTCGGAAACGAAAATCATGCTCTGCCCACCATTTTCGTCTAATTAGCACTTGCCACGGCCCCATTCCGTAGCGCACGAAACAGCTTTTATAATCAGACCTTTTCTCGTCCACCGCTGATAAATAAGAAGTTGAACCGTCTTCATAAACTCTCTCTGCCCCCATCATCACTAAATCCGCCTCTGTTGTATCTGCTTTCTTAAGCAGAGTTGGAATCGCTTCCTTCGCAATATAATCGTCCGCGTCGATAAACCAAATATAGTCCCCCCGAGCTTTCAAGGCGCCATAATTTCGCACTGCCGCCGCGCCTTTTGTATGACATTGTAATGCGTGAACAATTTTTGGATATTTTTTATGATAAGCCTGAACAATTTTTTTAGAATTATCAGTCGAGTCGTTATCGATTAGTAAAATCTCCCCTGTAATTTTACCTAGTGAAGCCAACACCGAATCCACGCACTGCTTTAAATACATCTCCGCATTGTATACCGGAATGATTACCGAAATCTTCATAATCCTAGTATACCACACAAAATTTATTCAACTCCTCGCAAAGCATGATACAATAAAAATATGTTTTGGAAGATTCTGATTGTGTTTCTTATTTCTATGGTTCCGTTAGTGGAACTCAGAGGCGCTATCCCCGTAGCTGTTGGTCTAGATCTCGGCTTACCGGAGTGGCTCATCTTGATTATTGCAATCATTGGCAATATTTTACCGGTACCGATTATTTTCTTATTTTCTCGTAAGGTTCTAGACTGGGGAAGCAAGCAAAAATGGAAGCCATTTAAGCAATTTTGTGATTTCTGCCTTAAAAAAGGTGAAAAGGGCGGTAAGAAATTACTCAAAAAAGCTGGCGACAAAGGTGTCTATTTTGCACTCTTTCTATTTGTTGCCATCCCTATACCGGGTACCGGCGCCTGGACCGGTACGCTAGCTGCCAGTATTTTGGATCTAGAATTTAAAAAGACTATGCTCACTGTCATCTCTGGCATTCTGGTAGCAGGCTTAATTATGCTCGCCGCCTCGCTAGGATTATTCCGCCTAATCTTCGGCGGATAGTCCAAATTTAATCTCTTTTTAAGTTTCGTGCGTTATCATAAAGGCATAAACTTGAAAAGGAGCAACATGGACTACAGTAAACCTCGCAAAGAACCCAAATTCTTCGAATATAGTATATAATTAAATTTAAGATTAATTTTTTAAAAGGAGTTAAAGATGTCAAAAGAAAAAGCCAAAGAATTTATCGAAAAAGCTTTCACCGACGATGAGTTCGCCATTAAGGTATTACAAGCTGGCGATTTCAAGCCAGGTGGCGGAGATGACAAGGATCCAGCTGACCGCGGCATGGAGAATTTCGTCAAAGCTGGCAAGGCTCTAGATTACGATTTCACCGATGAAGAAGCCGAAGGCGCTCTCAAAGAATATATGGAATCGATTGGTACCTGGAAAGCTATCAGAAAAGTTATGCATTTCGCCCGTCTCAACAAAAAAGCCCGCAAAAGTATGGGTAAGTAGACAATAGTACACCCGTCGTATCACATACGGCGGGTTTTTGTGTTATAATGATAATGTTAATCAAGGAAACGTATTATGCCAAGCAAAACAACTAAAGCCAAAAAATCTAATAGTTGCAAAAACACGCAGAATATCTACAAATCTGCCTTTTGCCACCCCTCGACTTGGCTTATTGTAATCTTGGCTATCGCTCTAGTTGCTGTCTGCGGTGTCGCAGCTTCAGGCTTCCAAACTCTAGGCTCTAGCTCTAGGATAGATTCGGCAAAGCTTGCGGTGTTTAACGACCTTGCTGAGACCTACATCAGGGAAAATGACGTCACGGATAATGGTATTAGCGAAAACTATCAGATGACTGGCTACGGTATTTCCGACGAAGATGGAGTATTTTATATTACTTTCGACTTTGCTGACCCTGACACTGCAAACGTCACCGCCGACGAAAACGGCAATTTAGTTATCGAAAATGCTCGCCACGGCGTAATGTACTTCTGGTCATCCAATGACTCTACTTCTAACTACAGCCACGCCTTCAGCTACCACGATGACACCTACCACCCCAGCGGGGAATACTATAAGTTATAAATCTTTTATGCCTTTAGTGACTTATTCTTAGACTAAAAACACTCAATTATTTTAAATGTGATATAATTAAGTTGTTCTAGATTTCAGTTTTTATAGTAGGCCATTAAGAAGGTTCAATGATTAAGCTCTGAATGGAGCACTCGCTCCAGTTGGCTTAATCACCTACTGTAGAAAATGAAGTCTAGAACACTCATAGCGAGTGTTCCATTTAGTTTTCAGGAACATTTTATAAAGGGAAGGAGGATAATGAGTTTAAACAAAAAATGCCCCAAATGTGGGAGCGAAAAAACGCAATTATTAAATATAAAGTCAAAGCATAGTCTCATTAAAACTTTGCTATTCGGTTTCCTTTATATTTGGTGGATTCTGTACAAATGGATAGTTGCATTCATGATATTAATATTCTACGATTGGTGGATGGCTATCATAAAAAAGAACTCCGGCAAAGGTTATGTTTGGGTGTCGAAAAAATGGTTTGATATCAGTAAAAAATATTATTACTGTACGAACTGCGGACATAATTTTCGTGGATAGTAACACCTCAGCTGATACTAAAGGGACTTTTTGGAGCGCCCTTGCATAGGTAAACAGCGTAGTGCGGCTAGATGCCGAATATGATTTATCATAGCAAACAATGTCAAAAAAGCAAATTTTGGCTCCCGGGACTGGTCAATCCTTTTGCTTTCGCAAAAGGATAACGCCGGGCGTCATCTCAAAGTATTCCAAATAAATTTGGAATACTTACTCGACTCCTACGGCGTCCGAACCTTCGGTTCTTGCCAAGTCCACAGAAAAATGAATAAAAATATGACCCTTCGGGTCACCTTTTTATTCATGGCTCCCGGGACTGGACTCGAACCAGCAACCTCGAAGTTAACAGCTTCTTGCTCCACCATTGAGCTACCCGGGAATCTGTGTTTTGATCCTACGTGCATCTATTATAGCACATTTTTCCAAAATGTGATAAAATTAATACAAGATTACTTGTCATGATTTTGGCGACGGGTGGTTGTATATATTTTTTGGTTAGCATCTAATGATTTGGAATTTTAACACGTATATTCCTGCCAGCGCCGAGAAAGTTGCCCATCGGGCAATCTTTCCCGGACGCCCAGCGTATGACGTGCTTAAAATTCCAAGTCCGCTAACCAAAAAATATATACAACTAGGACCCGTCGCGGCAAAATAACGAGAAAAGGAGAAGCATGGAAGAAAAAACAATTCAAATTGCCGGATCAATTACTGTAGATGAGCTCAGCCAAGCTCTTGGCCTTTCTGTGACAGAAGTAATTGGCACGCTTTTTAAGAACGGTATCGTAGCTACCATTAATCAGCGCCTAGATTTTGAAACCGCATCTATTATTATTGATGAGCTAGGATTGAAGGACGTCAAGCTCGAAAAGAAAAACACTTCCACCAAGACTTCCGATTTTCATCGAGAGTTATCCGATAAAGCGGTCGTCCGTCCCCCAGTAGTGGCCGTCATGGGTCACGTAGACCATGGTAAGACTACGCTTCTCGATACTCTTCTTCATAAAAAGACCGTAGACGACGAAGCTGGTGGCATCACTCAACACATTTCCGCCTATCAATTAAAGCACAATGATAGATTGATTACTTTCCTAGATACCCCTGGTCACGAAGCCTTTGCCGCTATTCGCCAGCACGGCGCCATGCTGACTGATATTGTTGTTATTGTGGTCGCTGCCGATGACGGCGTGAAGCCACAGACTATCGAAGCTATCAATTTTGCTAAGAATTCCAACGCTAAGATTATCGTCGCTATCAATAAGATTGACCGCGAAGGCGCCGATATTAATCGCACTATGGCCGATCTCTCCCAGCAGGGGCTTCAGCCCGAAGAGTGGGGTGGCGACATTGTCATGGTACCAATTTCCGCCAAGCAGAATCAGAATCTCGACAAGCTCCTAGACATGATTTTGCTCACCGCTGACATCGAAGAGCTGAAAGCTGATGTAGATATTCCAGCCGAAGGTCTTGTGATTGAATCTCATATGGAGACGGGCAAAGGGTCGGTTGTTAATCTCCTGGTCACTGGTGGGGAATTAAAGACTGGCGAATTTATCGTCGCCGGTAGCACTTATGCCAAGATTCGTACTATGCTAGATTGGCAGGGTAAGCCTCGTGGCAAAGCCACTCCGTCCACCCCAGTTACTATCACCGGTTTCAAGGAGCTTCCGAACTTCGGTGATCGCTTTATCGAAGTGAAAGACGAAAAGACCGCCCGCAAAATGGCTCTTCTTAACGCCCAAGCCGCTGCCGATGAATCCGCCAATGCTAACGTCACTAGCACCGATCTTCTTCGCATGATGACTACGGCTGATAATTCCAAAGTGTTTAATGTCATCGTCAAGGGTGACGTG
>JAZQRY010000003.1:0-9104 GCA_045629825.1 Candidatus Nanosyncoccus sp. | reverse complement strand
GATTAAATCACCATTTAATTTGCGTCTAGAACCTGAGTTTTCCACAGGTTCCCCTGTTGGTGAGCCGGGAGGGACTCGAACCCTCGACACTCTGCTTAAGAGGCAGATGCTCTAACCAGCTGGGCTACCGGCCCGCTCACTTTTTATATTATACCACTTATAGCAGAAAAAATAAAGGGGTTTCCTGGATTTTTTGTTTTTGGGCTTTTATGGTATAATAAAAGTGTTAAATATAAAGGAGGACTTTATGTGTGGAATTGTGGGGTATGTGGGCGACAAAAAAGCTCAAGATTTTTTGATTTCTGGGCTGAAGAGATTGGAGTACCGCGGCTATGATTCTGCTGGGGTAGTTACTCTTTCGGAAAAAGGAAAAGCAACTCTGATTCGGGCAAAGGGTAAGATTGCGAATCTTGAAGAGAAGGTAGCGAAGAAAAAATGCGACGATCGAATAGGAATTGGTCACACTAGGTGGGCTACGCATGGTGAGCCTAGTGAGAAGAATGCCCATCCTCATAAGGCTGGGTCGATTTATTTGGTGCATAATGGGATTATTGAGAATTATAAAACCTTGAGAGAGCATTTGAAGGGGCATGATTTTAAGTCGGAGACCGATACGGAAGTATTAGCTGCTCTGATTGAATCGTTTTATCATGACGGCAAACATGAGTTGATGGATGCGGTAGTACAAGCTTTAAAGCTAGCGAAGGGCACGTATGGAATTGCGGTAGTTTCAGAGAAAAATCCAGATGAAATTATAGTCGCTAGAAGTGGATCACCATTAGTGATTGGAGTGGGGAATGGAGAGACTTTGATTGCTTCGGATGCTTCAGCGCTGGTAGGACATACGAAGAATGCAATTTATTTGAAAGATGGTGAAGTGGCCAGAGTAAAAAAAGATAGTGTAGAAGTCAAGACTCTAAACTCGGAGCCTGTTTCAGCTAAGGTGGAGGAGATTGAGACGAATCTAGCAGCGATACAGAAGGGTGGCTACGAACATTTCTTACTGAAGGAAATAATGGAACAGCCAGATTCGCTGTCGGAGACCCTGAGAGGCAGGATTGGGGCGAAGGATGATATTGTTCGACTGGGTGGTCCTGGAATTTCGGATTCTGAACTAAGGCGAGTTAATCATCTGATTATCGTAGGGTGTGGTACGGCTTATTATGCAGGGGTGCTGGCGGGATACTATATTGAGCAGTTTACGCCGGGACTAACGATTGAGCCGGTGATCGCGTCGGAATATCGTTATAGAGAAGCTTGTGTACCGGAACATTCGGTAGCCCTAATTGTGTCGCAGTCAGGTGAGACGGCGGATACTCTGGCGTGCCTACGTGACGTAAAGAGAAGGGGGGCGAGGACGGTAGGGATTGTAAATGCGATTGGATCGACAATTGCAAGAGAAGTAGACGGCGGGACATATGTGCATGTGGGACCAGAGATTTCGGTAGCGTCAACTAAGGCATTTACTTCGCAGGTGATAGCGATGGTGATGTTTGGAATTATGATGGCTCAGGCGAAGGGGGTGAAAACTTCTATTTTGAAACCATACATTAAGGAGATACTAAGATTGCCAGAGGAGATTGGCAAAGTATTGGAGACGGCGCCAAAGCAGCTTGAGAAGATTGCGAAGAAATATGTGAAATATGATCACGGGATTTATTTGGGGCGAGATGTGGCTTATCCAACTGCAATGGAAGGCGCACTTAAGATGAAGGAAATTTCATATCTTGATGCAAATGCTTACGCATTTGGGGAATTAAAGCATGGACCATTGGCATTGGTGGACGATAGATTCTTCGAGGTGGTGATTTTGCCAAGGGGGTCGCTATATGAGAAGGCAATATCGAATTTACAGGAAGTACTAGCTAGGGGCGGTCATGTGATAGTTTTCACTAATGAAGAGAAATTCGATTTACCAGTGGAACATGTTGTAAAAATCACAACAGATTTGGAAATATTTGCACCGATACTAATGAATATCCTTTCGCAGCTGTTTGCATATTATATGGCAGTCGCAAAGGGAAATAATGTTGACCAGCCGAGAAATTTGGCGAAATCGGTAACGGTAGAATAAAGGTCGATAAAAAGAACCAGAAGTGAATTCTGGTTCTTTTTTGATATAATATATGTATGAAGAGAAAATCGGATTTGATTTTGAGACTCGGTTTAGTAGTGGGTGATGCGGTGGCGTTAATTTTGTCGTTTGCGGCAGCTTATCTCATTCGGATTTATGTGGATCCTAGACCGTATATGTTTGAGTCGCAAATATCGGATTTTATTTTGACAGTGGCGCTACTTGTGCCGATTATGTTGATAATATTAGCAGCTTTAGGGTTGTATCGTAAAAGTATATTTCTCGGCAAGTCGCGGCTTGCGGAAATTGGGAGATTGATACTTGCAGCAGTACTGTCGGTGGCGGCGCTAATCGTGTACGATTTCTTTAAGGGGGAGAATATTTTCCCGGTGAGAGTGATGGCACTTACTTCGGTGGTACTATCTTTTGTATTTCTTTTGGTCGAGAGGATTGCTTTAAGATTATTCGTGAAGCAGATATTCAAAAGCGATTATGGGACAAAGCGGGCAATTATTATTGGTAATCATAAAAATACAGAATATTTGGCGGATTATATTGCGGCGGTGCCGGAGTCGGGATACAGGCTGGCCGGGATTGTAGCGGGGCGAAGATTCATACCGAAGGACTTAAGGAAGAAACAATATTCATCGCTGAAGGATGCCTTGAAGAAGTCTCGGCCGGATGTGATATTCCAAACAGACGAGAAGTCTACGGAATATGTATATAAGCAGGCAGTGCAGCATCATTTGTGGTATTATTTTGTGCCGAGCGAGACGGCGCTCTCTTCGCATTTCGGGGAGCTGGAGCTAGTGGGAAATGTGCCAGCAGTGATGGTGAAGACGACGCCGCTTAGTGGTGGGTACGCGGTGATTAAACGGATTTTTGATATTTTGTTTAGCTTAGTTGCTATTGTGCTTGCTATTATACCGATGGTGATTGTGTGGGTGATTTTGAAAGTGACAGATTGGCGTCATTCGCCGATCTATGTGGATGAGAGACTAACTAGATATAATCGGAGATTTAGGTGTTATAAGTTTCGGTCGATGAAATCTGAATATAGTGGAATGACGGCGGAAGAGGCCTTTACGAAGATGGGGAAACCGGAATTGATTAAGAAATATCGCAAGGATGGCGATTATATGAAGAACGATCCGCGTATTACGAAGTTTGGGCATTTTATCCGGAAGACATCGCTAGATGAATTGCCACAGCTATTTAATATTTTGAAGGGGGATATTTCGTTGATTGGGCCGAGAGCTTTGCTACCGGGGGAGCTTAGGGACTATGGTGATAGATCATTGATTCTTACGGTGAAGTCGGGTCTCACGGGGCTAGCACAAGTGTCGGGGCGACGAGATATTCCGTTTGAAGAGAGAAGGGCGCTAGATATTTACTATGTCAAGAATTGGTCTTTGACGCTAGATCTTCAGATATTCTTTAGGACGATTGCTGTAGTGTTTAAGAAGGATGGTGCAAAATAATGAAAGTAGCCCTAGTGTGTGATTGGCTAACTAATGTGGGGGGAGCAGAAAAGGTGCTGCTTAGAATCCATAAATTGTATCCGAAGGCGCCCATTTATACTTCGCAATATAATCCGAAGGGGATAGATTGGTTTGATGGCGCGGATGTCAGGACGGGATGGATGCAGAAGTTGCCGGCAAAACTCAGGAGATTTTGGGGACCTCTCAGGCAAAGGTATTTTGAGAAATTGGATCTGTCGGGATATGATTTGGTAATATCGGTAACTGGGGCAGAAGCAAAGGCGGTGAATGTGCCGGATGGGGTACATATTTCGTATTGCCATGTGCCGACACAATATTATTGGCAGATGTATGATGATTATGTCGAGAATCCGGGATTTGGAATCTTGAATCCGATAGTGAGATTCTTCTTTAAGTTATTTGTGAAGCCGCTTAGGAAAGCTGATTATAAATCGGCGCAAAAGCCGGATTATTTCGTAACAATTTCGGAATATGCAAAAGAAATGATTGCTAAATATTACAAACGCGATGCGACCATTATTCATCCGCCTGTGGAAGTAGATGATTTTCGTATGGCAGATAAGGTGGATGCGGATGAATACTATATTACTACGAGTCGGCAGGTGAATTGGAAACGGATTGATCTTGCGGTGGGAGCGTGTTTGAGATTAAAAAAGAAATTGCTGGTGATTGGAGATGGGCCGGAGCATAAAGAGCTAGTGAAAATGGCTGATGGGTCGGAATGGGTGGAATTCTTGCCGATTATGAAGCGAGATGAATTAGCGAAATATTTGGCAGGGGCGAAGGGATATTTGTTTCCTAGCCTGGAACCATTCGGGATTGCGCCGGTGGAAGCGCTGGCGGTGGGCTGTCCGGTGATTGCTTATGGCAAGGGTGGAGCCTCTGATTATGTGAAAGATGGAACTAATGGTGTATTGTTTCCGAGACAGAGTGTAAAGTCACTCTCGGATGCGATTGCTAAATTCGAGAAGATGAAGTTTTTACGGGCGAAAGTATCGAAAACGGCGGATGAATTCAGTGAAGAGAGATTTGATAAAGAAATCAGGGATTTTGTAGGTGAAAAAGTCAAATAAAAATAAGAACAGTTCATGCTCTTTATACTTTGATTTTTTGTTTAAAGGTTTTCTTTATGTACTTCCGTTGGTGCTCTTTTTTTCTTATCGTCCAGTCATCTCGTTAGGTAGTAGTGAGTCGATGAATTTCGAGCTGTCGTTGCCGTTGATATGGCTGGTGCTGTTTGATTTGTTGGCGCTAGTGATGATGGTTATAAGGAAGAGATTGTTGCGGGGGCTTAGGGGGAAGTGGTGGATATGGATACTGCTGCCAGTGTGGCTTACGGTTTCTTTGATTTGGTCACTGAATGTGACGCGGGGAGTGTTGACGGTAGGGATTCTGTGGTTGATTTTATTCGCAGGATATGGGATGTGGAGTTTTCGTGAATTGTTTGATGTAGAGTTTCGAAGTATGTGGTGGAAGTGGTTTATGGGTTCGACTCTTGTGGTATGCACGTGGTGTATAGTGCAGTGTATATTGGATCTGGCTGGTGTAGGGAAAGAGTATACGCTGATGTGTGCGGGGTGTACGTATAGGATGTTTGGGTTCCCGCATCCGAATGGATTTGCGATAGAACCACAATTTATGGGAAATTTGCTTCTGGCGCCACTATTTTTAACGGGTTGGCGAATGTTTCGCTTGAGATCGCATGCGGATGCTACTTGCTTTTTCGTAATTGCGGTGACATTGTTCTTAACGTTTTCGAGGGGGGCGATTTATGCGTCTATTGTAGGGCTGGTATTTATGACGGTGGCGGTGCTAGTGGCGAGCTGGCGGAGGCGAGCAAGAAAGAGCGAGAAACTGGTAGTAAAACAAGGGGATTGTAAACGGGGAATCGTGAAACGCGTAGGACTGGTGTGGGTGACGGTAGTCATGGCCTTCGGAGTGACGCTGGTGGCTCAGGGAGTGATGGCGGAAGTTGGCCCGATGGATGATACTTTTAGCACGGGAGTAGCTAAGGTGTTAAATCATCTATCGCTAGGGATTATAGATATAAAGGGGAATGATACGCTTGTGGAAAACCCTGTGGAAAACTTTGAAGAAAACAGGGATGAAATTGAGAATGGTAATGACGGTGAAAAGGCGGTATTTGATGGATATGTAGCAGAATCTACGGACACGAGAGTGAAATTGAACAATGCGGCGCTTACGGTTTGGAGTGGCGACGTGAAAACTATGCTACTGGGTGTAGGACTAGGTGGTGCGGGTCAGGCGCTATATAATGCTGGACTTTCTTCGACACCAAAGGAAATTGTGCAAAATCAGTACGTGAGCTTACTGCTTGAAACGGGGATAGTTGGTATATTATTATTGGTTATAACTTTGTGCGTAGCTATAAAAGCTATGCTAAGAGCGCCTAGTGGTTTGATGCTACTTAGCTTAATGGTGGCATATGGTATTTCCCTGCTGTTTTTTGCAGGGCTCCCCAATGCATTGCATATTTATTTGTTGCCCATTTTGCTATACGCTATGAGTGTAGGTTTGGATTCGTCAAAGAAAGTAAAATTGACTCGTTAATTTTCGATGCTTTTTCGGAAGAAGTTGGTTTCGTAGATCTCGGCACCGTGGTGCTTGTAGAATTCTTGAGATGCTTCGCGACCTTTGCCGCAGGTAAAAACGAGATTGCCACAGCCTTTCTCGGCGGACCATTCTAGCATGGCGTCCCAAAGGGCAGATCCGACGCCTTGACCGCGGATGGTACTGTCGGTGACGAAGTCTTCGAGATAAGCATTTTTGCGGGTAATGGGACCCATGGTGACGGACAGGGTGGCGATACCGATAATTTTACCTTCGTCGTCTAGAGCTAGGAGCATGTCGTGATATGGCGAAGAGATAAGGTCGTCAAACCATTCTTTGGGGATTTCGCCACGATCTTTGCCGCTTCTCGATAATTGAATTAGTAATTCCCTAATTCTATCTGCTGTCTCTTTTGAGTATTCTGTTAATTTGGTGATTTTCATAAAATTTCTCCTAATTTATCTTTTAGCTCGTTAGCGAGATTATCGATAGTGGAAGCATCATTGCCCCACATCGTGATGCGGATGAGGGGTTCGGTACCGGAAGGGCGGACGAGTAGGCGACCTTGGACTGGTTCGAGCTTTTGACTATACTCTTGGAGAAGGTTTTCGGCGGCTTTACTTCCTTTAAAGGCTTGCTTTTGCTGGTCGTCGGCGGTCATGTTGACGATGACTTGAGGAAATCTTTGCATGGCGGATGCGAGTTGGTGGAGCGATTTGCCAGTGTCGCTGATAACCTTGGCAATCATTAGTGCCGTAAGCATGCCGTCACCGGTGGGCTCACCTGGAAGAATAATGTGACCGGATTGTTCGCCGCCGAGAGCGATATTTTTTTCTTGCATAGCGGCAAAGACATTAGAATCGCCGACGTCTGTGATTTCGGTTTTGATGTTGTTTTGTTTGGCCCAGTTTAGGAAGCCTTGATTGGTCATAACAGTAGTAGCGATTGTGTCGAGATCTAGATACTCAGAAAGAATGACTAGGATTTGGTCGCCATCTACTATTTCGCCAGTTTCATCGATTAAGAGACAGCGGTCGCCGTCGCCATCAAAAGCGGCTCCGAAGTCGAGCTGGCGATCAAGGACATATTGACGAAGCGCTTCTAGATGAGTGCTGCCACAGTTGTGGTTAATAGCGGTGCCAAAATTAGCGTCAGAGTTGATGACTTCGACATGGGGGGTACCGAGTTGCTCGAAGACAGTCTTATTGATGACGCTAGTAGCACCGTTGGCGCAATCGAGAGCGAGATTGAGACTGCTAAGATCGGCTGGACTAACGTAATTGGTCAGATGTTCGCGGTAGAGATCTAGAGCATCGGCATGAAGGCTTTCGCGGAGAGTCGGTGGGATAGGGTCGTAGATTCTATTTTCGATAAGAACGCTCTCGATGGTCTCGCAGCCAAGCTTAGAAAGCTTAGTGCCGGCGTTTTTGCCGCGTTCGAAGATTTTGATACCGTTGTCGGTATATGGATTATGAGAAGCGGTAACGGCAATAGCGAAATCGAAGCCCATTTCGTAGAAACAGTAGCAAATAGCAGGGGTGGGTAAGACTTCAGCATTGAAATATTCGACACCAAAAGTCTCAAGAGCGGCTTCGAGATCGGCGAGAATCCAGTCGGTGGATTCACGGGTGTCACCTGCGATGAGGACTTTAATCTCGTCGCCGGCGTATTTAACTAAACCTTCTACGAGAGTAGTGATAAAGTCTGATGTGAATTTGTCGGATGGCTGTCGGATACCGTCGGTACCAAAAAATTTCATAATAACTCCTTTAATACTTTTATTGTTAGAATTACATCTTCGACTGTGGAGCCGCGGGAGAGGTCGGCGAGGGGGATTTGGAAGCCTTGAATGATGGGGCCAGCGCAAGTAAAGCCACCGAAGCGTTCCATGGATTTGTAGAGAATGTTGCCAGAATTGAGATCGGGGGTGATTAAGATGTTGGCATCGCCTTTGACAGTTGAAGTAGGGAATTTTTTGTGGCAGATGTTGGGGTCGATAGCAGCGTCGAGCTGCATTTCGCCGTCGATGAGCCAGTCGGGATGATTATTTCGGATTTTGTCGATACAATAGTGAATTTTGTCGAGATCGGGATTTTTGCCACCGCTACCATTGGTGGAATAAGAGAGCAAGGCAATTTTGGGCTGCTGTCCCGTGAAGGCGGAGAAAGTATAGGCGGTATCTTCGACTAGGCAGTAGAATTGGTCTTGATCTGGTAGTTTATTGACTCCGCCGTCGGCGAGAGCGAAGATTTGGTCGCCTTTTTGGCAGATGAAGCAACTAGAGAAAAAGCGAGATTTGAGTGGTAAATTGTCTTTGTAGGCTATAAGTACGTCGCGAGAAGGGTAGTCGATACCAGAGAGCATAGTGTCAGCTTGGCCGGCTTTTAGTATTTCTATGGCCGTGGTGAGATCGTCGGCGGACAGGAATTTGATATCGGGGAATTCTTGAATAGCGGACTGAATAATTGGGTTATTTAACTCTGGAATAACGATTTGCATAGATACATTATAGCATAGGTGCGGGAGTTAGGCGGAAGATTATTGAATGTGAAGAATGGAGAATAATTACAAATGGAGAATAATCTTGCGAAAAGCATAAGCTTAATGTAAAATAATAACCATGAAAGATCATACAAATTACGATTCTATTACTAATGTTCTTATTCTCTGCTTGGGGAGTCTCTTAGGTCTAACCACTTTATCTGCAGCTATCCTTTCTTCTACTTCAGTCTCCGCCGACACCAATACCACTGACTCTGTCTCCATCACGATCCCTTCGGCCTGTACCATGAGTGGTGTAGGACAGAATACTCATCCCGCCACCATAGAACCAGGTACCTGGTCAGGAGCAACTGGTAGTACCTATGAGAATGGTATCGGTACTACTACACTCACTACCTTCTGTAATGATGCTAATGGATTTGCTATATATGCTATAGGAGCTACTAACGTAAATG
>JAZQRY010000002.1:0-9175 GCA_045629825.1 Candidatus Nanosyncoccus sp. | reverse complement strand
CGGTTTTTTCTATCACTGCCCCCCACCTCGGGACATAATTCTCGATAATCCCAGCCGGCTTCACTTCACCATCTTTTTCTATCGTCACCGTAGCCGACAGATTATTTAGCGTACTAAGTACATTCCCTGTCCCAATATCGCCAATCTTTCCTATGACATCATACATATATATATTATTAACACTTTCATCCGTTATCCGTTCCCCGCTCAATCCATGCCTTTCCCCAAATGTTATCAACCTGCCATAAATAGCTTCGCCCGAGCGCCCATTGCCCGTATTCTGGACGTTCATCGTCTCAGCATAAGCCGTCCTGAGAAACTCTTCAAAATTCTGTACCGAATCATTGAATCTTTGCTGAAAAATCGAATTCTGCACGCCAATCGTCACCGCCACAAACAGAGCCCCAGTAATCGCCAAAAACAGCGAGACCTCAATTAGCGTAAACCCTCTTTTTCTACTTCGCATAATCACATTATACCATAAGTTCTTTCATTTTAGTAACTTGGAAATAAATACATCATCCATTTTTCAAAATTCGAATAAGACTGTTTCTCGGTTTTTGCAACTTCTGTTACTTGATGCTTATTTTTTGCTTCATCCGAATTCTCCGGCATCACCACCATATTCTCACCCGGCAATTGCTTATCTAATATTTTCCGCGCCAAAATCTCCTGATACTCATCCGAAGCCAAATATTCATTTTCGAGTTCCTTCATCTCAACCTCCACATTGACAAGCTCAAGCTCTCTTCTCTCCGCCGTCAATTTTTCCGACAATTCCCAGTTGCGCGACATCGACACTATTGATTGATAAGTACATACCAAGCAAAGAATTATGGCAAATAATAGCACAATATTCTCCACCGTCAAAAAATCATGCTTCAGCAAATAGTTAATCCGACGAATTTTCGTCTTCAATGCTCTCATGCTTACTATTATAGCATTTTGTGATAAAATATAAATAGACGGGGATGTAGCTCAGTTGGTTAGAGCATGCGTCTTATACACGCAGTGTCCCAGGTTCGAGTCCTGGCATCCCTACCAATCCACTTACCCTTGCACATTTCCCCAACCTTTGCTAGAATATTCTTTATCGCTCGTTATTTCCCAAGGTTTTACCTTTGCGAGGTGGGTGCGGTCGTTAGAGCGAAAAACATTAAGGAGATAATCAGATACATGCGTATCAAAAGGCTAAAGCGGTCAACTAACCGCCAAGAGTCAAAAATACCCCCCGCCGCCTGGCAGGAGTTTATAGAAATATAAAAAAGAGCACCGACGCAACCCCGCGATACGGTGCTCTTTATTTTATTCACCTAGTTTAGCTTCAACGATATCTTTGATTAGCTTGATAAATTCTTCACCAGTACGAGAAGACTCCCAGGAAATAGTCTGACCATTTACTGTGACGCTACCTTCACTCCCCCACGAGATAAGTTGATTGTCAATATAAAAGGCTGGGGTACCCTGGATATCTACACGCTTACCGATACCCATATCGAAGCTAATTTTCTTCGATACTGCATCACTCTCTATATCACTTCTGAATTTATCCATGTCACCCTTGCCACCTGACACTTCTTCAAAATACCCCTCAAATATTGCAGTGCGTTCAGAAGTCGAAGCCGACTCCCATTCTCCCTGAGTATCGAATAGCTTATCAGCAAATTTCTTCCAATAGCCTTGCAATCCCGCTGCTTCCGCCGCCGAAGCCGCCGCTGTGCCATTCTTATGATAAGAAAGCAAATAATTACGATACACTACAGCCAATTTCCCATCCAGTTGCTCAATCACTTTATTAACCCGCGGATTAATTGACGCACATCCCGGGCATTGATAATCTGCATATTCATAAATTATCACTGGCGCATCCGCCGAACCCTTCACATGATCGCCAATGTTGCCATTATCGGAATTCGCCTCGATGATAGTATTGAAATCATATTTGCTATAGTCTACAGCCTTATTATTACCATCAATTACAGCATAAGCCGCTAATCCAATCAGAGCCACCACCACTACACCTATAATGACGCCTAGCACTGAAAAACCTTTGTATTTTGTCATAAATAACTCCTTTTCACCATTATATCACAAAAACAATCATGCTATAATAATAAGTATGAAAAAACGTGGGCGTCGCAAATTTCACAGAGTAAAGACTTGGCAATTAATCGTTGTCTTGATTCCACTACTTTTTATTGACGCGACTTTGCTTCGAATCGATCACGTACGAATGACCGAGCTAAGAGATGCGGTTCTCGCCGCCGACGTCGCCGAAGACGATCAAGCCACCATGAGTACATTAAATGAATTAAAAGATTTTGTATTCTCGCATATTATTATTAATGTAGTAGATGATAACGGCGAGCAAAAAATCACCTTCGGAACTGGACCATTCTATTTAGAGCATCAATACATCAGAGCTGCCAACGCCGCTCTAGCCGAAGCAGAAGCGAAGCTATCCGACGACACCAACCCCAATGGCAACGTCTACGCTATGGCTAGCGCCGTATGTCAGCCCCAAGCCATCGCCAACGGCTGGACTTGGAACGATGCCAATTTCATCAACTGCATGGTGTCCGAAATCAATAAATACCCTGCCGCCGACGAATTACAAGACAAAATCGTCGCCAGCCTCCCATCCACCGAATTATATCGCAAAGAATATTCATCGCCCATTTGGGCTCCCACACTTTCCGGCTTCGCAATCTTACTTACCATTATCATTATTGTTGTAATTTTTATCAGAATGATATTTTGGATTATACTCCGTCTAGCCCTGTTATTTGTCTAAAAACATGCAAAATTCTAATTTTGTCCAAAAAAGCTCTTGACAATTAAGCTTAGGGGTCATAACATTAGAGTATATTATAAATTTAAGGAGGAAAGCTAAAATGGCTTACGAACATACCAACAGTAAAGGTGTGAAATACTATCTACACAAATCAGAAGTTACTCTACGCGGCGGCAAGCCTCAGACAATTTATTTCTTTACCAAAGATGAGAACGGTGGCAAGGGTACTCCTTGTGACTTACCAGAAGATCGCGAAGTCTGCGAGAATCCACGCAACGGCTTCTTAACTCTCCGCAAGAAGAAATAATTAGTTATAGATAATCCGCTATCTCCGCATCTCTCATGCCGACTTAGCGGATTTTTTTACCCAGCAAAAAATGCTATAATATTAATATGTGGCAAAGTATAATGCAAAAATTCGTAAAACTAATCGACCCGAAGTTAGAGAAATACCGCGCGCCCAAGCCACCCCAGCCAAAGTACACTCCCAAGTCTCTTCAAGATTTTATTGACATCTTACGCCGCACGCCTAAAAAAATACTAAGTGACCGCGACCGTGCTCGCATCGCCGCCATCATGAGCTTTGACGAGCGTCAAGTCGGCGAGCTCATGGTCAAGAAGTCAGATATGATTTTTGTCAATCAGAAAGACATCTTAGGTCCCCTAGTCTTAGATAAATTATACAAATCCGGCTTCACTAATTTCCCCGTTGTCGACAATCAAGAAAAGGTCAAAGGCATCATCCATACCGAAGCCCTAAATGCTCTCGAGATCAAACGTACCGACCGCGCCGAGAAATACATGTCAAAGAAGGTATATTATCTTCATGCTACCGATTCCTTAAAATACGCCGTCGAAGAAATCGAGCGCACCAATAGCTACTATTTTCTCGTCGTAGACGCCGACGATTCTCTCGTTGGTTTTTTCACCATCCAACTCTTACTTGATTATTTATTAAATTGATAAATATGGTATAATTACAGATATGAGAATTCTAGCTATAGATTTAAAAGACCAATTAGGCCAGTCCGTCATGGTAGAGGGCTGGGTTAATTCACGCCGTGACCACGGTGGGCTGATTTTTATCGACCTGCGCGACCATACCGGTATCATCCAGCTCGTCGTCACTCCCGATAATGCTGATTCTTTCAAATTGGCCGAAGCCGTCCGCGACGAATACGTCATCAAAGCTACCGGTACCATCCGTGAGCGCGCCCCCGAATTAGTCAATCCCAACATCGCTACCGGCAAGATCGAATTAGTCGTCCAAGATTTAATCATCTTAAACAAATCCCAGCCTCTCCCAGTCAATACTCACGACGACGGCGAGAAATCTTCCGAAGAAATGCGTTTGAAGTACCGCTATCTCGATCTTCGTCGCCCTTCCATGCAGCAAATTTTAAAGGACCGTAGCGATTTCTACCGCTTCATCCGTGATTATATGCACGAGCATAACTTCACCGAAATCACCACCCCGATTCTGGCCAACTCTTCCCCCGAAGGTGCTCGCGACTTTCTCGTGCCGTCTAGATTGCATCCGGGCAAATTCTACGCCCTACCTCAGGCTCCACAGCAATTCAAGCAACTTCTAATGGTAGGCGGTGTCGATCGCTACTTCCAAATCGCTCCTTGCTTCCGCGACGAAGACCCTCGCGCCGATCGGCTTTACGGTGATTTCTACCAGCTCGACATGGAGATGGCCTTTGTCGACGACGGCGAAGTCGTCCGCTCCGAGATTGAGCCACTATTCTTGAAGCTCGCTCAAGACTTCGGCCACAAGAAGCTCGTCATGCGCTCCAAGCCCGCCAAAAAGTTTATATCCAAAGACAGCCCCATCCCTCGCTTACCTTATGAATTTAGCATGGATACTTACGGCACTGATAAACCCGACCTTCGTTACGCCCTAGAGCTCATCAATCTCACCGAAGCCTTCAAGGATACCGACTTTAAAGTCTTCCAGACCGAATGCGTCAAGGCACTCTGCGTACCAGGCGCCGCTTCACTCACTCGTCGTGAGATCGACGAATTTACAGAAAAAGCCCGCAAGCTCGGCGCTGGCGGTCTAGCCTATATTCTTTACACTCCCGAAGGTCCGAAGTCGCCCATCCTGAAATTCATGTCCGAATCCGAGATTTCGCAAGTCCAAAAATTAACTGGCGCCAAAGCAGGCGACGCCGTCTTCTTCGGTGCCGACACCCGCTCTCTAGTAAATAAAGTATTAGGCGAGCTCAGAATCGCCTTTGCCGATCATTTCAAGCTAACTAATGCCGACGAAATATCCTACGCTTGGGTAATAGATTTCCCATTCTACGAGTGGGACGAGACTAACCGCAAACTCGACTTCGGCCACAACCCATTCAGCATGCCAAAGGGCGGCCTTAAAGCTCTAGAAGAAGCTAATACTGACGCAGAGAAACTTGCCCTGAAGGCCGACCAATACGACATGGTCATGAACGGCTACGAGGTCTGCTCCGGCGCCGTACGTAATTACAATCCAGATATTATGTACAAAGTCTTTAATATTCTAGGCTACAACAACGAATATGTCGAGTCAAGATTCGGCGGTATGCTTAACGCCTTCAAGTTTGGCGCGCCACCGCACGCCGGCTGCGCTCCTGGGCTCGATCGCATCTTTATGATTCTCGAGAATCAAGACAACATCCGCGACATCGTCGCCTTCCCCAAGAACGGCTCCGGCGTCGATCTTATGATGGGCTCCCCATCTCCCGTCGACCAGTCCCAGCTCGACGACTCCCATCTCGCCATTATCGACGAAGATTAAGATACGACTTCCGAAAAGTCAGAAAAGTAAGGTACTGCGCAAATTACAGCACTCTTACTGTGCAGATTACAGATATTATATAATATACCGTGGAGAGTATATCACACCGATGGGGGGCGACTTTTGAAAATAATTTATGCGACCAGCCTATCCACTATTTTTTTCACCACCGCATACAACGCTGCGTGTTGCCCCCATCCCCGCATACGACTGCATCGTCTCGCCATCAAAAAGCACTCATACAGCGCATCCTCCAGGTCCGCATTAGCTTTTATCTTTCCGCAAAGCAAAAACCCCAGCTATAGCTGGGGACTTTGCTGGTAGGCCCGGCTGGAAGGGGGAATCTCGCGCTTCGCGCTCGATGCGAACCACATGGTACGATTCCAGAGAGCCATACCAAGTAAAAACCCGACCAAAGTCGGGTTCTTACTTGGTAGGCCCGGCTGGAATCGAACCAGCATTGTATCCTTAGAGGGGATATGTCCTATCCGTTGAACGACGAGCCCACAGTGCCGGAAGAGCCGGCACTGCATAACAATAACACAATAGCCCGAAAGGAAGACTATTGCCCCCTAATTATACCACATATTTAGCTTTCTTTCTACTCCGGCTTACGCAACTTGTAATAAATCGATGGCGCAAACCTAATCGGCGCCAGCATCCCCTGAGCCTTTATCTCCATCTTTACTAGATTCTTCGTGCCGAATACCTTCTTTAGCGCGCTACTCCTAAAGTTCGATACCGATAATACTCTTTCCTGCTTAAATCCTGCCTTCTTAAATAGCTCTTCTACATATTTCGGATGATAATTATAGAACCCATCCTTGCTAATATCCTTATAATTCGCCACCTTAAGATCAAATGGATTCACTTTTGATCGCCGCGTCACATAGCGCGCCATTTTTGGCAAAGTTCGCTTATTTGCTACTTCTATTACCGCCACTCCGCCCGGCTTTAGTACGCGATATAGCTCAGCTATTGCTTTGTCCATATGCTTCAGATGATGCGTCACGCGTACCATCATCAGCCCATCTAGCTCATTGTCCTTAAATGGTAATTCATAGATATCCCCCGCCCGCGTCTCTATCTTATCACCATAAATCTCTTTAGCTTGTTTCAGTTCAGATTTGGAATAATCAAAGATATATACTTTATGCGCCCGTTTCAGATACTCATTCGCCAGTCTTCCATATCCACCCCCAATATCCGCAAACTTATTCATCCGCTTAGGTAGTAACTTCCGAATCGCTATCCTATCTGCCTGATCTTCATACTCCCGATCTGCATCTTCCCAGAAAATCTTCTTATAATCATATCCATTATAGTCTGAAACCATTTTGTCTGCCATACATCCCATTATATCATATCATTTCGCAAGTTTATATACTATCAAGCAATAATAAATATAATTAGATAACTCGCGAAATTTCTTCCAGCGTTGTTTCACCACGTAGTGCCGCTATCACCCCTTTTTGCTCTAGAGTCAACATTCCATTCTCTTTAGCCGTCTTTTCAATCTCGGTAGTATTAATCTCCGCCACATCCCCCCGCAGATATTTTTGAATATCATCCGACACAATTAACTGCTCTACTATCACCGTCCGTCCATCATAACCGAATGGATTCTGCTCCGTTGGTACCGCATCGTATAGTGTTATCTGCTCCAAATTCAGCCCACTCAGCTTTTCGCTAGCCACCCCATCCAATACTTCCCGAATATAACTAGTTTCTGCTTCCGTCGCCGGTCGTGCTTTCTTCGAATCGGTCAATTTTCGCACCAATCTCTGCGCCATCAGTAGTCTAATCGAACTCGCAAAAATCGGATTTACCCCAATTAAGTCAATCATCCGCGAAAAAGCTGCCGCCGTAGAATTAGCGTGGAAACTCGATAGCACCAAATGGCCCGTAATCGAAGCCTGAATCGCCGTCTTGGCCGTATCCGCGTCGCGCACCTCGCCCACCATTACTACATCTGGGTCTAGCCGAAGTACCGAGCGCAACCCTTCCGCAAACGACCCCCCATCATTCGTATTAATCGGAATCTGCGAAATCCCCGTAATTCCATATTCAATCGGATCCTCCAGAGTAATAATTTTACGACTTGGCGTATTTAAAGCATTGAGCATCGAATAGAGCGTAGTAGACTTACCCGACCCAGTCGGCCCCACCATCAGCACCAATCCTCGTGGATGCGAAATCACTTCGTTTAATATTCCTAATTCTTCCTGCGATAGCCCAAGTAGATCCAAATTCAGTAACGACTCATCAAAGTTAAATAGCCTAAGCACCGCATCCTGCCCATACATCGTCGGAATCGTCTCTACACGAATGTTTAAGATATACGTTTTATCGCCATTAATCACTTCTTTTTGCATGTGCCCCGACTGTGGCTCATTCGACGCTGTCGATACGTTCGCCCGCGACGACAATTCCCCCATAAAAATCCGATATTTGTCCCTATCAATATTCGCCACCGGGTGCAAAATCCCATCCACCCGCATCCGAATCCGGATGTTATCCCGCATATTCTCAATATGAATATCACTCGCACCAAGTTTATCCGCCTGATCAATTAGAAAATCAAACACTTTCTCTGTCGATACTGTCGCCAAAGTCTGTGATACACTATTAATTGTCTCCGAATCACCTTCCCCCGCTATCTTAATATCATCATAATGAACTTCCTTTGGCGGATCATATCTTAGCATAAACACTTCAAACGCCGAATTTGAAATCAGGAAAAAGTCCACCCTTTCGCCTTCATCCGCATAGTCCTGTCGCATCTTAGCGATCAGCGAATTCGGCGTCTGGCTCGTCACCATGAATTGATAATGTTCTTCACCGCCCCCCTTCTGCAATGGGAGAATATGCGCAGCGTGCATCTGCGGCACCTTTAATAGCCCATCTACTAGCGGAATCGTTTCTTCAAAAGATCTTGTGTCTAGATACGGCAACCGAAGAATCCGCGCTCGCTCCTCCGTTATTCGTTCTTCGTTTTCACGTCTTTTGAGTTGAACATTCTTTTCATCCATAATACCATTATATCATAAGCTTTGTTTTACAATTCTCATAAACTCCATGAATAATGGGTGTACATCTAGCGGTCGCGATTTAAATTCCGGATGCGCTTGTGTCGCGACAAAGAATTTATTTTTCGGCGCTTCGATAAATTCCACCAACTTTCCGTTCGGTGAAGATCCCGACACCACTACTCCACCAGCTTCCATCTCTGATAAGAACTTCTGATTCACTTCGTAACGATGTCGATGTCGCTCTACGATTTTTCGCCCTTCTTCCGTCTCTTCTCCAGTTTCATACTTAGCATAAATCTTCCCCGTCTTAGACTTTGGCGTCAGAATTGCCTCGTAGTCCCCTAGCCGCATCGTCCCGCCGGTAGATTCTTTGCCCTTTTGACCTTCCATAATGTATATTACATTATTTCCATCCTCTTCCTTCGCTCCAAACTCTTCCGAATTGGCATCCTTTACTCCGCCTTTGCGAGCCGCCGCTATGCAAGCTGCTTGCATTCCAAGGCATAGCCCGAGATATGGCACATTTTGAGCTAGCGCATATGTAGCCGCCAAAATCTTCCCTTCCAC
>JAZQRY010000001.1:0-5515 GCA_045629825.1 Candidatus Nanosyncoccus sp. | reverse complement strand
CCGCACCCGGAGAGCTAGCCAAGCGTAGAAGGAGAGCCTCGCCGACCATCCAACTGTTCTCGGGAAATTGAAAAATCACTGATCTATTCCCGCTTGTATTAGTATAGCTTACAGTGACGCCAGCGAGCGATAACGGTTGGTCGGAGTTTTCTCTAGCAATCTCAATAAATTCTCCGACATTGCTTTGTCCATCCACGGTATAACCAGGATTGACAGCCTTTATGTACAAATCATGAGGTGATACCTCGTCCAATTCTGCCGCTAATACTCGCAAATTTAGGCCAAAGTAAGCACCTAGAATTGCTCCGATAATTAAGACGATTGATACTATGATTTTTTTCATGGAGCAAAACTAGCACACGCATACTAGAATTGCAACCCCCTTTATGATAAAATTGAAGCATGAGTGTTTTCGCCCCTGTCGGAATCATAATTCTGTCTATGCTTATCATGATGCTTTTGCAACTTAAGCCTGGTTTTTTCTCACTTTTCTCTCATTATGTCTATGGTAAATACACCCAAAAAGCCGCTTCCACCGCCAATCTTTGCTTCATTTTTGGCGTCGAAACTTTCACTGCACTAGTATTCATTTTGATTTATTTCGTTATTTCTTCTGCCTTTCTTACTTTTTCCGGACTCACGAGTGATTTAGTCCTTTGGCTCATCGCCGGCATCCTGCTGACACTCAGCATCGTATTTCCCTTCTACTATTACCGCAAAGGTCATGGTACCAAGTTATTCATTTCTCGCTCGCTTGCTCACAACTTCGACTCCAAAGCCCGTCTAGCCAGTTCGAATTCCGACGCCTTTCTACTCGGTTTCATTTCTAGCGTGCCAGAACTCATTTTCACTCTCCCGCTCTATATTCTAGTTGCAATCGAAATCATGCTAAGTAGTGACCTGCTCGTCATCAGAGCCTTACTCGCCCTAGGTTTTATCCTTATTAACATCGCGCCACTACTCGCCATCTGCTTTGCTACCGACTCTGGTTATCATCTCGCCTCTATCCAGCGTTTTAGGGTCAAGAGCAAACCTTTCATTCGTCTTTTTGTCAGCATTCTTTATCTCCTCATCGCCTCATTAATAATTATTTTTGGGATTTTTTCACTATGACCACTGCAAAATCAATAAAACCATCAAAACCACCAAAATCATCGAAACCATCAAAGTCGTCCGTCACTTTTGATACTAAAACCCTAACAAAAGAACTCAAAATCGACGCCCGCGCTCTAGGTATCCCCGCTGGTGCCGCCGAAGTATTCATCCAAAAAACCCTAAAAGCCGCCAAGAAATCCCTATCAAATAAATCCTCCATTACCCACCAAGATTTAACGCGCGTAGTTGCTCAAGAACTCAAAAAATATCACGCAGATTTGGCTTACGTTTACCAAAATCGTGATACAATAATATAAATATGGGAAAAAAATACGATTTTCAATACATAGTTATTGGTAGTGGGCCTGCCGGCTCTACCGCTGCTATCGAATTAGCCAAACATAAAAAGAAAGTCGCACTAGTCGAAGGGCGCTTCTTCGGTGGGACAAATCTTAATACACGTGATCTGCCCTACGCCACTGCACTCGATTTTTCACACGCTTACCGCAAACTTCTTTCCTACCCCGAGCTAGCCCACCAAGATATCCCCTTTAATTTTCCTACCATCTCCGCTCGTCAACTCAAAGTCATCGTCGAAGCCGGTGGCAACAACAAACAACCTTTCGAACAACACGGCATCACCTGCATCAAAGGTTTTGCCACTTTTCTCGATAAGCATACTATCTCCGTCGGCAATCAAAAATATACTGCCAATGTTTTCATTCTTGCTACCGGCAGTAGGCTCAAAGTACTCGAAATTGCCGGCACCGATTCTGTCGACTTTCTTACTCCCGAATCCGCTATTCGCATCCGTCGTCTCCCTCGAGTCGTCGCCGTAGTTGGCGCTGGCGCATCTGGCTGCGAAATCGCCGAATACTACGCCGAGCTTGGTACTAAAGTACTGCTATTTGAAATGGCCGAGCATATCTTGCCACGTGAAGATGCCGAAGTTGGCTCTACATTAGCCAGTTACTTCACAAACAAACTTGGTATTTCAGTCTTGCCTAGCTCTCGCGTCGTCGCTCTAGAGTCCGACGGCATTAGTAAACGAATAGTTTTTCATAGTGACAATCTAGAACGTATGGTCCGTGTCGAGTCAGTCGTCCTTGCGACTGGCAGTCAGCCCAATCTAAATTGCGGTCTTGAAAACGCCGGCATTAAGTTTAAAGCTGCCGGTATTACTGTCGACAAATACTTCCAAACATCCGCCAAAAATATCTACGCTATTGGCGACTGTATCGGTCGAGATTCTTCTACCGAACGCGCTCAGCAAGAAGGCTTTACCCTGGCCAACAATCTTGCCAACCATACCAAGACTTTACTTAACTATCAGGGTTTCATCCGCACCGTCAACACCTTTCCCGAAGTAGCCGTCATCGGGCTCAATGAATACGATCTCGCCAAGCGCGACCGCAAATACAAAAAGAGCTTTATTAAATTCGACGAACTAGCCATCAGCCATATCGAGAATTTCCATCATGGCTTCATCAAGCTCCTTGCCGATCGTCAGAATCATCTCCTAGGCGCCACCGTCGTCGCTCCCCATGCTAGCCTACTTATCACCGAGCTCGCTATTGTCTTGCGCCACAATCTCAGCGTACTCGAGCTCGCCAGCACACCACACATCTTCAATAATTACAGCCACGCCCTAAAGCTCGCCGCCAAAGGAATCGCTGTAGACAACAAATCTAGACGCAAGAAATAAAAAATCAGCTCCTAATTCAGCCTAAGTTAGGGGGGTAACTTAGGCTGAACTCGAAACTGATTTCTAATCAAACCTGGTTGTGGGGGCTGGATTTGAACCAGCGACCTTTTGGTTATGAGCCAAACGAGCTACCAGGCTGCTCTACCCCACGGCATCTCGTATGACTACATTATATATCAAACCAATTATTTTGTCAACACTATCACCGGCTACAAGTCGGCGAGAAATCATACTCGCAAGTTACTGTATAATTTTTATCCAATAAAGTCTCATTAGTATCACCTAGTAGCACCAATGGCCCCGTCAGTGATAAAGGATAATCCGATTCCGGCTCAAGTCTCGTCTCCACCCGACGATACATATCATTCGCCCGCCCCGTCGAATCAATTTTGATCTGCACCCCATCTAGCGCCGCTACGTTAGTTGGCACTTCTTCCGTCCCTCCATCTTCAGTTTCAATGGTTTCAGTCGAGCATACAGCTCCATCCCCACACATAAACTCCATCGCAAAATCCGTCGACGGACTACCATACGGCAATGTCACTGAGAAAATAAAAGTATCATCATTTCTATCGCCACCAATTGGATCTGGCAAATCAATCGTCACCGAACAAGCAAATTCTGTTCCACTATTCTCCGGACAATACACCGCATATGGTAAATTCTTTGATACTTTATCATTGGACTTCAAAAACCCATTCTTATCTATTCTATTTGCACCGCTATCCGATTTATAAGCCGTCAAATAATTATCTCCATTATTCGTCACCCTTTCCCCTGCTGGCACCAAGAACAGAGTCCCTCGATCCGTACGATCACCCTTCGTCACCGTAAAATCATCCTGCACGAACGTTGGCGCCGTCTGTAGCATCGAAATCGAAATCGTCGGCGGCACCGCTACCGCAGCTTCACTCTCACTTGGGAACTTCACTCCTCCCGAAGTAGAGAAGTTCGTGTAATTATACTTCTGCTGGTCCGAATACCAGCTAATCTTCACTTGCTTTACATCCTTTGCTTCTACGTTTTCAAACTTCGTCTTAATTACTCTCGTTTGATTTGACGAACTCAAGGTTGACCGGTAATCAGTCGGCATACTGACTTCCACACAAGTATATGCCTGAGCCATGTTATTAGCCGCAGTACTAGATTCTTCCACTATAGTCTCTCCTTCTTCATCGGACCCAATGCGCCCTAAGATATGTCCTACCATATCACAATCCGGATTTTCCATATACCACACAATCTCATCGCAAGATAACACACCATCACTATTAGGCGCCGTTGCTACTGCGCCATTATTTAGGCAATTCCGATAATTATAAATCGCCAATTTCGCATCTTCCACCCCCGCCAAAGCCGAGTCATATGCCGACTGCGAGAGATCATCATTTGCCGTCCTTGTCACTTCCGAAATAATCACCGCCGCAAAGCTTGTAACGATCACAATCAAAATCAACGTCGAAAATGCCACCATATAAAACGATGCTGCACCTTTTTTAGTTTTATTAAATATCTTTCTCATTTTAACCTCCTGTTGCCTGAGCCGCAAAATTAAATTTATTAATCGCACAATAATCCATATTTTCTACCGCAGATAGATACCCGCCTGGCGTCGCACAGTAATCCCCTGCCGCCATCACATTAATTCCGCCCTGCACCGTACCCAACACAAATGTCGCCGCATAGAATAACCCTTCTCCATTATCTGCCGGCAAAGCCGCATTATAATCATATACAGCTAAATTTCCACTCCCCGCAAGCAAATCGACCGGCAACTCATTTGTCATATTATAATAATTGGTAATATTAAATACCGAAAAATTCTTATCCATACCATACTTATCGCCCTTTCCTACATTCTCATTGGTCCCACCCCTAGTGGCAGCGATACATACCGCTCTCCGACTATCTTCTACTTTAAGCATCTTGAATCCGCTCGCCGGGCTGCCACTACCATTATAAACCAAAGTCGCCGCCGGCACTCCTTCCACCTGCGTATTCTCCGCCCAGAAATATCCCGAATTCCAAATATACGAATACTTACCCGTGCAAAAAGCCCCAAATACCGGCACCGACTCGCCAATCGTCTTACCGGCTACTGTAACTTTAGCTCTCTGCGTCACCACAATGAACTCTCTCGCCTTATCTTCTTCGCATTTATTCCTTGCAGTACCTGCTGCATATTCCGATTCACACAAATTCGCAATCGAGCGCGACGGCGCATTCTGGATCGTTCCCCTCACATCATCGATTAAATCCATTCCTGTAGAATTAATATGATTCAAAGTTAACCCCCTATGATACGCCGAGATCGCATTAGTAATAATTAACACTATCGTAATCGACAATATCGCAATAAAAGCAATCGAGAGCGATAATTCAATCAAAGTAAAGCCTTTTTTTACATTCCGCATGCGTAACCCTCCGCGCTCTCTGGCACCAGCTCAATCCCGGTCCCATTCTTTGCCCCTGTAATTATTCTAACATCCTGTCGGTTCGACCTTTGTTCGCCCCCTACGGGATTCACGCAAAAATCCACTTGCTCAATCTTAAAGCCATTAGCTTCCCAGTCAATACTCACCGAAGTCCCTAGCCCATTCGCATTATTAATCATTTCATTAACTTCTATCGTTTCACCGTTCTTGACATACGTATATGCTACACCCGAATTCGGATGTCGTACAATAAGTATTGCCCCCACAAAAGGTTTATATT